>NZ_JANCLV010000004.1:301837-369936 GCF_024294965.1 Pseudarthrobacter humi
CCCGTGCCACCGGGGCACACCCACACCCCCACCCAGCAGCAAAGGCCACCCCATGCCCAACCACCACGCCCAAAAACCCACCCTCCGCCTCAGCCGCAACGGAACAGAACCCCTCGAAATCCAACTCGAATCAACAAACCCAGTCACCGTCCAACTACAACTGGACAGCCCCTGCACCTGCCAACACCCCACCCAAAACCGCCCCGGCTCCTACATCGACAGCGACCCCGGCACCCACTAACGCCAACAGCAACCACCAAGCGGCATCAGCCCCAAAAAACCATGACCGTTCAGCTGGGCATCCCAGTACTCCACCGGGCCAGAAGCCGGTAACCCCGGACTGCAGTGCGGCATACAAATGAAGCGCCCGACGGCGGCAGGAGACTGCCGCCGTCGGGCGCTTCTTGTGTAGCTGCCGTCAGACTGTCAGACGGCACCCGAGGTGAGTACGCGCCTGACGTCGTTCTCATCCGGGTAGGCGGCCTGCGTTCCCTTGCGGGTGGTGGCGAGTGCGGCGGCAACCGAGGCGAAGGCGGCGGCGTCAGCCAGCGGCGCACCGGCCGCCAGGCGGGCGGCCACGGCACCCGTGAAGGCGTCGCCCGCGCCGGTGGTGTCCACTGCGTTGACCCTGACAGGTGCTATCTGGATCAACTGCTGCCCGGCAGGGGCCAGCGAATCCAGTACCACGGAGCCGTGGGCCCCCAGCGTGACGAGGACCCGCTGGAGTCCCCGCTCGGCGAAGCGGAGCCTGACCGCTTCCCAGTCGCTGGCGTCGGCGTCGCTGCCGGGAATTGCGGCCGAGCCGGGATTCCCGGCGGAGCCGAGGAACAGCGACGCCTCGTGGGCGTTGACCAGCAGGACGTCGGTCAGGTCCGCCAGCTGCTGCGGGATTTCCGCGTAAGGCGAGAGGTTCAGCAGGACTGTGGCGCCGGCGTCGTGCCCTGCCCGGGCGGCGGCCTCAACCGTGTCACGGCCAACCTCCAGGCAGAGGCAGACCACCGCGGCGCCGTCGAACGTTTCCGCCGCGGCGGCGACGTCCGACGGCGAGAGGGTGCCGTTGGCGCCTGCCGAGATGATGATGTTGTTCTCGCCGTTGGAATCCACGGCGATGACGGCGACGCCGGTGGCCTCGGTTGCTGAGGTCCGCACGCCGGAGATGTCCACCCCGGCGCGGGCGGCGGAGGACAGGAGCATGTCGCCGTTGGCGTCCGCACCGACGGCGCCCACCAGGCTGACGGACCCGCCCAGGAGGCTGGCGGCGACGGCCTGGTTGGCGCTCTTGCCGCCCGGGTTCACGGCGAAACCGTTGCCGTGCACCGTCTCACCGGGCAGCGGCAGCCGCTCGCAGTAGATGGTCAGGTCCGCGTTCAGGGAACCGACGACGACGATCCGGCCTGGGGTGCCGGCTGTTGCGGAACTCATTCGGTCACCTCAGCCTCGACGGGCTTGGGGATGAGGAGCGAGGCGGCGAAAGCGGCCACCGTGATGACCAGGCCCGTCACAACCACGGAGAGGTAGGACGCCTGGGCGTCGCCGAGGGCCGAGGTGGCCACCAGCACGGCCGGCAGCACCAGGAAGCTCAGGCCGGCCCCCAGGTTGAAGGCGCCCGCGTTCATGCCGGGAAGGAACCCCGGGTTTCCGGCGGGTGAGAGGACAACTCCGAGTCCGTTCAGCATGATGTTGACCGTACCGGCGTACATGATGCCCAGCAAGACGGTTCCGGCGATCATCATGGGGAGGCTGCTGAGTCCGAAGAACGCGATGATGGCCAGGGCGGCGATGCTGCCCAGCATGCCGATCCGCAGGACCTTGGTGTAGCCGAGGATGGGCGCGAGCCTGCCGCTGAGGGGACCCACCAGCCAGCCGAGCAGGGCGTACGGGGTGAGGATGATCAGTGACATTTCGGTCGGGCCGATGCCGAATCCCGGATCCGCGGCCTGCACGTACGCCGGCACGATCCCGTTGATCACGGCGAAGATGCCGGTCATGGTCAGCGTGGTGGTCAGCAGCGGCGCCCAGGTGGAGCGCTGGCGCAGGTGGATGGTTTCCACCATGGGCTGTTTGGCGCGCTTTTCCACGGTCCAGAAGCAGTAGAACGCGACGGCGGCGACCACCACCAGTCCGATCGCCAGCAGGAGCGTGCCGGGTGCGAAGGCGCCCACCAGCTTGGAGCCCTCGTTGAGGGCGGTGAGCAGTGCACCCACGGCGACGACGATGAAGAACACGCCCAGCCAGTCCATGGAGGTGCCGGCGGCCGGCTTGCTCTCGCCGGCGAGGAAGGCGATCAGGGCGGTGGCGACGACGGCCAGGACCACCATGAGCCAGAAGATGCTGCGGAACCCGAAGTGTTCGGCGAAGTAGCCGCCCACAAAGGAGTCGACGCCGGCCACGCCGCCGTTGACGGCGGTGATGAGGCCCATCAGCGTCCCGTATTTGCGCGGGTTGCTGACGGCGGAGCGCAGCATGATCAGGCACAACGGCACGGTGGGGCCGCTGACGCCCTGGATGATGCGGCCCACAAAGAGCCAGGTCACGTCGGGGGCCATGGCCGCGATGACCGAACCGACGGCCATCAGGAGCATCATGCCGATGAGGATCTTCTTCCGGCCGATGATGTCGCTCAGGCGGGGCAGGAAGAGGGAGAACAGGGCGGCCGCGGTGAAGAACCAGGTCTGGGAGAGGCCGATGACGGCCTGATCGGTGTTCAGTTCCTTGCCCATGGTGACCAGGGCGGGGCTGAGCATGGAGGCGTTGAGCTGGAAGGCGACGCACGCGGCCAGCAGGGCGACCATCAGGGCAGTAACGTTGCCCCGGCTGGTCTTTGCCTCAGTGAGGGTGGCGCTCATCTACTTGCCTCCCGTGGCTGCTGCAAGGCCGGCGGGTTCAGCGGCGGCGGGAGTGCCGACTGTTTCTGTCAGAGGTTCCCCAATCCGCACCAGGGCATCCGTGACCAGGTCCCAGAAACGGGCGTGGTCCAGGTCAACGGCCACGGAGGTGGTGCAGTCCTCCGGTGCGGGGGCGCGGAAGTCGGCCACGGTCATGCCGAGCGTCAGTGTGCCCTGGAGTTCAATGTCCACCGGGACCTTGCGGGTGGTGACGATGCTGGGATCGATCACATAGGCCACGGCGCACGGATCATGGACGGGCGGGAAGTCAAAGCCCTGGGCGTCCTTGTAGGTCTGGGTGAAGAACTCCATCAGTTCCATCACGAACTTGGCGGGCTTGGTGCCGACGGCGGCGATCTTCTCGACGACGTCCGGGGTGGCGAGGGCCTGGTGGGTAAGGTCCAGGCCAACCATCACGACGGGCCACTTCTCGTTGAACACGATGTGGGCGGCTTCGGGGTCGATGATGATGTTGAATTCGGCCACGGCGCTCCAGTTGCCCACGTGGTAGCCGCCGCCCATCAGGACAACTTCCTTGACGCGTTCCACAATGCGCGGTTCCTTGCGGGCTGCCAGCGCGATGTTGGTGAGGCCGCCGGTGGGGACCAAAGTGACCGTGCCCGGTTCGTGGGCCATCACGGTATCGATGATGAGGTCGACGGCGTGGCGCGGGTCCAGCTCGATGGTGGACTCGGGCTGTGCCGGGCCGTCCATGCCCGTTTCGCCGTGGATGGACGGCGCGGTTTCGATGGTGCGGACCAGGGGCCGGCCGCATCCTGCGGCGAAAGGCACGCCGGTGATGCCGGCAATTGTCCCGACGGCGAGCGCGTTCCTGGTGACCTTTTCGAGCGTCTGGTTGCCCACCACGGTGGTGACGGCCAGCAGATCAATGTCCGGGTTGCCGTGCGCGAGCAGGATGGCCACGGCGTCGTCATGCCCGGGGTCGCAGTCAAGAATGATTTTCCTGGGGCCGGGTTTCATCGGTTTGGATTCCACGTTAAATCTCCACGTCATTGGGGCCTGCCGAAGCAGCGGCCGAAAGTATTCACGGAGATCATGACACCTGCCCAAGCCACGCGTCAAGCGCTTAACGTAGCCGCACGTCAAACGCTTGACGCATTTGACGAACGAGCAGTTCAGGCCACGCGGTTCAGGCCACGGGCAACAGCGCCTGCGGCGGCGCCGTGGATTCGCGGATGACGAGGTTCGTGGCCAACTCCACCCTGCGGGAGTCCAGGGTCTCGCCGCGCATTTGGCGCAGGATGAAGCGCAGCGCGGCCCGGCCCATCTCCTGCAGCGGCTGGGCCACGGAGGTCAGCGCGGGCACGGATTCCTCCGCCTGGTACGTGCCGTCAAACCCCACCAGGCTCAGATCCTCCGGCACCCGTACGTTCTGGCGCCGCGCCTCGGCAAGCGCACCCAGGGCAACGGTGTCATTTGCCGCAAATACTGCAGTGGGCCGCTCATCCAGCTGCAGCAGTTGCTTCATGCCCCGGACCCCCGCCTCGGACCTGAAGCTGCCCTGCACGATGTAGCGATCGTCCACCGGGACGTTCCTCGCCCGCAGGGCGGCCAGGTAGCCGTGGAGCCGGGCCTGGTTGCATTCGGCACCATCCGGACCTCCCAGGTAGGCGATCCTGCGGTGGCCAAGATCCAGCAGGTGGGACGTTGCGTCCTTGCCGCCGGCCCAGTTGGTGGCGCCGATGCTGACCACATTTCCGGCCGGGGGGTTGAGCGGATCAATCACCACCGTGGGCACTCCCCTGCGGTTGAAGGCATCAAGCTGGGGCTCGCTGAAGGCGGAGGTCACCACGATCATTCCGCAGCGCCCCTCGTCCACAATCCGGCGGGCGCGCTGCTCCGGGGTTAACCGCGAAGGCCCTTGCCTGCTGGTGACGTTCAGCAGCACTTCAATGTCCGCAGCGCCGGCCGCCTCCAGGATCCCGTTGAGGACTTCGATGGAGTAGGCGGAGTCCAGGGAATCGAAGACCACCTCCACCGCCTGCCGGCCCGCAAGGTTCCGCCGCTGCTGGACCGGGGACTTGTAGCCGGTCCGCGCCAGCACGGCCATCACCTTGGACCGGGTCTCCGCCGCCACGTCATCCCGGCCGTTGATGACCTTCGAGACTGTGGGCGCGGAAACGCCGGCCTCCCGGGCAATCGCTGCCAGGGTGAGCTTTCCCTGCTGCTCGACGGCGGTCATCTAGTTCTCCTTGACTTTCGAAACATTTCGCTCCGCCAGTTTTGCAGCAAGCCGCAGGCTGCGTCAATGCATTACTGAAATTTATTGCACAAAATGCCTTGACGCCCAATTGTGATGTCCGTTACCTTTGTTTCACTCAACCGAAAGCATTATCGAAATATTTCGAAGACTTTAGGTGAAACAAACTCCACTCACAGTGCTGCCTCTTTCCTGAGGCTGGACTTCTGAACTCACACCGGGCGCTCAGTGACGACCCCCGAAGGATGGACGGAAACCATATGTTCAATCGAAAGCTGCGTTCCACAGCCCTGGCTGCCGCACTGACGCTCTCCCTGGCCGCCTGCGGTTCCAGCGGCCCCGCAAATGTCAGCGCGGATTCGCCCTCGATGTGGGGGCTGACCGGCGGGAACCAGGCCAATACCCAAAAATCCATCGACGCGTGGAACACTGCGCATCCCGACCAGTCCATCAAACTCGACTTCTTCGCCAACGATGCCTACAAGACCAAGGTGCGCACCGCCATCGGCGCCGGTGAAGGTCCCACTTTCATTTACGGCTGGGGCGGCGGCGTTCTCAAGTCCTACGTTGACTCCGGGCAGATCGAGGACCTCACGGACTTCATTGCGGAAAACCCGGAGGTCAAGGACCGCTACCTGCCATCCATCATCAAGAACGGCCAGGTGGACGGCAAAATTTTCGCCCTGCCCAACAACAACGTCCAGCCGGTTGTGCTCTATTACAACAAGGAACTGTTCGAGAAAATCGGCGCCCAGCCACCCAAAACCTGGAATCAGCTGATGGCCCTCGTGCCGAAGTTCAAAGAGGCCGGGGTTGCTCCCTTCTCGCTGGGCGGCCAGTCCAAATGGCCGGACCTGATGTGGCTTGAATACCTGGTGGACCGCATCGGCGGACCCGAGGTTTTCAACAAGATTGCAGCCAACAAGCCCGATGCCTGGTCAGACCCTGCAGTGCTTGAATCCCTGACCAAGATCCAGGACCTGGTCAATGCGGGCGGCTTCATCAATGGCTTCTCCTCGATCGCGGCCGATTCCAACGCGGACCAGGCCCTGCTCTACACGGGCAAAGCTGCGATGGTGCTCCAAGGCGGCTGGATCTACCAGGGCATGAAGAAGGACGCGCCGGACTTCACCAAGGGCGGCAAGTTGGGCTTCACCACATTCCCCACCGTTGACGGCGGCAAGGGCGATCCCGCCAACATCGTGGGCAACCCGTCCAACTTCTGGTCCGTCTCCTCCAAGGCCACGGACAGCCAGAAGGCAGCCGCCCTTGAGTACATCAAGAACGGGATGTTTACCGATGCGGACACCCAGACCCTGATCGACTCCGGTGCAGTGCCGGTGGTCAACGGCATCGAAAGCAAGCTGGAAGCCTCACCGGACAAGGGATTCCTGAACTTCGCGTACGGCCTGGCCAAGAACGCTCCCAACTTCCAGCTCTCCTGGGACCAGGCACTGAGCCCTGCGCAGGGCGACGCGATGCTCGCCAACCTGGATCAGATCTTCCTGAACAAGATCACCCCGGAGCAGTTTGTCGCAACGATGAACGCAACGATCGGAAAATAGCTGTGTCAGTTACCACCGGTACTTCCCGACGGACCCTGGAAAAGGGTCCGTCGGGGTGGCTGGCCGCTCCAGCCCTCGTCTTCTTCCTCCTCTTCGCGATCATCCCGTTGTTCGGCGTGCTGTTCCTCAGTTTCACGAGGTGGGACGGGCTGGGCGAAATCACGCTTGATGGGTTCTCCAGCTGGACCACGGTCCTGACCGATCCGATCACTGGCAACGCACTGTTGGTGACAGCGAAGATCATGTTCTTCTCCTTCATCGTCCAGGCACCGATCAGCCTGCTGCTGGGCGTCTTCACGGCAGCAGGCCATAAGTACCGGGCAGCGCTTGCCGTCCTGTACTTCGTGCCCCTGTTGCTCTCCTCGGCCGCCGTGGCCATCGCGTTCAAGGCACTGCTGGATCCCAACTTCGGGCTGGGTCCGGGCCTGGGGCTGCCGTTCCTCACGCAGGACTGGCTGGGCAATTCGGACCTGGTGCTGTTCGTCGTCGTTTTTGTGATCGCGTGGCAGTTCGTGCCGTTCCACACCCTGATCTACCAAGGCGGTGTCCGGCAGATCCCCACATCGTTGTATGAAGCCGCGCAGATCGATGGCGCGGGGCGCATCCAGCAGTTCTTCAGCATCACGTTGCCGCAGCTGAAGTACACCATCATCACCTCCTCCACGCTGATGGTGGTGGGCTCACTGGCCTACTTCGACCTCATCTTCGTCCTGACCGCCGGCGGACCCGGCTATGCCACCCGCCTGCTGCCCCTTCACATGTACCTGACCGGGTTCAAGGCCAACGACATGGGTGCCGCGAGCGCACTCGGCGTCATCCTTGTGGTCATCGGCCTGGCCCTGGCCCTGCTGCTGCAGCGACTTGGCGGGAAAAACCGCAACGACAGCCAATTGGAAGGTGCCTGATGGCCACCGAGATTCAGCTACCCACGTCTCCTGCCGCCGTCGTACGCCGTCCGGGCAGCGCAGGGCGGCGGCCCAACAGCCGCACCGCCCGCACTGCCCGGCAGCGGCCCAACTTCCTGGGTGGCCTGGGCGGCTGGGCCTGGCTGGCCTTCATCATCATTCCCGTGTACTACGTGGTGGTGACCAGCCTGAAGAACCAGGCCGGATTCTTCACATCGAACCCCATGATGCCGCCCACCGAGCCGACGCTGGACAACTACAAACTGGTCCTTGAGAACGACTTCGCCAAGTACTTCACCAACAGCCTCATTGTGACCGTGGGCAGTGTGGTGCCGGGACTGTTCGTGGCGTTTATGGCCGCCTACGCGATTGTTCGTGGCAAGGGCAGGTTCCTGACTTGGACCAACAACCTCTTCCTCCTCGGCCTGGCCATTCCGCTGCATGCCACGATCATCCCGATTTACTGGATGATCACCAGGGCCCATCTCTACGACACGTTGCTCGCACTGGTCCTCCCGTCCATCGCCTTCGCGATCCCCATCTCCGTCCTCATCCTGTCCAACTTCATGCGGGATGTGCCCAACGAGCTGTTCGAATCCATGCGCCTGGACGGCTGCTCAGACTGGGCGATGATGTGGCGGCTTGCCCTTCCCATGACCAAGCCCGCTGTCATCACCGTGGGCATCTACAACGCCCTCCACGTGTGGAACGGCTTCCTTTTCCCGCTCATCCTGACGCAGAGCCCTTCCACGCGGGTGCTCCCCTTATCGCTATGGACATTCCAAGGGGAGTTCAGTGTCAACATCCCCGCTGTGCTGGCATCCGTGGTGCTCGCCACGTTGCCGCTGCTGGTCATCTACGTCATCGCCCGGCGCCAGCTGCTCAGCGGCCTGACCGCCGGGTTCAGCAAGTAACCCGAATTCTTACGAAAGGAAATCAATGACTTCCGCAAAGCCATTGCGCGTCGGTATGGTGGGCTACGCCTTTATGGGCGCCGCCCATTCCCACGCATGGCGGACAGCACCCCGGTTCTTTGACCTGCCGCTGGAACCCCAACTGACGGCTGTAGCCGGCCGGAACGAAGATGGCGTCCGCGCCGCGGCCAACAAGCTGGGCTGGAACTCCGTGGAGACTGACTGGCGGCGGCTGATCGAGCGCGATGACATTGACCTGATCGACATCTGTACTCCTGGCGACACGCACGCCGAAATTGCGATCGCCGCGCTCGAGGCGGGCAAGCACGTGCTGTGCGAAAAGCCGCTCGCCAACTCCGTGGAGGAGGCGGAACGGATGACCGTTGCGGCGGAGGCGGCCGCCAAACGCGGGGTGTTCTCGCTGTGCGGCTTCAGCTACCGGCGGACCCCCGCGCTGGCGCTGGCAAGACGGTTCGTGGAGCAGGGCAGGCTCGGAACAATCCGTCACGTGCGGGCGCAGTACCTGCAGGACTGGCTCTCAGACGAGAACGCACCCATGACGTGGCGCTTGGACAAGAGCAAATCCGGTTCCGGTTCCCTCGGTGATATCGGTGCGCACAGCATCGACGCGGCGCAGTGGATCACCGGACAGAAGATCACCGGCGTTTCGGCCCTGCTGGAAACATTTGTTGCTGAGCGTCCATTGGCCGGCGATCTTGTCGGCCTGGGCGGACACGGCGATGCGGGAAATGATGCGCCGCGAGGTTCCGTCACCGTCGATGACGCCGCGATCTTCAGTGCCCGGTTCGACGGCGGACCCATCGGCGTCTTCGAGGCCACCCGCTACGCGTTGGGCCGCAAGAACGCGATGCGGCTCGAATTGAACGGCACCAAGGGGTCGCTGGCTTTCGATTTCGAGGAAATGAACGTGTTGTCCTTCTACGACGCGGCCGAATCCCCCGATGCCGGCTTCCGGCGGATTTTCGTCACCGAGCCCGAGCATCCGTACGTCGGCAACTGGTGGCCCACCGGCCACGGTTTGGGCTACGAACACGGTTTCACCCACCAGGTGGTCGACTTCGTCACTGCCATCGCGGAGGACCGCCAGCCAGAACCGTCCTTCGCCGATGCCTTACAGGTCCAGCAGGTGCTGGCCGCCGTCGAGGACAGCGCAGCAAACTCCAGCCAATGGCAGAAGGTCTAGGACGTTGAGTACAGAACACGGAACCCCAGCAAAGGAAAACCCATGACAGACAAAAAGACCGCACTCGTGGTCCGTGGCGGCTGGGATGGACACCAGCCCATAGAGGCCACAGAGCTTTTCATCCCGTACCTGAAGGACAACGGCTTTGACGTCCGGGTCGAGGAATCCCCCAATATCTACGCCGATGCCGACTACTTGGCCGGCGTTGACCTCATCATGCAGTGCATGACGATGTCCACCATCGAGAAGGATGAATTCGAGGGCCTGCGGGCCGCCGTCGAGAACGGAACCGGCCTGGCCGGCTGGCACGGCGGCATCGCCGACTCCTACCGGAACACCTCGGACTACCTCCACCTGATCGGCGGACAGTTCGCCTGCCACCCCGGCAACCACCCCGACCAGCGCACCGGCGAACAGTCCGACAACTACGTCCCGTACACCATCAACATGCTTCCCGCCGCGGAAACCCATCCCATTACCCGCGGCATCGGCGACTTCGAACTGGTCACCGAACAGTACTGGGTGCTGGCCGACGACTACGTCGACGTCCTCGCCACCACCACCCAGAAGGTCCGCGCCTGGGATCCCTGGAACCGTGAAGTGACCTCGCCGGCCATCTGGACCCGGCAATGGGGCCAGGGCAGAATCTTCGTCGCCACTCCCGGGCACCGCGTGGAAATCCTCCAGGACCACAACGTCCGCACCATCATCGAAAGGGGCCTGCTGTGGGCAAGCCGTTGAAAGTAGGAATCATTGGGTGCGGGGCCATCATCGCCCAGTACCTCACAAACTTCCGGCGGCTCGATGCCATCGAACTTGTTGCGGTGGCAGATCTGGATCCGGCCCGCGCGCAGGCGGTCGCGGATGACTACGACGGCGTCCGGGCGCTCACGGTCGACGAACTGATCGCCGCCGATGACGTGGACCTGGTGCTGAACCTGACCATTCCCGCCGCCCATGCCGAAGTGGCCCTCAAGGCAATCGCCGCGGGAAAGAGCGTTTACGGCGAGAAACCGCTGGCGGCCACGACTGGCGAGGCCCGCCAGGTACTGGAAGCGGCGCGCGCTGCCGGTGTCGCCGTCGGCTGCGCCCCGGACACCGTCCTCGGAACCGGCATCCAGACGGCCCGCAAAGCGATCGACGACGGCCTCATCGGTTCCCCCATCTCGGCCACCGCCACGATGGTCACGCCCGGCCATGAACGTTGGCACCCTAACCCGGATTTCTACTATCAGCCCGGCGGGGGCCCGCTGCTGGACATGGGCCCGTATTACGTCAGTGCATTGGTTAGCCTGCTGGGGCCGGTGGTTTCCGTGACCGGGGCGGCCAGCCACACGCGGACGCAGCGGACCATCGGGTCTGGTCCGCGGGAAGGCGAGGTGATCCCGGTCAACTTCGACTCGCACGTGACGGGAATCCTGGTCCACGCGAACGGGGCGCTATCCACCCTGGTCATGAGCTTCGACGCCGTCAAGACCAGGTCCTCCAACATTGAGATCCACGGTGAGCGCGGCTCCCTGGTGGTTCCGGACCCGAACCACTTCGCCGGTGACGTGGAACTGTTCACCCTCGGCGACGACTCCTGGACGACCCTTCCGGTCTCGGCCGGGTACGTGGACTCCGGCCGGGGGTTCGGCATCGCCGATCTTGCGGCGACGCCGGAGGGTGAAGAACCGCGCGCCGGCGGCCGGCTGGCTTATCACGCCCTTGAAGTTATGGAATCGGTGCTCGAGTCGGCCCGGACCGGAGCCATGGTCCCGATCCAAAGCACGGTTCCACGACCGGAACCTGTGCCCCTCACCGCATCGCCGGATGACGCCCGCGTTCAGGAGGTCAGTGCATAGGTTCGCGGGTGCAATGCGGAACGTCCCGGCCTATTACGATCGACGTATGGAATCCGCGGAACAGGTGCAGCAGTCCGTCCGCCCTGGGCGGATCACCGCCGCCATGGTCGCGGCCCGCGCCGGCGTCTCGACGGCGACCGTTTCCCTGGTGGCCAACGGCAAGACTGCCGGCCGCGTCTCCGAGGACAACATCGCCCGCGTGCAGGACGCAATTTCCGAGCTCGGGTACGTGGTGGACGGGATCGGCAGCTCATTGGCCAAGGGCGTCAGCTCCATCGTGATCCTCGTGTCCCCGGACATCTCCAACCCGTTTTTCGCCAAGGTGATCGCCGGTGTCCGGGAGTCACTCGGGGCTGATTACCAGCTGCTGTTATCCGTCACTGCGGCCGGCGAGTTCCCGCAGGCGGGCGACGTCAGGAAGCTGATGGCACTCCGGCCGGCTGGCCTGCTGGTGGGTGCCCCCAACGCCGAATTCCTCGAAGAACTTTCCGCCGCCGGCCCCGTGGTCCTGCTCGATGCCCCGGGGCTGGAGGCCTACGCCCCATCCGTGAATCTGGACGTTGCGCACGGCGCGCGCCAGCTTGCCGCGCATCTGGCCGGGACGGGCCACCGCCGGGTGGCCTACGTGGACAGCGTCACCGGCACGGCCACGTTTGCTGTCCGCCGCGAAGCCTTCCTGGACGAGGCAGCGGCACACGGAATAACCGTGGAGCCCGGCCACATCATCAGCACCACCATCGACGTCGGCGCGTCCGCCGCCGCGTTCGCAGCCGCCTGGCCGGCATGGCATCAGGCCGGGGTCACCGCCGTCGCCTGCTGCACTGACACGCACGCCTACGGCGTGCTGCAGGAAGCACGGGTGGCAGGCGTGCAGATCCCGGGCCAGCTGGCCATCGCGGGCTTCGACGATCTGCCGTACTCCGCGACGAGCAATCCCAGCCTGACCAGCGTGCACCTGCCGGCTACGTCACTGGGGCTGAAGGCCGGCGGGCAGCTGCGCCGGCTCATGGAAGGCCACCGGCTGGAGCAGCCGCAGCTGACGCTTGAAAGTTCCCTGGTGGTCCGCAACTCCACCTCGGCATAACACTGTGCCGGCATGACAACCCGCTGTCACACCCCCGCCGTAAGCTGGTGGCATGCCGAGTAACTGGGACAGCCTGGACATCAGCCTGCGTGAATCCGTGCAGGAGAACGTGGAGATCTACGAGCGCGTCCGCCCTGCCCTGAAGCTGGTCACCAAGGACGTTCTCCACATCCTTCGCGACATGTTGAAGGACACCGAGGTCACGCCGCTGTTCGTCACCGGGCGCACCAAATCAGTGGAATCGTTCCGGGAGAAGATCTCCCGGATTGAGGAACCGCTGGAACCCGGCGGCCCTCCGGTACTGAAGTTTCCGGACCCGTTCCGCACCCTCAACGACATGGTGGGCGTGCGTGTTATCACCAAGCTGCCCGCGGAGAATGCGTTGGTGGCCAACATCATCAAGCGCCAGCGCCAGGTGTTCGACTGCCGCGGCGACCGCGAGAAGGACATCGGCTCCATCGAGTCCGGCACGTACGGCTATTCCAGCCGCCACCTCATCCTGCGCACCATCCAGAACGAGGCCGTCAAGGATTACCAGCAGGCCTTCAACCCGGACATTCCGGCCAACGGCAGCTACTTCTTCGAATGCCAGATCCGCACGGTCTTCGCCCACGCCTGGAGCGAGATCGAGCACGACATCCGTTTCAAGGCCGAGGACCCCCGCGCCTGGACGCCGCATTTCGACCGCCAGTTCACTGCCACCGCCGCCATGCTGGAAACCGTGGAAAGCGCCTTCGCGGACCTGCACGAACGCTACGAGGAAGTCCGCAGCTACTGGGACCTGGACGGTGAAGGCGCCGCGCAGCTCACTCCCAACCGGATCCGCGACGTCTGGCGCACGCTGCTGCCACACGTGGACCGCAAGGTGGATGACGACTGGGGCTGGGCCGCTGAGCTCATGGCCGCCCACGGCCTCAACCAGACCGTCCAGCTGGCCGGCCTGCTCAGCGCCCAGCGCATCACCGAGGTCCGCAAGGCGCTGGACCACCGATACTCCCCCGGCCCGGACCGCCTGCTGGATGACCTCCTGCTCTGGCAGTACGGCACCAAACACATCGACCTCACCGCAGAGGCGCCCGACGCCGTGCCGCACCCTCGGCGCGACAGCCTCCTGCGGCGGCTCAAACAGATCGAGCGCTACCGCCTGGCCAAGTCCGAGTAGGTCAATCGCGGCGCCGCAGGATTATTGGGCACCACCGACATTCAACTACCCTTGACTCATGGTGGAGGCTGTTGTAGACGGACCTCCGATGCTCCCGGTTCCAGCCCCGCGGCAAGATCCGGCACCTGTTTTTGCCCCTCTCTGACAAGGATTCCGCCATTTCCACGGACGCATTCTTCGCCACGCTCACCCGGATCCGCAACGTCATCCTGCCGGCGGCCGCACGGTCCTGGCTGAACACACCGCGGGGGCTCCTCACAGGCTTCATCCTGGTGCACCTGGGATTCCTGATTTTCGCGGCGCTGCTGTCCCTGCGCGGCGAGGCCTTCAGCGACACCTTCATTTACCGCGAGTGGGCCCGGGCGGGTTTTGACGAAACCCACCTCAGCGGCGGCCCCAGCCCGTGGGTGTACCCCATCCTCGCGCTGATCCCCATGGCGCTGGCAGGCCTTGCCGGCCCCGGACCGTTCTTCTTCCTCTGGGTGCTGATGACCACCATCCTCAACGGCTGGGCCTTGGCCAAGCTCACGGACCGCGGCCGCAACCAGGACGCCATCCCGGCGGCTTGGTGGTGGCTGATCTTCACACTGCTGATGGGCTGGCTCGGCTTCGCACGCGTGGACGGCCTCACCGCACCGATCGTCCTGGTGGCCCTGGCCTATGGTGTGGGCCGGCCGTTTATCGCCTCGGTCATTCTCGCCGCCGCGACCTGGGTGAAGGTCTGGCCCGCCGCGGTCATGCTGGCCCTGTTCGCCGTGGTCAAGAACCGCCTGCTGGTGGTGCTGGCGGGCGTGGCCACGTCAGCCGTGGTGGTGGCACTCGCCGCCGCAGTTGGCAGTGTGGCCAAGCTGCTGAACTTCCTGACCCAACAGGGTGACAGGGGCATGCAGCTTGAGGCAACATTCACCACCCCGTGGCTGTGGCTGTCCGTCCTGAACATCGGTGACTCCCGGATGTACATGAACACCGATATCAACTCCATGCAGGTGGACGGCCCCGGCACCGCGGTGATGTCCGTGCTGATGCAGCCGCTCCTCATCCTTGCCGCGCTGCTCGTGGCCGGCCTGACCTTCTGGGCGCTGCACAACGGCAAGCTCAACAGCAACGGCAAGGCCGACGGCGGCGTGGACCGTACCGAGCTGCTGCTGGCCGGGGCGCTCACCCTGGCCACCGCCTTTGTGGTGTTCAACAAGGTGGGCTCCCCCCAGTTCATGGTGTGGCTGGCCCCGGCCGTAGCGGTGGGCCTGGCGCACAGCTGGCGTGAGTGGCGGGTCCCCGCGGCCATGCTCATCGCCATCGCCGCGGCTACCTTCTTCATCTACCCCCTGTTCTACGATGCCCTCAGCCACAACAACCCCCTCATGGCGGGCGTGCTGACCATCCGCAACGTCCTCCTGGTGGTCCTGTTCCTGTGGTCGGTCCGGCGCCTCTACTCGCTGGGCAAAAAGACTTCAGCGACCGTCCCCGCGCTCAAGGAGTCCTGAGATTTCCACGAAGTTCTTCGACCGGCTGGTCAGCGTCCGCAGCACCGTCCTGCCCGCGCGCGTGGTGGACTGGTTCGCCCGTCCGTCCAGCGTCTGGTGGGGCTTCGCAGTCATCCACCTGTATTTCCTCGGCTGGATGGCGTCCTTCTTCCTCCACGGCGATACGTTCAGCGACACCGAGCAGTACCGCCAGTGGGCCATGGACGGCTACAACCCGGACAGCCTGGACGGCAAGATCAGCCCCTGGGTGTACCCGGTGCTGGCGCAGATCCCCATCTTCCTCGCGAACATTGCCGGACCCAGCCTGTACCTCCTGTGCTGGTTCCTGATCATCACAGCCCTCAACGCCGTCGGGCTTGCCTTCCTGACCCGCGGACCGCGGAAGGTGAAGGGCATCGCCCCGGCCTGGTGGTGGCTGTTTTTCACGGCCTTTATGGGCTACCTCAGCTTCGCCCGGGTGGAGGGCATCACCGCCCCCATCGTGCTGATTGCCCTCCTGTACGCGGCCGAACGCCCCGTGGTGGCAGGGATCCTGCTGAGCGTTGCCACGTGGCTCAAGGTGTGGCCGGCAGCGGTCCTGGTGCCCATCGTCATCGCCAGCCGGAAACGGATCCAGGTGCTGGCCTCCGGCGTGGCGGTCACCGCCGTCGTGGGCCTGGGCACGTACCTGTCGGGCGGGCTGCCGCACATCATGGACTTCCTGACCAACCAGGGCGAGCGTGGCATGCAGCTTGAAGCCACGTTCTCCACGCCGTGGGTGTGGCTCAGCGTCTTCAACATCGCCGGGTCCAAGATGGCGGACAACACGGCCATCAACTCCACCGAGGTCTACGGCCCCGGCGCCGACGTTGCCGCGTTCCTGATGCAGCCCCTGCTGATCCTCGCCGCCGTAGTGGCCGCCGTCCTGCTGGTCAGGGCACTGAACCGCGGCGCCGAGCGGGAAGAACTCTTCCTCGAAGGCGCGCTGATGATGACCACGGCGTTCATCGTGTTCAACAAGGTGGGTTCGCCGCAGTTCATCATCTGGCTGGCGCCGGTGATCATCGCCGGCCTCACGCACGACTGGGAACGGTGGAAGGTCCCGGCCGCGCTGCTGATGGGAATCGCCGTCACGACGTTTGTGATCTACCCGCTGTTCTACACCCCCCTCATCCACGCCCACCCGGTCATGGCCGCCATCCTGACCACGCGCAACGTGCTCCTGGTGGTGCTGCTGTGGTGGTCGGTGAAGCGGACCGCGGAGCTCGGCCGGAAGTCGCAGGCGGTCCCGCAGGCCAAGACCGCTTAGGGCCACTGGCCTCCGGGCTAACCGACCCCTGGCTAGCGGGCGCCGCGGCGCTGGTCCAGCAGCCAGCGCCAACCACGCCGGGCCCAGTCCAAGGGTTTACCCTCGATCAGCAGCTTCCGCGTGTGGATGTCCAGGACCAGCAGATAGAACGTGAACAGCAGCGCCGTCACGAACGCCAGCGACGACGCGTCAATGGGCAGCTCCACAAAGGACCAGACCGAAAGCTGGTCCTGCGCGCCGAACACCACAAAGAACGTCACACCCACGTACAGGCACCGAATCTGCCAGTCGTTCCGGATGCCCGTGACGGCCAGGAACGGCAGGAACCACAGGATGTACCAGGGCTGGATGATGGGCGAAAGCATCACGACCGCGGTAAACGCCAGAGCCAGCCGGCGCACCGCCCGCGAGTAGTCGCCACGGAACATCAGCAGCAGCACCAGCCCGATGGCCGCCCACTTCATGCCGGTCCGCAAGAGGTCCGCGATGGTCCCGCCCGGCAGTCCCAGCACGTTCCCCAGGAACTCAGCCTGCTGCCCCAGGAACCCTGACGGCGAATAGCCGGTGTACCCCGGCGTCGGGTCCATGATGGCCCACACCCAGCCCAACCCGAGGTTGTAGGGGATCCCGCTCACTGCCAGCACGGCGAAGCTGATTCCCGCCGTCGCACCCCAAATGAGGAACTTCCGCGTCCACGAGGCGGCTGGCCCGGCCCACATGACCCCGATGAACGGGAGAAGCAGCACGGTGATCGGCTTGATCCCGATGGAGGCAGTGACCAGCAGGATTCCGGCCAGGTAGCGCTTCGTCGCCGCGAAGTAGACACCGGCGACGGCGAGGCCCACCATCAGCGCGTCGTTGTGGGCGCTTGCCACGAAACTGATGAGGAACAGCGGGTTGGCCACCGCGATCCAAAGTGCCCGAGCGCCGTTAATGCCGTGCAGTTCGGCCAGCTTCGGCACGTAAATGACGCAGAGCAGAACCCCGACGCCGGCGATCAGGCGGAACAGCAGGACGGACACGTCGGGCTGTGCCCCTGTCAGCTCCACCACGCCGCGGGCGAGCCACAGGAAGTAGGGCCCGTAGGGGGTCCGGTTCTCGGCCCAGGCCGGATCCGCGCCGAGGGCAAACCAGTTGTTGAGTGTGGAAATGCCCACGGCGTACGGGTTCTGGCCTTCCATGACCAGGCGGCCCTGGCCAGTGTAGGCGTAGACGTCGCGGGAGAAGATGGGGACGGCCAGCAGGAGCGGCAGGGACCAGGCGGAGATGGCTATGACCACCGAGCGCAGCGAGTGTTCGCCCCAGTCGTCCAGCCGCTGGCCCAGCCGCAGCCAGGACCGCATCAGGAGCATCGCCCCCACCGTCAGGAGCACAGTGGACAGCGTCACGCCCCAGCCCTCGGTGCGCAGCGCGATGACCACCGGCTGGCGGATCATGGGTGAGCCGTTGGCGATCCAGCCCGTTCCGATCGAGCCCACAAACATCATGAGGGCGCCCAGGAACCCCTGCCAGGTGGCGATGTACGCCCGGCGCTTCGTGGGGGGAGTTAGGGCGGGCGCAGACGTCTCCGGGAGTTCCGCCGCAGTCTTTTTCGACGGACCCGGGACGCTCTCCGAAGTGCTGATGTGTGAACCGCCTGCCGTCATGTCTTGTGTGGTCCCCTACTTACGTTACGGCGCTGGCTGGACTAGCTATAGGCCGGTCTACAACCCAGTCATTTTAGCAGTTGGCTTAGCGCGTACCCCAGACTTGTAACGGCGGCCGTGCCCCCTCTTTCGCAATGATGCGTCGCGCCGCCCCATCCCCGCCCATGAATGAAGCCGCCGCTACCGGCATCACCGCCATGATTTCCGCCGCCACCGGCGCCGTCGCCCTGGTCATCGCCCCGCTGATGCGCAGCCATGGCCTGGACCACCTGATTGCGGCGGTGATCCTGGCCGGCGTTTTCCAGATCCTGCTGGCGCTCCTCGGCGTCACCCGGTTGATGCGGTTCATCCCGCGCTCGGTGATGGTGGGCTTCGTGAACGCCCTGGCCATCCTGGTGGGACTGCCCAGAATTACGACGGCGGTGCCCTCACCTTTGGTGGCCATCGTGGTGCTCACCGTGTTTGCCGCGCTGGCGGGCGTGGATGTGCCCACCGTCCAGGACAAGGGCCAGCTGCCCGAGAGCCTGCCGTCGGTGTTTGTCCCCCATGTCCCGCTGACGTGGGAGACGTTCCAGGTCCTCGCGCCGTTCTCGCTGTCCATGGCCTTAGTGGGGCTGCTCGAATCGCTGATGACCGCCAAGCTGGTGGACGACATCACGGACACACGCTCCGACAAGACCCGCCATTACCTTCGACTGGCACTCCATCGCCCCGCGGACCCTGCGCCGGATGCCCAAGTCCGAGACCGCCGTCATGGTGATCACTGTGGCAGTCGTATCGGCCACACATAACCTGGCCATCGGCGTCGGGGCGGGCGTGCTGGCGGCCACGGCGCTGTTCGCCCGGCGGGTGGCGCACTGTGGCCATGCGGGAACGGCTGGCGGGGAAGCTGAACTGACGGGCTAGCCCTGCGGGTCGCTGTGGACGGTGCGGTTCCGGCCCAGCGACTTGGCCTTATAGAGAGCCCCGTCAGCGGCGGCGATGAGGTCTTCCACGTCGGAGGTCCCGGCGTCGTAGAGTGCTACGCCGTAACTGACGGTGGGCATCTCCAGCCCGCCGACGGTGGGCACTTGCGCGAGCCGCCTGCTGACCTCCTCGGCGAATTCGTCCGCCCGCCCGGCGGAGGCACCCGGGATGAGGAGGACAAACTCTTCCCCGCCGTACCTGCCCACGAGATCCGCGGATCTCACCGTATCCCGGCACGCGTCGGCGAAGGCCTGGAGCGCAAGGTCGCCGGCAGCGTGTCCGTGGGTGTCGTTGACTGCCTTGAAATGGTCCAGGTCAGCGAGGATCAGGGCACCCGCGCCCCGGGCGACGGCCCTGTCGCCCAACAGCTCTGTGGCCAAGTCCAGGAAGGCTTTGCGGTTCAGCAGCCCGGTGAGGTCGTCCCGCGTGGCCACCATGCGCAGTGCCCGGGTCTGCTGTTCGCTGATGAGACCGGACATGCTGAAAGACACCACCACCAGCAGCACCATGGTGATCATGGTGGTGATTGCGGAGCCGAAGAACACCTCGAAGGTCGGTCCCCCCGGCCCATCCGTGAGAAATGCAATAAGGCGGGCGGTATAGAAGACGGACACCAGCCCGACAGATGCCGTCATGGGGATTCGGACCCGGGTGTAAGCGGGTCCGGCCGGCCACATCTCCCGGGTCGCCAGCCCAAACATCAGGGCCATCGAGGCCAGAAAGACCGGTCCTCCTGCCCACGTGTTCGTGGCCGGACTGTCAACAGCGCACGCCACCAAGGTGGCAGCGGGCGCGGCAGCGAACATCAACGGGCCTGGCGGGGACCGCCGCAGCGTACGTGCGCTTGACCAGACGCTCACCGCTCCCGAAACCAACAGGACATGCCCCATTGGATTAGTCCACCGTTGAAAAGGCGTGCCATCGAGCAGAAATGAAAGTGCTCCGGTGAGAAACAGCGCCAAGGCCACGCACCACCAGCCGCTGTACGGTGCGCGCGTGGTGCGGTAGACGAAGATGTAGAACAGGACGCCAAGCAGGAGAGCCATCAGACCGAACGCGACCCTCAGCGTGGCTGTATCCAGGACCATTTCCGAGGTTCCCCTGACGACGAAGCGATGAACGCCCAGTATGGCACCGTTACTGGCCCGGCGGGCGGATAATCCGGCGTTGCGTGGCCCGGGCGATGGCGGCGGTCCGGTTGTCCACCCCGAGCTTGCCATAGATGTGCACCAGATGGGTCTTGACGGTGGCCTCGGAAATGAAGAGGTGCCGGGCGATGGAACGGTTGGTCAGGCCGGTGGCCAGCAGTTCAAGCAGCTGCACCTCGCGGGCGGTGAGGGCCGTTTCGGGGCTGCTGATCCGCGACATCAGCAGTGCCGCGACCTTGGGCGCCAGCGCCGTCTGGCCGGCCGCTGCCGACAGTACCGCCTGGCGGATCTGGTCCGGCGGGGCGTCCTTGAGCATGTATCCGCTGGCGCCTGCCTCCACGGCGGCCAGGATGTCCGCCTCGGTGTCGTAGGTGGTCAGGATCAGGACCGGCGGCGGCAATTCCAGCCGCCGGATCGCTGCAGTGGCGGTGACGCCGTCCATCCCGGCGCCCATCTGAATATCCATCAGCACCACATCCACGCGCTCCCCCAGGGTCCGCAGGCGCGCGAGTTCGCGCAGCGCGGCGTCCCCGTCGGCGGCCTCGGCCGCCACACTGAAGTCAGCGAATTCAGTGAGCATGGCGCGCAGGCCCGCGCGGACCACCGGATGGTCATCCACGAGGAGAATACGGAGCTCCCCCATCAGTCCCGCTCCCCTTCCGGGCTGGTGTCCCCGCCGGTGAGCGGCAGCCGGAGGGCGACGACGGTCCCCTCGCCCGGTGCCGTCTCCACCTCCAGGGATCCGTGCAGCTCAGCCACCCGGGCGGCCAGCGAACGCAGCCCAAACCCGCTGCCGTCCGCCCGGCCGGCCCCGCCGGAAGCCGGCGCTTCCGGCAAAAAGCCCGTCCCGTCGTCGTACACGTCAAGCGTGACCTCGTCCCCGAGGAACGCGAGGGTGACGACGGCGGTGCTTGCCTTGGCGTGGAGCCTGACGTTGGCAAGGCTGGCCTGGGCGGCCCGGAGCAGGGTGACGCTGTACTGCGGCGGCAGCTCCGCGGCGTCGCCCACCAGTTCGAAGCGGCAGCGGAGCCCGTCACCGCGCGCGGCGGCGAGCGTTTCGGTTTCGCCGCAGAGCCGCTGCAGGCTTTCCGGGAGCGACGACTCCTGGAGCTGCGGCGAGGTGAGGCCGCGGACAAAGCTGCGGGCCTCCGCGAGGTTTTCCGACGCCGTCTGCTGCACCAGCGCGAACCGCTCGGCGGCGGCGGCAAGATCGCCGCTGGCCAGGGACTTTTCCGCCGCCCTCGCCACCAGGACGATGCTGGAGAGGCCCTGCGCCAAGGTGTCGTGGATTTCGCGGGCAAGGCGCTCACGCTCAGCTGCGACGCCGGCCTCATGCTGGGTCCTGGCAAGTTCTTCGCGGGTGCGCCGGAGTTCGTCCGCCGCCAGCCGCTGGGCTTCACTCTCCTGGTAGAGCGCGCGGTAAGCCAGCCCGGTGACCACGGCGAAAACGGCACCCAGCCCCGGTCCCAGGACCATGGGCAGGGTGGGCGACGGAAGCCCGCTGGCCACCCACTGCGACGCCACGACGGCGGCCGTCATCGCGGCGATGGTGAGCAGCGCAATCCGGCGCGGCAGGAGGTGCAGGTGGAGGAAGAAGAGCGGAAAGGCCACCCAGGAAAACTCGGCGCTGCCTGCGAGGAGGACGCCCCACAGTGCCGTGACAAGGCCCAGCCAGGGGGCGGCGTAGGGGTGCGGGTTGAAGCCGGAGCGGCCCGCGGCGAAGCGCTTCTCCAGGACAGTGCCGGCGAGATAGAGCGCGGCGAGCGCAAGGGCGAGTGCGGACCAGGCGAGGCGCTGGCCGGCTGCCGCGGGCGTGCCGGCACCGTCCGCGCCGACGGCTCCGTCAGCGACGTGGAGGCGCAGGATGGCAACCAGCAGCAGCACGGCAAACCCGACATGAAGCGTCACCCGCAGAAAGCGCAGGATGGCGGCCCCCGACGAAGTGGGCTGTGGGTCGGCGGCGGGCATTTCACCAGCTTATGCGCCTGCGGGAATGTGCGGATCAACCAAAAGGTTGACCGCCCCTTCAGTCCTTTGTCCCGCCAGGCTCAACCAAGTCCCCGATGTGGGCTTGGTTGATTCGCCGGAGAGTGGATTGAGAAGGAAGTCCACCCCGATTGAAGGAAGTACAACGTGTTTCTCGCTATTCGCGACATCCGGTTCGCCAAGGGCAGGTTCGCCCTGATGGGCGGCGTGGTGGCCCTGGTGACGCTGCTGCTGGTGCTGCTGTCCGGGCTCACCGCCGGCCTGGGCGACCAGTCCACGTCCGCCATCGGGAACCTCGGTGCCGGGTCTGGGCCGGTGGACAGCATCGTATTTGGTGCACCCGGCAGCAACCAGCCCACGGCATCCTTCACCGAAAGCGAAGTGACGGCCGCGCAGGTGGACAGCTGGAAGCGCACCGCGGGGGTGGCCCGGGCTGAGGCCCTGGGCATCAGCCAGTCGCGCCTGCAGGGCGGCGACGGCGGCACCGCCAACGTGGCGGTATTCGGCGTTGCCGAGGACGGGCAGCTGGCGCCATCGCCGGTCAGGGCGGGGTCGGTGGTGATCGGCGCGACTGTCGCCGCAGATCTCTCGCTCGACGTCGGAGACACGGCCACGGTGGGCGGCACTGAGGTGACCGTCGCCGCCGTCGTGGATGACCAGTGGTATTCGCACACCGGCGTTGTGTGGACTGCGCTGCCCACCTGGGCCGAGGTGGCGCACCTGGCTCCGGCTGCCGGCAGCGCTCCGGGGAGCATGCCGGTGGCCACCGTCGTCGCCGTCACCTACCAGGACGGGGCCGTGGTGGACGAGGCGTCGGCGAATGCGATGGCACGCACGGTCAGCACCAGCCGCACAGGATCGTTCCAGGCACTGGCCTCCTTCAAGAGCGAAAACGGGTCGCTGCTGCTGATGCAGGCGTTCCTGTACGGGATTTCGGCGCTGGTGATCGTGGCGTTCCTGACGGTCTGGACGGTGCAGCGCACCCGTGATATCGCGGTCCTCAAGGCCATGGGCGCGTCCGGCGGCTACGTGCTGCGCGATGCCATAACCCAGGCCGCGATTGTGCTCTTGGCCGGTGCAGGCCTGGGCGGGGCGGTCGGAATTCTGGGCGGGTTCGCCGCAGCCCAGGCCGCGCCGTTCCTGGTCACGCCGGCCACCACGCTGCTGCCCGTGCTGGGAATAGTGGCCTTAGGCCTGGCGGGCGCCGCGTTGGCGGTCCGCCGGGTGACCGCCGTCGATCCGCTGATCGCCCTCGGCGGCAACTAACTCCTTCTTCACCCTCCTGAAAGGTACTTCCCATGTCTGTCACACCTGCACTCGTATCCACGCCGGTTGCCGGCTCCGTCCTCACCCACCCGCTGACGCTGAGCAACGTGACCCTTGAATACCCGGACGGGGGCGGAACCATCAAGGCCCTGGACAGCGTCAGCCTTCGGGTCGCAGCGGGCCGTATGGTCTCGCTGGTGGGCCCGTCCGGCTCGGGCAAATCCAGCCTCCTGGCAGTCGCCGCCACACTGGTCCGCCCCACCAGTGGGAATGTGATCATTGACGGGATGAACACCGCAGGGCTGAAGGACAGGGAACTGACCGCGCTGCGGCGGGAGAAGGTGGGGATCATCTTCCAGCAGCCCAACCTCCTGGCGTCCCTGACTGCCGTCGAGCAGTTAATGATTGGCCACCACCTGCGCGGCAAGCCGCTGAAGGCCGCGCGTTCGCGCGCCGCGGGACTCCTGGATCTGGTGGGCTTGGCTGAGTCCGCGGGCAAGCGGCCGCACCAGCTCTCGGGCGGGCAGCGGCAGCGGGTGAATATTGCCCGGGCCCTCATGGGCAGCCCGAAGGTACTGCTGGTGGACGAGCCGACGGCGGCGCTGGACCACGCGCGCAGCGCGTCGATCGTCGGGCTGCTGCGCCGGGTCACCGAGGAGTTCCGCGTGGCGACGGTGATGGTCACGCACGACACCGAATTCGTCCGGCTGACGGACGCCGTCGCTGTGATGCGCGACGGCGGCCTGACCGCCCCGGTGTCGCCCGGTGCCTAAACGTTGGCAGGTGCTTTCCGTGATTGCAGCCGGAAGGGAAGCGTCGCTGGGTGGCTTTCCCGAACCATTGGGCAACAAATTGGCAATCGCTTGCAAAGTCCCGTGGTCCGACCTAGGCTTCCTATCCAAGTTGGAGTCCCAGCGCAGCGCCCTCTTCACTCTCTTGAGCCCCTTAGGCATCCTTAATTTAGATTTCCAGTGGTAACCAGTTGGCGGTCCAACCGCCGGAGGAGTTAATAGCCATGGCCATTGCACCAAACGTCCAGTGGGTCCTGTCCGGTTTTGGGGACGAGATCGACGCTGATCCCGCAGTTCAGATCGCAGTGCTGCAGGCATTGGGGGCCAGTTACATTGAAGTCCGCAGTGCCTGGGGTACCAACATCGTGGACCTCGATGATGACCAGCTGGCCCGCTTGAAAGTGCTCCTTGACGGGGCGGGTATGAAGGTCTCGGCCATCGCTTCACCGATCGGCAAGGTGGATGTGAGCCTGCCCGTGGAGCACGAGGTGGAGCGCCTGAGACGTGCAGCCAACGCCGCGAAGGTCCTCGATGCCGCCTACATCCGCATTTTCTCCTTCTTCTACGGAGAAGGCGTGGCTGTGGAGAGCATCCGCGACGCCGTCATCGAACGCATGCGTGCGCTGGCCAAGGTCGCCGAAGAGAGCGGCGTTATCCTGCTGCATGAAAATGAGAAGGACATCTTTGGTGACATCCCGGACCGGGTCCTGGACATCATGGAAACCGTCGCGTCACCTGCACTGAGGGTCGCCTGGGATCCCGCCAACTTTGTCCAGGTGGGCGTCAGGCCCTTCGACGAAGGCTACGCCAAGCTGCGTCCACACCTCGAATACCTCCAGGTTAAAGACGCAAGGTTAGCTGACGGCGTCGTCGTTCCTGCCGGTGAAGGCGACGGCGATCTGCTCCGCACGGTCGAGGCGCTCAAAGCTGACGGCTACAACGGCTTCGCGAGCCTCGAGCCGCACCTGGCCGATGCCTACAGCCTGGGCGGATACTCGGGCCCGACGGCGTTCGGCGTGGCAGCCCGCGCCTTTGCCAAAGTCCTGGCTAAGGCCGGGGTGGGAACCAAATGAGCGCAGCACCTCAACTCAATTCCCAAGGCTCGCAGCACCCGGTACTCAGAGTGGCCATTGTGGGTTGTGGCGTCATCGGCCGCACGCACGCCAAGGCCGTCCGCGCGACTCCTGAGCTTGAGGTGACTGCGCTCGTGGATGTCATCCCGGAAGCAGCCGATGCCCTGGCCCAATCGATCGAGGACGGCGGGTCACCCCGTCCTGCCATCTTCAGCAGCCTCACAGAATTGTTGGGCAATGGAAATGTTGAGGTGGTGGTCCTTGCGACCCCCAGCGGGCTCCACATTCAACAGGCCCTGGACGTGCTCGCTGCCGGAAGGCACGTCATCATCGAGAAACCGCTGGACGCCTCCATGGAGCGCTCCAGCGAGATCCTTGCGGCAGCACGGGCGGCCGAGGCCAAGGGGCTCGTGGCGACAGTCATCAGCCAACACCGGTTCGACCAGGCCAGCATCGCCGTCGATGAGGCAGTGCGCGAGGGCCGGCTTGGCCGCCTGACGTCCGCAATCGCATCGGTGAGCTGGTGGCGCACCCAGAGGTATTACGATTCCGGCGCCTGGCGCGGCACATGGGCGATGGACGGCGGCGGAGCCGTGATGAATCAAGGCGTCCACACGGTTGACCTGCTCCTGTGGTTCCTCGGACGTCCCATCGAAATCAGCGCCAAAACCGCCCTTCTGGCGCATGAAAACATCGAAGTCGAAGACACTGCGGTGGCTACACTGACTTTCGAGTCGGGTGCCCTTGCCGTGCTGCATGCAACGACGGCGGCATACCCCGGGCTGACGGTCCGGCTCCAGGTAATGGGCAGCCAGGGCTCGGCGGTCATCGACAACGATCGCCTGGAGTACTTCCACGCGGCCGACGCCGCTCCCGCCGCGGCAGGCGGCAACATGGGGCTGCTCGGCGGCGGCAACCAGGCGCCGGAGGAACTGGCCAAGTATGCGGGGACTCCTGAGGAGGAAACACTCGACCCCACGGTGTACCCGGCAGGCCACATCCGCCAATACAGGGACATCGTCGACGCCATCCACGCGGGCCGTCCAGCCGGCGTCACCGTCCGCGACGCGCTCACCGCCTTGGCCACCGTGCGCGCATTGTATGTTTCCGCCACGCTGGGCCAGCCCGTGCTGATCGACGACGTCCTGGCCGGCAAATACAACGATGTTGCCGTTCGGACCGGCACCGGGCAAGCGGAGGACATGCCGCCCAGGCCTCCCTACCCCGCTGCCGGTACCCCGGAGTAGGGTTCCGTCATGGACATCATCCTGGTACCCGGTTTCTGGTTGGACGCGTCATCGTGGGAGGAGGTGACGCCTGCCCTGGAGGCGGCGGGGCACACAACCCATCCACTGACTCTTCCCGGCCTGGAATCCGTGGACGCATCCCGCGCCGGCATCACCCTTAAAGACCACATCGCCGCCGTCGTGAACGTTGTAGACGGTCTCGACGGAAAGGTGGTTCTGGTGGGGCACTCCGGCGGCGGCGCGGTGATCCACGGGGTGGCGGACGCCCGGCCGGACCGCGTGGCCAGGAACATCTACGTGGACAGCGGACCCCTGGGCGAGGGCGGCGTCATCAATGACGGGCTGCCCACCGAGGGCGACGACGTGCCCCTGCCGCCGTGGGATGGCTTCGATGACGCCGATCTGGTGGACCTCACCGATGAGTTGCGCGCGTCGTTCCGGGCGCGCGCCATCCCCGAGCCCAAGGGCGTTGCGCATGGCCGGCAGCGCCTGCATGACGTCCGCAGGTACGACGTTCCGGCGACTGTGATCGCGTGCCAGTTCCCGTCGTCGCTCCTCACCGAATGGATCGACGCCGGCCATCCCTTCACCGCCGAGCTGGCCCGCATCCGCGACGTCGAGTACGTGGACCTCCCCACCGGGCACTGGCCCCAGTTCACGAAACCTGCAGAATTGGGCCAGGCGATCCTGGCGGCGGTGGAACGGGCGGGGTAAGCGGCGGGCCTGAGCGGTGACATCAGCTGATCCCCGAGAGTCCAATTATCGGCTAAAAGTCAGGCCATTAAATAGCCTGACTTCAGGCTATAATCACCGTATGAAAACCGTGCCCCTGAGCGAAGCCAAGGACAAGCTTTCCGCACTCGTGGAGGAGGCGGACAAGACGCATGAGATCATCCAGATCACCCGCCACGGGCACCCGTCAGCGGTATTGATGTCCGCTGACGACCTCGAGTCGCTCCAGGAAACCATCCACTGGCTATCGCAGCCGGACATCAGGACAGATTTGGAACAGGCCCGGCGCGACATCGAGGCAGGAAACACCGTCAGCGGCGATGACCTGCGCCGCGAGTTTGGGCTACCGCCGAGGTGAGTGAGGAAGCTTCGAACGAGCAGGGCCCCTGGAGAATCGAAGTCACCAGCCCCGCGCTGAAGGGGTTTCGTCGGCTGCCCGAGAAGGCTGCCGCAGCAATTGTCGAATTCGTTACTGGAGTTCTGGCCGACAATCCCCGCCGGCTCAGCAGGCCCCTCACAAGTGAACTCCTGGGCCTGCGCACCGCACGCCGCGGTGACTACCGCGTGTTGTTCACCCTGGATGTTAAAGCGCACACTTTATATGTCCACCGCATCGAGCACCGCGCGGACGTCTATAAGCCTCGCTGATGCATACCCATAGACGGTGCGCCAGTGTGGTCCGGGTCAGCGAATTTGATCCGGATCACGCCGCCTCCTGACCAGCCCCAGGCAAAGGACGGCCGCTGCCGCGGAAGCGGCCGCGACGATGCCGAAGGGGACGGCGTCGTTGGCGCCGCCGATGCCCACCAAGGGTGCGGCGATGCCGCCGAAAGCATACCGGGCCAGTCCCAGCAAGGAGGAGGCGGTCCCTGCGATGTCGGGATACTCCTTGAGTGCCAGCGAGGTGGCCGGCGGACTGGTGACCGCCACGCCGCTGACCATGGTGAACAGGGACAGGACAATGGCAATCAGCGGCAGGTGCATAACCGCCGTCGCCAGCAGCCCCAGGGCGCCGGCCGCCGTCATAAGCAGGCCCACGGCAAGCGTTCCCCGTTCGGACCACCGTTCAGCGAGCCGGCCACCGACGAACCCGAAAACCACAAAGCCCAGTGAATTCAGGCCGAAGGCAAACGAGTAGCCCTGCGGGGAGAGCCCGTACATGCCCTGGAGGATGTAGGTGGCCCCGCTCAGATAGGCGAAGACCGCCGAGTACGTGAAACCGGTGATCAGCACGGCGCCGACGAACACCGGGTCGGCGAGGAGCCGGCGGAGATCCTGCAGGGTGTGGGAGAGGCCTCCGGAGACCCGCCGGTTCACGGGCAGGGTCTCCTGGAAGACCACCAATGACGCCAGCAGGACGGCGACGCCGACGGCGGCGAGGAACAGGAACACTCCGCGCCAGTCCGTGACGGTGGCGAGTTGCCCGCCGATGACCGGGCCGATGATGGCGGCCAGTCCACCGAGAACCGTGAGGCGGCCGTAGTAGCGGATCAGCTTGGCGCCCGAGTAGACGTCCCTCCCGGCAGCCTGCGCAATAACGATGCCCACGCCTCCGGCCAGGCCCTGGACGAACCTCGCGACGATGAGCGTCTCGATGGTTGGGCTTAGCGCGCAGAGGACAGACGTCAGCGTGTAGGCAACGACGCCGATCAACAGCGGCGTCCGCCGCCCGAGGCGGTCCGAGAGCGGCCCGGCCACTAATTGGCCGATGGCGAGGCCCAGCAGACATGCGGTGATGGTCAGCTGGGCCACTGACGTCGTGCTTTGAAGCTCAACGGTGAGCGCCGGGAGGACCGGAAGGTAAAGGTCCATGGAGATAGGGCCGAAGATGGTCAGCAGCCCGAGCACAACCGCAAGGGGCCGTCCCACCGCTTGCTCGCGTGCGGGAATCGTGGTTTCGACGGCGGTCACGCTGGCTCCGTTCTAAGGGTTGGGGGCAAAAGACTGGGCTTCACGTTCAATACAACCCGGTCGTCCCGGACGCAGCGAGGGCCCTGCCTATCAGGGGCCTGCCAGTACCTCCCTCTGCTACCCGTGCCTGAGGGCGTGGATCGCGCCCAGAGTGTGCAACGCTGGTTGCATGGATCTGGAGGTGTCGCCCGCGCTCACGATTCCGGCGTCGGAACTCCGCTGGCGGTTCTCGCGTTCATCCGGGCCCGGCGGTCAGCACGTCAACACGACGGACAGCCGCGCGGAACTCTCCTGGAACATCGCCGGCTCCGCTGTGCTCACAGATGACCAGCGGCAGATGCTCCTCAGGCGGCTCGGACCACGCCTCATTTCCGGCGTGATCAACGTGGCCTCGTCCGAGCAGCGCTCCCAGCTGCGCAACCGCGAGACCGCCCTGGCCAGACTCGCAGACCTCGTGGCCGAAGGCCTGGCACCCGAAGGCCCCCGACGTCGGGCGACCAAACCCACCCGGGGATCTAACCGCCGTCGCCTCGCCGCCAAGGAACAGCGGTCGGCGACGAAGCGGCAACGGCAGCGGCCGTCCGCCGAGTAGCGCCGCCCGCGGCGGCGGCACCAAGGCGGTCCCGCCGTCGAGCCCTATCCCTGCGGATTTCCACTCGTTGCGGCAGAGGCGGCTGAGGCGGCTTCGTCGGCCCGGCGCACCCAGGTATGTCCAGCCCAGATGAAGAGCAGCAGTGCCACAAGGACCAGCCCCGCATGACCAAGGTCGAGCTCGGCCAGGAAAGTGGTCACCGGGTCGGTGAGTCCGAGCATCGCCTGCAGTACGCCTGCGATGGTGATCACCGAGATGAACAGGGCAGAGGCGGCGGACACACCCGTGATGACCATGTTGAAACCGATCCGGCGGCGGGGGTCCACAACGGCACTTCGGTACATCTTCATCATCGCGACGCCGTTCACCGTGTCGCACAGCGTCATCGCCGCCATGAAGCCGAGGGGCAGGGCCATGAGCGCGACCGGTGAAATCCCGGCGACGGCGGCCGTCGCTGTGAGGAGCAGGAACGCGATGGTGGAGGCCGTGTCGAAGCCGAGGCCGAAGAGGAAGCCCAGGACAAAGATGTCACGTGGGCGGTTGACGCGGGAGAGCGGTTTGTCGAGCAGGCGGGCCACGAGTCCGGTCGGGGCCAGTGCCTCACGCGTGACGGTCGCACCGTCCTTGACTCGGCGGTACACCAACGCGGTTCGTCGGAACGCGGCCGCGTTGTAAACACCGATGGTCAGCAGGAACAGCCCCGAGACCGATGCCCCGGTAATGCTCAAAACCATGTTCGCGGACGAGCCGTCATTAAGCGCGTCCTGGATGATGCCGGCACCACTGACCACCAGCACCCCGGCAAGCACAACCACCATGCTGTGTCCCATGCTGAAGGCGAAGCCCACGCTGACGGGGCTGCGGCCCTGGGCCGCGAAGCGGCGGGTGGAGTTATCGATCGCGGCAATGTGGTCCCAGTCGTAGCTGTGCTTCACGCCGGCCAGGTACGCGGTGATGAGCAGGCCGAGCACCACGGGGTTGTGGTTTGTGCGCAGTGAATCGGCCAGCAGCGCGAGCATAACGATGTGGAGGGCGGCGACTGCCGCGAAGGTCACCGCCAGGCGGCGGGCCGTCGGGAGGGCTTCCCGCTCGTGGTGGTTCAAAAGCGCTTTCATTAGTACTTTCGAAGGTTGAGGCCGGGCTGGCCGTGCCAGCGGAAGCGCAGTAAATCGATGCCGGCGCGGATGACGGCGTCCAGCGGCTCGGTAGCGTGGGCCAGGGCCCGGATGGCCAGGCCGCCGTCGAGCAGTGACATTCCCAGGTTGCAGCCGTCGGCAAGGGGCGCCAGCACCTCATGCAGCTCGTTCAGCAGCGCGGCGTCCACGCGGGCATCCATGACCAGGAGGGAACCGACGTGGGTGTAGTCCTCGAGGAACGCCATGCCGCCTATCGGGGCGGCACCGGTCAGCGGGCGGATCAGCAGGTTGTCGAGCACCGCCAGGCGCCCGTCCACCGAGATCTCGTTCCGCAGGCGGATCTCGTCATAGCCGAACAGGGCGCCGTCCGGGGACCAGCCCGGGGTGACGATCTCGGCCATCACCAGCGAGGCGCTGCCGTGCATCTCAATCACCGTGGCCTGCCGGTAGGTTGCCCCGCGGTAGGCGATCAGCGGGTCGGGCACGGATTCCAGGCTCGCGTGGGGGCCAAGACGGATGTGCGTCCGCTGTTCGGCCAGGGTCCCGGGAGTGCGGTAGACCTTCGTCGCTGACTGTGTTGTCAGGAGGAGCCGTGCCCCTGTTTCCACAGTGATGTCGATTTCATACTCGTCGCCACCGACGTACCCGCCCCCGGGATTGACCACCACGTAGCAGACCTGGCTGGTGTCATCGAGGTAGTGCGGCCGCAGGATACGCAGAGCGCCCTGGTGGTACTGGCTCGTGGCGATGCAGCGGTCGCCCCGCACACCCACGGTGAGGGCGAGCGTACCCGCGAGTTCGACGGCGGCGCGGCGCACCGGGAGTTCGGGCGCCGACACACCCGTCACTGGCGGAGATCAAGCATGAGCACGTCGCGCCTGATCCAGTTGATGACGTACTCCAGGCCTTCGTCGGTCTTGAGATTGGTGAAGCAGTAGGGCTTGTTGCCGCGGAACTCAAGCGTGTCCGCCTCCATCACGGAGAGGTCAGCACCCACATAAGGGGCCAGGTCCATTTTGTTGATGATGAAGAAGTCGGACTTGATCATGCCCTGGCCGGCCTTGCGCGGGATTTTTTCGCCCTGCGCCACGTCGATGATGTAGATCGAGAAGTCCACGAGCTCCGGGCTGAACGTGGCCGAAAGGTTGTCTCCCCCGCTTTCGATGAAGACGACTTCGAGGCCGGGGTGGCGCAGCCGCAGCTCCTCCACGGCGGCCGAGTTCATCGACGTGTCCTCCCGGATGGCCGTGTGCGGGCAGCCGCCGGTTTCGATGCCGATGATGCGGTCCAGCGGCAGGATTCCGTTGGCCGCGAGGATCTTGGCGTCCTCGATGGTGTAGATGTCGTTGGTGATCGCGGCCATCGAAATCTCGGCGCTGAGGTGGCGGGTCAGGCGTTCCACGAGCTGGGTCTTGCCTGCGCCGACAGGACCGCCGACGCCGATTTTGATGAGTTTCATGGTGCTCCTTGCTACGTTTTGGGTGCGGCGAACCGCGGACTTCTAAGACATAAACATGCGGACGCGCTGGCGTTCGTGGCGCATCTGGGCGATTTCGAGGCCCGGGGCCGTGATCCCGAAGTCGTCGGCATCGAGTGCCTGGATCCGCCGGACGGCATCCATGATCCTGGGATGCGTTCCCAGCAGCACACGCTGACCGGCGTCCTGCCCGATGGGGATGGCCCGGATGGCGTTCTGGGTCAGCGACGTGACCGCCGTGAAGAGGTAGCTCGCCAGCAGTTCCTCCAGCGGGACGCCCAGCTGCCGGCCGGCGACGCCGAACGCAACGGCCGGATGCCCGGCGCAGCGCCCGGATCCGACGTCGGCCGCGTATCCCGCGAGCCGGGCTCCCGGCGCCACGGTACCGGCGATGGCCAGCATCCGTGCGCCCATCTTGGTCCCCGCCTCGCGGACCTCCCGGGGCAGCGCCGCCGCCGCGATCATCCGGTCGACCCGGGCAATCTCGTCAACCGAGGACGCCTCGTACGCCAGGCGCAGCGCGAACCCGTCACTGTAGGTCAGTTGGATGCCCACAAACTGGCTCAGCCAGCCGGCGAAGCTGGCTTCGCCGTCGATGAGGCCACGTTCCAGGAACGTTTCCATCCCGAAGGAATGGCTGAACCCGCCGGTGGGGAGCGCGGAGTCAGAGAGCTGCAGCAGCGGCAGCAGGTACGACGGCGGCTCGTTCACGCGCTCAGTGCGTGTGTTCGGCATGGCGGAACGGCACGGGCACCACACGTTCCTGGCGGGAATAGGGCACGCCAATGTGGCTCAGGTAGTCCTCGATCGTGTGGTCGTACTGCACCACCATCACCTCGGCGGCATATTCACTGTCGGCGTCGAAGAACTGCGCCTGCATGTGCCGGTTGCCGAGGTTGTGCGCCACGACCCCCATTTCACGGATGCTGCGCGCGGCAATAACAAGGATGTCCGTTGCCAGCGCCGTCACCACGATGACGGTTTTGTCGTCGCGGAACAGGATGTCGCCGTCGCGGAGATCCCGCACCGGGCCTGCGGCATCGCTGAGCCGGATGCCCAGCTCACGGCCGTGGTCGGTGGTCACCCGCTGTATTTTTTTGACGAGTTCCGCACTCGGCAGGAGGACCTGCTCCTCATGGAGGCCGGCCAGCTCGCCGTCGGGGAGATCATGCCGGTTGGCGATGACGTGGTCGATGATCATATATGCCCCCTTAGGGATATGTGTCTAGAAGAGGAAGTAGCGCTGCGCCATGGGCAGCACCGTCGAGGGCTCCGCCGTGATGGGCTCGCCGTCGACAGTCACCGAATAGGTTTCCGGGTCGACCCCGATGTCCGGTGTCGCGCCGTTGTGTTTCATGTCGGCCTTGGTGAGGGTGCGGATCCCGCTCACCGGGCGGATCACGCGGCGCAGGCCCAGCTGCTCGGGCACTCCGGCGGCTATGGCGGCCTTGGAAAGAAAAGTGATCGAGGAGGCATGTACCGCGGTGCCGAGCGCCCCGAAGTTGCCGCGGAGGGTGCGCGGCTGCGGGGTGGTGATCGAGGCGTTGGGATCTCCCATAACGCTCATGACCGCTTGCCCGCCTTTGAGCACGAGCTCGGGCTTGACGCCGAAGAACATCGGGTCCCAGAGCACGAGGTCGGCGAATTTGCCCTCCTCGATGCTTCCGACCGAGTCCGCGATGCCGTGGGCGATCGCCGGGTTGATCGTGTATTTGGCCACGTAGCGTTTGAGCCGGAAGTTGTCCCCCACCTCGGGGTCGCCGTCGAGCTTTCCGCGTTGGCGCTTCATGGCGTCCGCGACCTGCCAGGTGCGCAGGACCACCTCGCCCACCCGGCCCATGGCCTGGGAATCGGAGCTGGTGATGGAGAAGATGCCCATGTCGTGCAGCACGTCCTCCGCGGCGATGGTTTCCTTGCGGATCCGCGAATCGGCAAAGGCCACATCCTCGGGGATGTCCGGGCTCAGGTGGTGGCAGACCATCAGCATGTCGAGGTGTTCGTCGATGGTGTTGACCGTGTACGGCAGCGTGGGATTGGTCGACGCCGGCAGGACGTTGGGCAGCGCCGCGATCTTGATGATGTCCGGGGCATGCCCGCCGCCGGCGCCTTCGGTGTGGAACGTATGGATGACGCGGCCGCCGATGGCCCGGATGGTGTCTTCGACGAAGCCGCACTCGTTGAGGGTGTCGGAGTGGATGGCCACCTGCACGTCATACTCGTCGGCCACGCGCAGCGACATGTCGATCGAGGATGTGGTGGAGCCCCAGTCCTCGTGTACCTTCAGCCCGATGGCGCCGGCCCGGATCTGCTCCGCGAGGGGCTCGATGGCGCTGGCGTGGCCTTTGCCGAGCAGGCCGATATTGATCGGGAGGTTCTCCACGGCCTGAAGCATGCGTGAAATGTGCCAGGCGCCCGGCGTGACGGTGGTGGCCTTGCTCGCGTCGCTCGGTCCGGTGCCGCCGCCGATCATGGTGGTGATCCCCGAGGCCAGCGCCACCGGCACCTGGTCCGGGCTCACGAAGTGCACGTGTGTATCTATGCCGCCTGCGGTGAGGATCTTGCCCTCACCCGCGATGATGTCGGTGGCGACGCCGATGGTGATGTTCACGCCGCGGGAAATCTGGGGGTTGCCGGCCTTGCCGATCTTGAAGATGTGCCCTTCCCGGAGGGCCACGTCGGCCTTGTAGATGCCGGTGTAATCAAGCACGATCACGTTGGTGATCACGGTGTCCGGGATGTCGTCGTCGCGGACCAGCTGCCCGTTCTGGCCCATGCCGTCACGGATGACCTTGCCGCCGCCGAACACGACTTCCTCACCGTAGTTGGTGTGGTCGTGCTCAATCTCGAGGAACAGATCAGTGTCGGCCAGGCGGACGGCGTCGCCCGTGGTGGGGCCGTACAGGTCCGAGTACTGTTTGCGGCTCAGCTCGAAGCTCATTTGGTGTCGTCCTGCAGGGAGATCAGGCCGCGGCTCGGCTCGAGCGGGCCGTTGATGCGGTCCCGGAATCCGAACACCGCACGCTCGCCCGAGAGAGCGAGCAGGTTGACCGTCTTGGCATCACCGGGCTCGAAGCGCACGGCGGTGCCCGCAGGAATGTCCAGCCGGAAGCCGAGGGCCGCATCCCGGTCGAATTCGAGGGCATCGTTCACCTCGAAGAAATGATAGTGGGACCCCACCTGAATGGGGCGGTCACCGCGGTTGATCACGCTGAGGGCGCGGGGAATGAGGCCCGCATTACACGTAACGGGCTCCGGGCGGAGGATGTATTCGCCGGGTTTCATGGGGTTCTCCTTCGCCTAGCGAATGGGATTGTGCACGGTGACGAGCTTGGTGCCGTCAGGGAACGTCGCTTCGACCTGGACGTCATGGATCATGTCGGCGACGCCTTCCATGACATCTTCCCTGGTCAGGATGGTGGTGCCATAGCTCATGAGGTCCGCGACCCGGCGTCCGTCGCGGGCGCCCTCCACCAGCTCATAGGTAAGAATCGCGATGGATTCCGGATGGTTGAGCTTGAGTCCGCGCTTCTGCCGCCGTCGTGCAAGATCGGCAGCAACCACAATCATCAGTTTTTCGCTTTCGCGTGGCGTCAGATGCATTAAAGCCTCCCAATCATTCGCGATAAATCGCGAGTTCCCACTCGTTATCTACAACCGGCCAAAGAGGCGACCGGGAGGCCCGTGGATGACTGAAGACTATCAGAGTCAACCCGCAGGTCAGGCTCGAACCCACTCCCGGACCAGCGCCACGAAGTCCTCCTGCCGGGCGGCCGCGGCTTCCGCGCTTGTGAAAATCACCTGGCCGCGGTCCTGCCCGATCATTTCCAACAGCCCGCTCCATTTAGAGGGATCAAAATCGAAGTCATCCTCGATGGTCTTGGCACCGCGGTGAAAAATCAGCTGCACGTGATGCAGCGGCCGCAAGTTGAACGTGACTCGGTCGACAGAGTTGAAGCAGAAGCTCGGCGCCCTCCACTTAATGCGCTCCGTGATTGCGTCATCCGCGTCGAGGATGGCGACCCGGAGGCGCTCGATCACCGGCTTCAGCGGGTGGTCCAGTGACTCAAGAAAAGAGTCAACCGCCGGGTTTCGATTTGGTGTTCATGAAGCATATTCAAGGACCTTCCTCTTCCGACTCCGACGGCCGGGGGGACCCCGGCTGCGCCGCAGGCCGTAGTACTGGAGTGTGTTTCATCTGGGGATCGCGTGGTTTCCGCGGCCCCGGGATCCGCGGTGAAGCTGCCGCCAGGGCAAGAAACTCGACAAGTTCCATGAGAACAAGCGACCGGAACGGCGGCCTGCTCGATGAGAAAGTCCGGCGCAAGCCCCTGACCACCTTCGATGGAGACCACCGCTTCCGGCGAATGCCAACGCTGCACGTGTGCTGCCATTGCAGCCGGGACCCCAGGAGTAGACCACTATTTTCCTGTCGAGCGGAATCAATTGCCGCGCACGGCGCTCAACGTCAGCAGTAGGCAGATGGAGTGCCCCAGGAACGTGGCCGTGGTCCCACGATTCGCGACGACGTGAGTCGACAAGGACGAATCCCCCTCGGCGCGTCGGCAACAGACCTTCGGCTCGAGCCGGCAGGGTAAGCAGGCGGCCGGATTCGGGTCTCAGGGTGTGACGCGTCAGCCGATCAGCGCCAGCACGGCCCCGGCGTTCACAACCCCGCCGGCTTCTGCGCGGACCCCGGTCAGCATTCCGGCGCGGTGGGCGGTCACCTGCGTCTCCATCTTCATCGCCTCAAGCACGACGACGGCGTCCCCCGCCGCCACTTCGGCGCCCGGCTCCACGAGCCACTTGACCACGGTCCCGGCCATGTCGGCCCGCAGCTCGCCGGGATCAGCGGCACCAGCCGCAGCACCGCCGTCAGCAGCGCCATCCAAACCAGCCCCGTCAAGGGAGAGACCCGCAGGAACGGCCGCGCCGGAGCGCGCCCAGCCATCCAGCAGGTCAGCGGGCAGGCCGACGGCGAGGCGCCGGCCGTCGACGTCAACGGTAATGGTGCGCCGCTCACCGTCCGGAACGGACGTGCCGAACTCCGGATCCGCCGCGATGGAATCCGCGAAGTCAGTTTCGATCCAGCGGGTGTGGATGCCGAGCGCGGTCTCGGACATGAAGTCCGGCGCCTGGACCACGGCCCGGTGGAACGGCAGGACGGTGGCCACGCCGGTGATCTCCATTTCGGCGAGGGCGCGGCGGGCCCGGCGGAGCGCCTGCTGGCGGTCGGCTCCGGTGACGATCAGCTTGGCCAGCAACGAATCGAACTGGGGCGCCACGATGGAGCCGGAGCGGACGCCGGAGTCAAGCCGGATGCCGGGTCCCGTCGGGCCGCTGAACGTCGCGACGGTGCCGGGCGACGGGAGGAAGCCCCGGCCCACGTCCTCGGCGTTGAGCCGGAATTCAAACGAGTGGCCGCGCGGCGCGGGATCGGCGGTCAAGCGCAGCGGCTCACCGGCGGCAATCCGGAACTGCTCCTGGACCAGGTCCACACCGGTGGTCTCCTCGGTGATGGGGTGCTCCACCTGCAGGCGCGTGTTCACCTCAAGGAAGGCGACGGTGCCGTCGGCGGCCACCAGGAACTCCACCGTCCCGGCCCCCGAATAGGAGGCTTCGCGGCACACTGCCTTGGCGGCGTCGTAAATCAGCTGGGTCTGCTGATCGGTCAGGAACGGTGCAGGGGCCTCTTCCACCAGTTTCTGGTGCCGGCGCTGCAGTGAGCAGTCGCGGGTGCCCACCACCACCACGTTGCCGTGCTGGTCCGCCAGGACCTGTGCCTCCACGTGCCGGGGCCGGTCCAGGTAGCGCTCCACGAAGCATTCGCCGCGGCCGAAGGCCACCACCGCTTCGCGGACCGCGGAATCGAAGGACTCCTCGATCTGGTCCATCTCGCGGACCACTTTCAGCCCTCGTCCGCCGCCGCCAAAGGCCGCCTTGATGGCGATCGGCAGGCCGTGCTCCTCGGCGAACGTGCGGACCTCCGCGGCCGAAGCCACCGGACCGTCGGTGCCGGCCACCAAGGGGGCGCCGGCGCGGACGGCGATCTCGCGCGCCGTGATCTTGTTGCCGAGCTGCCGGATCGCCTCCGGGTTAGGCCCGATCCAGGTAAGGCCGGCGTCCAGGACCGCCTGCGCAAAGCCGGCATTCTCGGACAGGAAGCCGTATCCCGGGTGCACCGCGTCCGCCCCGGACTCCGCGGCCACGCGCAGCAGCTTGGGGATATCGAGGTACGTTTCGGACGGCGCGTTGCCGCCCAGGCTGTACGCCTCTCTGGCGGCGCCCACGTGCATGGCGTCGGCATCCACGTCCGCGTAGACAGCCACGGACTCCAGTCCGGCGTCCTCGCAGGCGCGGGCGATGCGGACGGCGATTTCTCCGCGGTTGGCGATCAGGACCTTGCGCATCAGTTGCTCACTTTGTCTGGGAATCTTTTGTCTGGGAAATGTCAGGGGAAAAACGGGAAAAGCTCATGGGCAGCCCGTAGCCGGGAGCCCAGCGGAACCGGATGGACCCGCCGATGGGAACCTGGGCGGCCAGGTCCAGCTGGTGGTCAACCACCACGCCGACCACGGGGTAGCCGCCGGTGATGGGGTGGTCAGCCAGGAAGAGCACGGGCTTTCCCTCCGGCGGGATCTGGAGCGCGCCGGCCATGGTTCCCTCGCTGGGCAGCTCCCCGTCCCGGCTCCGGCTGAGCGGCTGGCCGTCCAAACGCATGCCCACGCGGTTCGAGCGGGGCGTCACTGCCCAGTCCTGGGCGCAGAGCGATTCCAGTGCTGCGGCGTCGAACCAGTCATCGCGGGGTCCGGGAACGATGTCCAGGACCGTGACGCCGGTGTCCGGAAAGTCGGGCTGCAGCTCAGGGTTGCCCACCACGTTGGAGGACGTGGCGGCGCCGGCTCCCAGCAGTTGCCCGGCGGCCAGCGGTGCAGGTCCGATCCCGGACATCGTGTCCGTGGACCGGCTCCCCAGCACCGCATCGACTGCTGCGCCGCCGCGGATGGCCAGGTAGCTGCGGAAGCCGCGTTCGGGTGCGCCGATGGTCAGGATCTCGCCGTCCAGCAGGGCGAACGCCGTGGCCATGGGCACCTCGCGCACCCGCTCGGACTGGTCAGTTTCTTCGTCTTCAGCTTCCGGGCCGGGAACGTCCGACGGCGTCACCACAGTCAGTGCCGAGGGCGCGCCGGCCACTGCCAGCACCTGGTCCCCCACAGCCTGCACCCGGAGCCCGCCGGCAACGGATTCGACGACGGCGGCCGACGGGTCGTTTCCCACGAGGCGGTTGGCCCGGCGCAGGGAGGCGCGGTCCAGCGCCCCGGCTGAGGACACGCCGAGCCCGGCGTGACCGGGGCGGCCGAGGTCCTGGATCAGGCTCTGCAGTCCCGGCGACAGGATCAGCAGGCCGGATTGGATGCCCGGTTCCTGGGCAGCAAGGGCGGCGGCATCCACGGCAGCAACGTGCGGCGCCGCGACTTCAATGAGCTCGCGTACCGCGCTGAACTGCACACGGTCACCGGGCGCGGCCAGGGCCGGCTGCTCCCGGCTGAGGTCCCACATGTGGGCCGCGGTGCGGCCGATCAGCTGCCAGCCGCCCGGGGATTTCCGCGGGTACACGGCCGAATAGTTGCCGGCCAGGGCCACGGAACCTGCGGGGACGGCCGTCCGGGGCGAACTCCGGCGCGGGACTTCGAGTACCTGGTTTTCCCCCACCATGTAGCTGAAGCCCGGCGCGAAGCCGCCGAACGCGACCGTCCAGACCTGCCCGGTGTGGGCTGCAACGACGCCGTCAGCGCCCAGCCCGGTGAGCCTGCCCACTTCGGCGAGGTCGTCGCCGTCGTACACGGTCTCAATCTGTACCAGTTTGCCTTCGGCGTGGGACTGGACCGTCAGGTCCATCTCCAGCAGGCGGGCCGCCATCCGGCGCGCCGCAGCGGGCGAATCCGCCTTGACCATTACGGTTTCGGCGGCAGCCAGGACGTCCACCTGGCCGGGCAGCGGCTGCTCCAGCAGGAGGGCCTGGAGGGCCAGGACGTCGTGGAGCCCGGAGAGCTCGGCGAGTACCGCCGTCGTACCTACCGGCCGGACGGCGAGCACGCGGGCCGCGGCTGTTGGCTTGCTGACTGTTTCCATGGGGATCAGGCCGCGCCGCTCAGGCGCGGCTCTCCTGCACGTCGTCGCTGTGCAGCAGGCGGAGGTCCTCTTCCGGCTGCGGGTCGCGGCCCAGGCGCATGCCCACGATGGTGATGATGGCAGTCAGGAGGATGTACCCGGCGATCAGGTACCAGCCGCCGGACGCTGCGCCGTAGAGGGCGGTGAAGATCAACGGAGCCACGGCCCCGCCGATGACGCCGGCAAGCGTGTAGGCCAGGGAGCTGCCGGCGTAGCGGAGGCGGGCCGGGAACTGCTCGGTGATGAAGGCTGCCTGCGGGCCGTACATAAAGGCGTGCAGGGCCAGTCCGATCACCACGCCGATGATCAGCATCACCACGGACTTGCCCGCGATCATCAGGAAGAACAGGGGAATATAGACGGCGGTGGCGGCAGCGGCAATGCCGTAAACCCAGCGGCGGTTGAACCGGTCGGTCAGGGCGCCGGCGAGCGGGATCAGGAAGAGCTGGAACGCGGAGCCGATCAGGATGGCGGCCAGCACGTTGCCGGTGGTCATGCCCAGTTCCTTGGTGGCGTAAACGGCCACAAAAACTGTGAACAGTGCGTAGAGCACGTCCGGGCAGACGCGGGACAGGGCAGCGGCAATCAGCGCACGGGGCTGGGTGGTGAAGACTTCCTTGATGGGCGCCTTCGGCTGGTTGCCGTGGGCTGCGATGGCCTTGAAGACCGGGGTTTCCTCGAGCTTGAGGCGGATGATCAGGCCGAAGACCACCAGCAGGGCGGAGGCCAGGAAGGCTACCCGCCAGCCCCAGGAGAGGAACGCTTCGGTGCTGAGGGAGGCTGCGAGGACGGCCAGGACGCCGTTGGCCATGAGGTTGCCGGCGGGCGGGCCGATCTGGGCTGCGGAGGACCAGAAGCCGCGCTTGTTGGGGTCGCCGAATTCGCTGGACAGCAGCACAGCGCCGCCCCATTCGCCGCCGACGCCGATGCCCTGGGCCAGGCGCAGGAGCACCAGGACGATGGGGGCCCAGATGCCGATCGCAGAGTAGTCAGGCAGCGCACCGATGAGGACGGTGGCGACGCCGATCAGCACCAGGGTGAAGACCAGGACGTACTTGCGGCCCACGTTGTCGCCGAGCCGCCCGAACACGATGCCGCCGATGGGGCGGGCGAGGTAGCCCACCGCGAAGGCCGAGAAGGACAGGAGGAGGCCTACGAATTCATCATCCGAGGGGAAGAAAATCTTGGGGAAGACGAGGGCTGATGCCACCGAGTAGATGGCGAAGTCGTAGTACTCAAGTGACGTGCCGGTAAGGCTGGCGACGTACGCCTTGAGCGCGCCGGGCGGCGGCTTCCTTGCCGCGGCCTTTGCTGCCTTGTTTGCGCTGGTCATGGTTTCCTCCGGGGGGATGAGGGGTGGGGCGGGGGCCTGAATGCTGCCGTGGGATGGGGCTAGAGGAACGAGCCGATGCTGACACCGGCGTCTCCGAGAGCGGACTTCACTGCAGTGGCCATCGCTACGGCCCCCGATGAGTCACCATGCACGCAGATGCTTTCTGCGCGGATTTTGAAGGTGGACCCGTCAATTGCCCGGACGGCGGATTCCGTGGCCATCCGTAGGACATGTTCCGCCACTTGTTCCGGATCCTCAAGGACTGCTCCGGGGAGGGAGCGCGAGACAAGGCTGCCGTCCGGGTTGTAGGACCGGTCTGCGAACGCTTCGGTCACGGCGCGCAGTCCGGCTTTCTCTGCAAGCCGCAGGACTTCCGAACCGGGGAGGCCGAGGATCGGGAGGTTGGGGTCAACCGATTTCACGGCGTCGACGACGGCCTGGGCCTGGGCTGTGTGCGTGACGATGGCGTTGTACAGTCCGCCGTGCGGCTTCACATACCGGACTTGGGTTCCTTCAACGGCGGCCAGGGCCTGCAGGGCACCGATCTGGTACACCACGTCGTCGGCCAGTTCCGCGGGGCTGATGTCCATAAAACGGCGTCCGAAACCGGCGAGGTCCCGGTAGCCGACGTGGGCACCAATAGCGACGCCGGCAGCAGCAGCCTCGCGGCAGGTCCTGCGGATGACGCTGGGATCGCCGGCGTGGAATCCGCAGGCCACGTTCGCGCTCGAAACCGAGCCGAACATGGCCAGGTCATCGCCGAGGCTCCAGCGGCCGAAGGACTCGCCGACGTCGCTGTTCAGGTCAATCGTTGCCATTTGTGATCCCCGTCTCATTGAGTGGTCCTACTAGGATGCCCTAAATTTACAGATTGTTCAACAATCCTTCGATTCAACAATGTGACGATCGTGTAAATTCTCGAGTATGGCCTCTTCAGAACCGATCATCTCCTCTCCCCGCTTTTCGGCGAATCACGCGGCGACGCGGACCGCCGCAGGCCGCCTGCGGGTGGCCGTTCCGTCCGTGGCTGAGCGGGTGGCGGATGAACTCCGCCTGCAACTGGCGGAGGGAGCATTGCTTCCCGGAACGCGGCTCACCGAATCCACCATCGCGGAGGACCTGGGCGTCTCCCGCAATACGGTGCGCGAGGCATTCGTGGAACTTGCCAGCGAACGGCTGGTGGTCCGCCATCCCAACCGCGGCGTCTTCGTGGCAAGCCTGGAGGCAGGGGACATCCACGACGTCTATACCGTCCGCCGCGCCATCGAGGTCAGCGCCCTGCGCGCCGGAGGCAGCCCGGAGGACGTGGCCGCCGTCCGGGCCGCCGTCGAGGAAGGCAAACGGGCTGCGGCAGCCGGTGATGACGAAGCCCTGGGCACCGCCAACCAGCACTTCCATGGCGCCATTGTGGCCATGGCCGGAAGCCCGCGGCTGAACAGCATCATGGGCCAGGTCCTGGCCGAGATGCGCCTGTTCTTCCACAAAGCCACCGTGGACGCGCAGTTTTACCAGCACTACCTGCCGGACAACGAAGCGATCTGCCTGGCCCTGGAAGCCGGGGAACTGGACCGTGCGGCCGACCTTCTCCTGGCGTATCTGGACCGCTCCGAAGACAACCTGAGCGAAGTGCACGGCGAAGCCGGAACAGACTGAGCCGTTAGGCTGGACGAATGAAACGCCGTCTTGCAGCCTTGTCCGCCGTCCCCCTGATGCTCCTCCTCTCCGCCTGCGGATCGGTCCAGGAAGTCGCTGAAACCGCCGCGAACGATGCCGCCTCCAAGGTGGCAACCGCAGCCTCGGACGAGGTCCGGAAGCAGGTCTGCACCGTGGTGGAGGACGGGCTTGTCAGCGTCCAGGACAAGGCATTGCTGGGCGGGCTGGTCTCCGCCGCGGACACTGCCGGGGTGCCTGCGGAAATTACGACGCCGCTGGGCCAGATCGCCGAGGCCGGAGACCAGGTGCCGGCTGAGTCTGTCACAGCACTGACGGAAGCCTGCTCGGCTTAGTTCCCGGCCGCCTCTGCTAAGGCAACGCGGGGTCACTTCCGGCCCAATAACCAGGGATTATTGGGCAGGGAGTGACCCCGCGTTCCTCACAAGCTAGCGCTTGCCCTTTTTGCGTGATCCTTTGCCGCGGCCCTTGTCCGGATTCGGCGCGTAACGCTGGGCCACCTTCGGCTTCTTGACCGCGGGGCCGCGCCGGTCCGGCTTCGGCTCCTTCTTGGGCTTCTCCTGCTGGGCCGAGGGCTGCCGGGAGCTCGCCGCGGTGCGGCCGCGGACAATCCCGATGAACTCCTCGATGATGTCGTCCGAGGAATCGCTGGGCCAGGCCAGCGCGATCTCCGTGACCGGGGCACCCGTCAGCCGGCGGGCCACGGTGTCCTTGACGTTGAAATGCCGGGCCACGGACATGGGCAGGATCACCAGCCCCGCGCCGGACGCCACCACCTGCATGGCCGCTTCGGGTCCACCCAATTCGGCGACATCCAGGAAAGTCTCTGCCGCGAGGTCGGCCAGGGCCACTTCCTCAAACACTGAAATCTCGTGCCCCTTAGGCGCCACCACCACGGGCTGCTCCTCATACAGGGGGATCACATTCAGACCCTCGCGCTCCACCGGAAGCCGGACAAAGCTGAGGTCCGCAGAACCGTCACCCAATACGGAAAGCTGGGCGCCGTCGTCGGACATAAACGACTCCAGCGGGATGTCCAGCACGCGCTCTTCCCAGCGGCGGATCCACTTGCCCGGGGTTACGCCGGGCACATAGGCGAAGCGGAGCACACGGGGCGCCTCCTGCTCCGGCGATTCGTCGGGGCTGGCGTTCTGGGGGGATTCATTGTCTGCGGGCACGTCTTCACAGTACCGCCCGCGCGGCCCCGCGATGCCGGAACTGGGGCGGGGTTGGCTCAGGGCTGGTACCGAGATGGTGCGGAGCCGCGCAAAGCTGGTGCCTTTCAGGCGGGCAGCCGGATACCCTTGAACCATGACCTCTGCAAACTCCCAGTCCATGAAGCCGGCCACCGTTGCCAAGAAGCTTGGCATCTACCTGCCGGCAACACCGCAGGAGTTCCAGGATTCAACCATCAGCCGCGCCGATTTCGCCGAACTCCAGTCCAACCCGCCGGAGTGGCTCGTGGAGCTCCGCCGTAACGGCCCGCACCCCCGCCCGGTGGTGGCCCAGAAGCTGAACGTCTCCATCAGCGGCCTGGCCCGCGGCGGTGTTGAGGAAGCGCTGACGACGGCGGAAATTACCGCGCTGCTGCAGGCTCCCCCGGCATGGCTGGTTACCGAGCGCTCCACCCACGCCGCCGTCCGCACCGAAGCCCAGCGGGTCAAGGACGAGGCGGCCAAGAAGGACGCCAAAAAGGCTCGCGCCCAGGCCGAGTAACCTCCGCTTCCTGAGTCCCGCGGGAGCGTCAGTCCTGGTGCAGCTGCACGAAGTTGCCGCAGCCGTCGTCGAAGACCGCACTGATCCCGGACGGATCCTCTGACGGCTCGCCCTGGAATTTCACGCCGGCAGCCACCAGCCGGTTGTACTCGGCCTGCACATCCGGAACCCCGAAGGTGATGGCCGCGATCCCGGCGTCGTGCAGTGCGTTCATGTAGTTCGCACCGATCGGGTTGTCGCTGGGCTCCAGCAGCAGACCCACCGACCCGGCGTCGGAGCCAGGATCCTTGATGATGAAGAGGTTGTACTCGGGCATCGCCATCAGCGTCTCGAACCCGAGGGTCCCGGTGTAGAACGTGTGGGCGGCGGCCGGATCCTGGACATGGATGCTGCACATTTTCAGTCTCATGGTCCCAAGCTACCGGCCGGCAGCAGGCGCGGGAACCTTCAGCGGAGAAGAGCCGTCCTACGTGTCCATCAGAGCTGCCAGCCCGGAGATTAGCGGTCTCCAGGACCCAGACCGAAGGCACATGCGCCAGGCAGCCTCCGCAACCGCATCGCTGCGCAGGCCGCGGTGAAATGTGGCGTGGACTCGGCCGTGGATCCGGATTCGAAGAAGTCTTTCGGTGACATCGAAGGCGGAGCCGAAGTCCCGTGAGCGGCCGCGAGGTGCCCCTGGCAAGGTAACGCCAATCGAGTCCGCGAGCTGCGTTTGCCGAGTACGGCGAGGCAGATCCAGACAGTCCGCAGATTGCCAGGGCTGTTGAGATTCTTGCCAAAACTGAAACCGGACACGAGAGCTGCGCATTCCGGCCCTCTTCGAAACTGGCCGATAAGGGACCTTCCATCAAGCAAATTGCGTTCCCTAGCAGTAACAGCCGCGCCGGCGGGCAAGAGGTTCAGTCCAGCTTGGCGTGGCGCAGGTACTGGTAAACGGTCTCCCGACTGATCCCGTAGTCACGGGCAAGGAGGGCTTTAGGCACACCGCTGCTGGCGCGCTGGACCAGTTCGGCGGCCCGTTCCGGTGTGAGAGTCTTTTTTCGTCCTTTATAGGCGCCGCGCTGCTTGGCCAGAGCGATGCCTTCCCTTTGGCGTTCCCTGATGAGGGAGCGTTCGAATTCGGCGAAGGCGCCCATGACGGAGAGCATGAGGTTGGCCATGGGCGAGTCCTCGCCGGTGAAGACGAGGCCTTCTTTGGCGAACTCCACCCGCACGCCCATGTGGGTGAGGACGTGAACCAGGGCGCGAAGGTCATCGAGGTTGCGTGCGAGCCGGTCCATGCTGTGCACAACCAGGGTGTCCCCATCACGGGCGAACCGCAGCAGCTCTGTGAGCTGTGGTCTGGCGGTGTCCCTGCCGGAGGCCTTGTCCATGAAGACCCGGTCCAGAACCTGGCCTTCGAGCTGGCGCTTCTCGTTCTGATCCAGAGTGCTCACCCGCACGTATCCGATCCGCTGGCCAGCCACGATTTCCTCCAACCTTCGTTTTGTCAGAATGACTTCTAGGCCCGATCCAGCTGAAAGTCAAGACCTCCCCAGTCTGTTCTGTCAGGTTGAGTTCTAGGCCCGCGCCAGAAGAACGTCAAGACATACGCGTCCTGTTCGTCAGGTTGGGGTGTACTTCAACTGCAGAGTCACTGCAGCGACGAATAGGGCCAACCTCCGATGCCGGGTTGCGGAGCGGAAATCGTGAGAAGATGGTAACGGTCCCAGTATTTTCATTACTCTGAAGGGTTGTCCGTGTCCCGATCGCCTCTTCATGCAGCCACGATTGTCGATGTAGCCCTCCGGGCCGGTGTTTCCAAGTCCACAGCAGCAAGGGCTTTAGCCGGTTACGGGTCGGTCAGCGGAAAGGCCCGGCAGAGGGTGGAAGATGCCGCGAGGGAACTCGACTATCAGCCTAATAGCCTGGCCAGGAGCATGATCACCGGTCAGACCAACACTGTTGGCGTCGTGATTCCTGATATCAGCAGCCACTTCTTTGCGAATGCACTCCGAGGTATTTCCACGGCAGCGCGTGAAGCAGGTTATGAGCTACTGCTGAGCAGTACGGATGGTGATCTCGGTTTGGAGCGCAGAGCAGTCGACTTGCTGGCAGCAAAACGTGTGGACGCAATCATTGTTGCTCCCGTATCTACCGAGGACACCGCTCATTTGGAGAAGCTCGCCGAGCAGGGCATTGCTGTTGCTTTGCTTGACAGGCCAGCACCTGAGGTAAAAAGGGCATCGTACGTTTCTGTTGATCACGTCGGGGCGTCGAGTATGGCGGTGAACCATCTTTTGGATCTCGGGCACCGGCAAATCGGAATCGTGACTGAGGCGGTAATGCCTCCAGGTTGGCAGGAGGCAGTGGACTCGGGAGACGCTCTCTCGCTGCGCCCCAGCGCTGCGCGCCTGGTCGGGTACCGAAATGCTTTGCGGGGGGCCGGTATACGGTTTCGAGACGAGTATGTGGCCCACAGCGCGTACTCAAAGAGTTCCGCCCGTGCGGCCACGGAACGCTTGCTGCGCCAGTATCCTGAGATCACGGCCATTTATTGCACCGATAGTGAGCTCAGTGCGGGTTCTTTCGCGGCTCTGCAGGATCTGGAGATCTCGTGTCCGGACAGCATTTCCCTCATTGGCTTCGATGATCAGGATTGGGCGACGCTCGTTCGTCCACGCCTCACAGTGGTCGAACAGCCCAATTACCAGTTAGGGAGGGCCTCGGCGGAAGAGGCAATTGGGGCGATAACTGATCCGGGGGGTGCCCGGCGGAATCGGACATTGAGTGGTCGGTTGATCGTACGGGATTCCACAGGCCGGCCGCGCGCGCGCTGACCGGCCTGCGGTCCGGGGTCTGTCAGGCGCGGGTGGCCTCGTTTGCTGACATGGCCCTGCGTTCGACTGTCCTGCGTCGCTGCTCGCGTGGATCAGGAATTGGTGCGGCGGCGATCAACCGTTGGGTGTATGCCTGCTGGGGCTGCTTCAGCACCTGATTGATTGAACCAGCTTCCACAATGGTTCCGTTCCTCATAACGGCGACCCTGGAAGCAAGACTTTCAACGACAGCAAGGTCGTGGCTGATGAACAGGCAGGAGAAGCCCATTCTGCCTTGCAGTTCGAGGAGGATCTCCAGAACCTTGGCTTGCACCGAGACGTCCAAAGCGGACGTGGGCTCGTCGGCGACCAGCAGTTCGGGTTCCAGTGAGATCGCTCTGGCGATTCCAATGCGCTGACGCTGGCCTCCGGAGAGTTCATGCGGGAACCTTTCGTACCATGACGAGGGCAGTTCGACGCTTTCAAGGAGTTCTCCCACGCGCTTCCGAGCCTCCTTGCCCGAAGACAGATTGCCGTGAAGGCGGAGCGGTTCGGCGATGCTGTCGCCGATGCTGGCTCTGGGATTCAGAGACGAGGCCGGGTCTTGGAATACGATGCCAAAACGTTTGCGAAGCGGGCGGATCCTGCGGCTCGATAGGTTGGAAATGTCGTGCCCGCAGACGTTGAGTTCGCCTTCGGTGGCTTTGAGCAGGCCCACCACGCATCGGCCTACGGTAGATTTTCCTGACCCTGATTCACCTACGAGTCCAAGGATTTCGCCGCGATGGACCTCGAAGTTGACGTTTTGAACCGCTCTGAAGCCCCGCCGGCCCAACCGGCCCGGGTATTCCACAACGAGGTCCTTTGCACTAAGGACGACATCCTCTTGGGATTCAGCAGGATCTGACTCGATTACAGGCACTGAGCCTTCACTGATCGATAGGCGGGGCACTGCTGCCAGGAGTTTGCGGGTATACGGGTGGCGTGGGTCATCGAACAGGTCGTTGACGAATGCCTCTTCAACAACCCTTCCCTTTTGCATAACTATCACTCGTTGGGCGACGTCGGCCACTACGCCCATGTCGTGGGTAATGAATAGGACGGCCATGCCGGTTCTTTGCTGGATGTCCTTGATGAGGTCGAGTATTTCTGCCTGAACAGTGACGTCCAAGGCAGTTGTGGGCTCATCGGCAATAAGTACTTTAGGATCACAGATCAAGGCCATAGCAATCATGGCCCTCTGTCGTTGCCCCCCGGAGAGCTGATGCGGGTACTGCTTGGCACGGCGGGCGGGTTCGGGCATGCCAACGCGATCGAGCATCTCGACGGCGAGTTGATGTGCCTCTTTTGCGCTGACGGTTCGGTGGGCTCGCAGTGCTGCACTGATTTGGTGGCCGATGGTGTAGACCGGGTTCATCGCGGTCATCGGCTCTTGGAAGATCATTGCGGCGTCGTCCCCGCGGAGGGCTTCCATTTCGGCTTCCGTAGCGGACAACACGTCCGTCCCGGCTGTGGTGATGGAACCGGTGACGTTGGCTGTGTCAGGCAGCAGGCGCAGGGAGGCAAGGCTCGAAACGCTCTTGCCAGAACCAGACTCCCCTACGACGGCCAGGATCTCGCCAGCATAGACGTCGAAGGAGACATCCTGTATTGCTTGAACACGTTCCCCGCCGATGTTGAAATCCACCGATACTTCCCGGATGGCCAGGACGGGCGGCTCGTCTCGGGGCGGGCATCGCCTGACAGCCTCCATCGACAGGTCTTCGCTGGTGTTGTTGCTCATGTGAGTCCTCGCAAGTAGTCGATGCCTTTGGTGACCATTGCCTTCTCCGTGCAGAGGTGGCGCCAGGTGTTGGATTTTGCTGCGATTTTTGCATGGGTGGGAGTGAACGCTTCAAAGGTCAACCAGCCGTCGTAGTCCACGGCGCGGAGGGATTTCATCACGTCCGCCCATGGAACATGCCCGCTTCCCAGGAGGCCTCGGTGGCTTTCGGCGATTTGCACGTATCCCAGCCGGTTACCGGCATCCAGGATCCCCTGAGGGACGGAGGCTTCCTCAATGTTCATGTGGAAGGTGTCCAGTTGGACTTTGATGTGCGAAGAGCCGATCTGGTCGATCAGGCCGCGGGCCTGCTCTGCAGTATTTAGTACGTAGCCGAGGTAGCGGCTGGTCGCTTCGATGCTGACTGTGACGTCCAGGGCTTGGGCTACGGCTGATACTTCAGTTAGCCCCTCCGCCGCTCTTTCAAGCTCGCTCGGAGTCACTGGCCTCCCGGAGAATATCCTGCCCGCCGCCGAGAGCACACCCCCGATGTTGGTCGCGCCGATATCGGCTGCCGCCCGTACGGCGCTGGTGATGTGCTCAACTCCGGCTCTGCGAATTGCGGGATCCGGGCTTACCAGGTTGTTCTCGGCTGTGAGGACGACACCAAGCGTCCAGTCCACGCCATGCCGGGCCCCGGCCTTCTTCATTTCCTGCGTGGGAAGGCTTGCGGCGAGGTCTGTATGGACTTCTACGCCGTCGGCGCCCCATAAGGCGGCCGTGGCGGCCAGCCCGTCGACGGATTGCCGATCAATTGAGTCGACGATCATTAAGCTGTGGACACCGAATTTCACGCGCGGACCTCCGTCAGCGCGGCGGCTTTCGGGCGGGATACCTTGCGGCTCCGTGGGTCCAGCCAGTCCCGGAGGGCGTCTCCGAGGACACTGAAGGACAAGATGGTGGCCACTACCGCTATGGCAGGTGCCAGAAGCAGGTCCGGGTTGGAAGCCATGAACCGCTGGCCCTCGGCCACCATGAGTCCCCAGGAAGCTGTTGGCGGTACTACGCCGAGACCGAGGAAGCTCAGGCCGGACTCCAGAAGGATGGCGGAAGCGAGAGTGAGGGACATTTGCACGGCAATTGGAGACATGATGTTGGGCAGGACCACCCTGAGGAGAATCCTCGGCGTCGGCGCTCCGATGGCTTTAGCCGCTTCGACGTATTCCGCATGTTTGACGCCTACAACCTGGCCGTAGGTGATGCGTGCGAAGTTCGGCGCGAAAAGCAGCCCCATGACGACTATCAGTGTCATAACACCGGACCCGTATATTGTCACGATCAGCAGTGCCAGGATGATTGGCGGGAAAGCCAGGATTACGTCAGTCAGACGCATGGTCAGCGTCTCGATGAGCCGGCCGAAGTAGCCGCCCATGAGGCCAAGAAAAGTGCCGAAGAGACAGGCGAACAACGTTGCTCCGAGGGCGACGACGATTTCTATCCGGGCCCCGTAGATTAGCCGTGAGAGACTGTCCCGACCGAACTGGTCGGTCCCCAGAAGATGCCCTGGAGTCCCGATCGGACGCAACTTGTTGGCGACGTCCTGTGCGATCGGATCGTGTGGCGCAAATAAAGGCGCGAACAGGGCGACGGCAACAACGGTGACCACGACTGCCAGCGCGACGTAGCGCAGGGGGGTTGCGTGTTCGTGGAACCGCTTAAGGAATGCGGTCATGATGTTCTCACTCTCGGGTCAAGCATGCCGTATGAGATGTCGACGATGATGTTGATGAGGATAAATATCACCGAGATGACGATGACGATGCCTTGCACGACTGGGTAGTCCCGCTGCAGGACTGACTCGACGAGGAGTCCGCTCAGCCCGGGCCAATTGAAGATCCGCTCTACCAGAACGGTTGAACCGAGCAGGGTCCCCACTTGCAGGCCGACAACGGTGACTACAGGGTTCAGGGAGCCCCGGAGGACGTGCTTCCTGAACACGGTCGGGCCGCTGAGGCCGATGGCCTTGGCCGTGCGGACGTAATCTTGTCCAATGACTTCCAGGACGGCCGATCGAGTCATCCTCGAGACCACTGAAATGATCCCGAAGGATAACGCCAGGGCAGGAAGCAGGACCCGTTGGAGGTGTCCGGCGAGGTCGGCTTCGGCAGGCCGATAGCCGCCTGCCGGGAACCAACCCAGCTTCAGTGAGAAAACCAGGACAAAGACCGTCCCGATGACGTACACGGGAACGGATATGCCGGTGCTGGTCACCAGGTTGATTGCGGCGTCAACTACACCCCCACGCTTGGCGGCAAGGCTGCCGAGCGGAATGCCGACGACAAGTGCCAGGAGTACAGCTACGGCGACAAGTTCCAGGGTGCGCGGCAACCGCTCGGCCACGGCCGCCGTCACAGCGCTGTTGTCCCGGAAGGAGGATCCGAGGTCGCCGCTTATGATGCCCGAGAGGTACTGCACGTACTGGGTCCAGAGGCTCTGGTCGAGTCCGAGTTCTGAGCGGACTTTTGCCAGAGCCTCCGGGCTGGCGGCACCCCCTCCTTCGCCGGTCAGAATGATCTCCGCAGGGTCACCGGGGACCAGGTGAAGCGAAAGGAAGATTAAGGTGAGGACGATGAAGGCCAGGAATAGGCCGAGAAGACATCGTTTCAACACGAATCTGAGCAAGGGGTGCCTCCGGCTGTCAGTTATGGGGAAACGATTGACGTTTCGGTGAGGGTGTATCCCGAATTGAAGGTCAGGAATCCGGGGATGTTGGAGAAGCCGGTCACGGACTTCTGGTAGGCGTAGGCCTGCGCACGGCCAGCGAGAGATACGAACGGTGCATCGGTCAGGATGGTTTCTGACAGCTTGTCGTAGATGGCCTTTCGTTTGGCCTCGTCCGTTTCTGCCACACCCTGTGCCAGCAGGTCATTGATGGTGGCGTTGTTATAGCCAAAGGAACGGGTGTGTTCGGCGGGGCCTGTGACGAATTTGCTGAGGAATGACGGGTCGTTGACTACGCCGGCGGAACCGGAGACCGCGATGTCGTAGTCGCCGGCGTTGCCCTTGGAGACCCTGGTTGCCCAGTCAGGAAGATCCAGATCGAGTTTGATCCCGACGGCTGCGAGGTCGGATTGGACGGACAGGGCCGTGTCCTTGTGGAAGGCGTACTGGGAGGTGGAAAGCATCTTGGCAGTGAACCCGTCAGGATAGCCCGCCTCGGCCAGGAGGGACTTGGCTTTTGCAGCGTTCTGTTCCCAGCCGTTGGCCAGTGACTTGTTGTAGAAAGGGCTGGTTTCAGGAACCGGGACGCCCTGGATTGGCGTTCCGTTACCGGACAGGGCAGCCGATACGACGTTCTCCCGATTCACGGCCAGGGCAACTGCTTCGCGCACCTTGGCATCTGCGAAGGGGCCTTTAGTGACATTGAAGTTCAAGTACATGAACGGGCCGCTCTGGGCGTCGAGGGTGATATTCGAATCGGATTTGACCCGGTCGAACTCCTCCCAAGGGACGAAATCGATCAGGTCCACGTCCCCTGCCAGCAGGGCGTTTGTCCTGGCCTGCCCATCCGTGTAGATGGGGAAGTCGATTTTGTTCAGTTTTACTGATCCGGCGTTATAGTATCCGTCAAATTTCTCCACCACGAACGAGACGCCTTTGTCGTGGGAGACCAACTTGAAGGGCCCCGCGCCGACCCAGCTTTCTCCGCCGGCGGTGAATGCCGCCGAGGGAAGGACCGCTGCTGTGGTGTCTGCAATGTAGCTCAGGAAAGCGGCGTTGGGAGATTTGAGCTTGATAATGACGGTTTCGGCGTCGGGAGTTTCGATGCTTTGGATGCCTTGGGTGACGGAGACGATTTTGGCCGCCGATTTGGGATTGGCCAGGTCCTCGAAGGAGGTCTTGACTTCGGCACTTGTCAGCGGGCTGCCGTCGTGGAACTTCAGTCCCTTGTGGAGGGTGAATTTGTAGGTTGTGGGGTCGGTTTGCTCGTACTTTTCGGCCAGGGCGGTGGTGATTTCGCCTTTGGCGTTGTAGCCGAGGAGACCGCGGTGGAGGACGGAGTCCAGCATCATTGCTGCTGCTCCCTGGTCCAGGTGCGGCTGCAGCTTGGGAACGTCCGCGGAGAGCCCGAACTGGAGTTCCTGCGCGGGGGCCGCCCCTTGTGTTGTTCCTCCGCCTCCGCAGGCAGCAAGGGCTAGGGCAGAGGCTGCGATGGCTGCGGTGGTGGCCGCGTACTTCAACTTTGTGAACATCGTTAGTTTCCTTGTGTGGGGAGGGAAGGTGTGTCTGTCGTTGCCGCAGCGGTCAGGGCCGCCGTTTGTTGGGGGTAATGGAGCTCGGCACTGGCTTGGGAAATTTTTCCCTCGGCGAGGTCGCGTGCTACATGTTGAACTGTTCTTTTCGAGGGGTCCCCATAAGCTCCGGCGCCGGCTGTTTCCACTGAGACCCGGTCCCCTGGTTGGAGGACCGTGTAACCGTGGTCGATGGGACGGGCTTCGGGGTTGAGAACCACATCGGCGCTGGCACCGGCGGTTCCGCCGTCCAGCCCCCATGGCTGTGACTTTTGCCGGCTTGTGTCCAGCCAAAAGTGGATGTCTTTGTCTTCGACGCGGACAGCCCTGCGGATGGCGAGGCCGCCACGGTGGTGGCCAGCTCCGCCGGAGTCCTGGATCAGTTCATAGGCCTCAACGACCAAGGGGTATTCCGTTTCCAGGCTTTCTACAGGCAAGTTTGAGGTGTTGGTCATATGGACCTGGACTCCGTCGAGTCCGTCTTTGGTGGCCCTTGCCCCGCAGCCGCCGCCGATGGTTTCGAGGTATACGAACTCCTTGCCAGTGCGGGAATTCCGTCCTGAGAAGTGAACGCCGGTGTTGGCGCCGTTGCTGGCAGCGGTTACCCGGTCGGGGACAGCCTGTGCGAGGGCTCCGTGAATGAGGTCTACGATGCGTTGGCAGGTTTCGCTGCGGCCGTTGACAGCTGCCGGTTCCTGGCAGTTGATGATGGAACCCAGCGGCGCTTCGATTTTGATCGGACGGTAGAGTCCTGCGTTGGCGACGATGTCGGCGTCCATGAGGCTTTTCAGGGAGTAGTAGACCGAGGCGTACAGCGCAGTCCAGACGACGTTCACACTGGCCCGGACTTGGGGCGGGTTTCCGGCGAAGTCGAAGAGGATTTCGTCGCCTTGGACGGCGATCCTGACCTGGAGGTCAAGTTCTTCATCCAGTTCCGGGCAGTCAAACTTGTCGGCGAAGGTGTAAACGCCGTCGGGCATCTTTTCGATGGCCGCCCGGGTCCTGCGTTCCGTGTAGTCGAGCAGCTCTTCAGCGGCCTGTGCCATAACTGCGCGGCCGTAGCGGGCGCACAGGTCCTTGTACCGCAGGGAACCAAGACGGTTTGCGGACTGTTGGGCCCGAAGGTCCGCCTTACGCTCGTGCGGCACCTGGCAATTGAGCAGGATCAGGTTAAGCATCTCCTGCTGAAGCTCTCCCCGACGGACCAGCCGGACGGGAGGGATTCGCAGGCCTTCCTGAAAGATGTGCGCGTGCCCGCGGTCGCCGAAATCAGCGTGGTGGGCAAGGGTTGCGGCCCAGGCAGAGAGGATGCCGTCAACGAAAATGGGCGTAGCGAGGACGATGTCAGGCAAATGGGATCCGCCGCCACTGAAGGGGTCATTGCCGATGAACGTGTCCCCGTCATTGATTCCCTCCGCAGGGTACCTGGCCAGGATGGCGTCAACGATGCCCATCAGCGAACCAAGGTGAAGAGGGGAGCCGCCTTCGTCCTGGGCGATGCCCCTGCCTTTTGCATCAAAAAGGCCGGCGGTACAGTCACGACGTTCTTTAATATTCGTGGAATAGGCGGCCCGGACGAGCGTGCCGCTCATTTCTTCTACAACCGTGGACAAGGCTGATCCGATGACTTGTACCAGGACGCTGTCGAGGGTCTCAGCTGCGGCGGTGTGAGTGCTATTCACTGGTACTCCTACGGATTTCGATGACGAGGTTGCGCAGGTCGTCGACGACGCAGACGTCTGACGACAGCAGCAGTGTGGTGGTGTCCATCTGTTCGACGATGGCTGGCCCAACAATGCGGTGGCCGACATCGAGGAGGGAACGGTCGTACACGGGGCAGAGGGTGTAGCCGCCTTCCTCGGGCAGATACACTTCGCGGGTACCCACTACTGCGGCTTCTACTGCCCGGCCTTGAAAAGTTGACCGGCGCAAGTCTGCCCTCGGGACGGTGGCGATGGCCTGGACCCTGAAAGTAACGGCTTCGACTACCTCCTCGTTGGCGCTGTACCCGTACATCCGGTCGTGCGCGCTTTGGAAGCTGCGGATCAAGTCGCTGATGGCGTCTGAGGTGATGTCACCATCGGGTACGTCTACGGCCAGTTCGTAGTTCTGACCCGCGTAGCGCATTTCCACCCGGCGGGACAGTGAACGACGGTGCTCCTCAATGCCCTCTTCTTCGAACCAGTCAGCGGCATGATCTGTCAGTTCGTTGAAGACCTCATTGAAGTCCGTAGTCGCGGCCGCGGAAGCGAGCATGATCTGGGTTCGCATGAAGTCACTGCGAATATCAGTCATAAGCAGACCCAGTGCCGACTGCGCACCTGGTGTTTCAGGGACGAGAATCGTGCTTGATCCGAGCTCCAGGGCCAGTCGGGAAGCGTGCAGTGGCCCGGCGCCACCGAACGGAACCAGCACATAGTCGCGCGGATCGTAACCGCGCTGAACTGAGATGACACGGATGGCTCGCGCCATGTTGGCGGTAACTACCCGAATGATGCCTTGCGCGGTCTCCTGAACGGTGAGCCCGAGAGGATCCGCCAAAGCTTTGATGGCGCGGTGGGAGGCCTGCGCGTCAATTTTCAGCTGACCGTTCAGCAGGTACTCAGGGTTCAGGACCTGAAGCACCACGTTCGCGTCTGTGACTGTTGCTTCCTGGCCGTTGCCGTAACAGGCGGGGCCCGGATACGCGCCGGCGCTTGCAGGTCCGACCCGCAGATGGTTGCCACTGTCAGTCCACGCGATCGATCCACCGCCGGCACCGACGGTATGAATGTCGAGCATGGGGGAGCGGATAGGTCGTCCGTCGAGTTCCATGCTGGAGGTGACTTTGGGAGTGCCGTTCTGCACGAGGGAAACGTCCGAAGATGTCCCGCCCATATCGAAGGTGATGATATCCGGGCTGCCTGCAGCTGAAGCGATAGCAGCAGCACCTACGACTCCCGTGCTCGGGCCCGAGAGAACCAACCGGACAGGCAGCTCCTCCGCGGTGGGGAAGGGAATGATGCCGCCGTTGGACTGAGTGACGTGGGGCAGGCATTTCAATCCGGCATCAGCAAGGTTGCGGCGGAGCCGCGCCAGGTACCTGGCAACGACGGGTCCTACATACGCATTTGTCACAACCGTCGACAGACGCTCAAACTCACGGAACTCCGGCAGGACCTCACTGGAAAGCGAGACATAGGCCTCCGGGAATTCTTCCGAAATGATCCGGCCTATCTCATGCTCATGTTCGGGGCGAACATAGCTGTACAGCAGGCAGACCGCGATCGACTCAACACCCTGTGACTTCAGTTCCCGAACTGCAGACCGTACCTCATCCAGATCGAGAGGGATCTCGACGCGGCCGTCATGCCGTACGCGCTCTGCCACCTCCAGCCTCAAATCGCGGGGAATGAACGGCTCTGACTTATCCGCTTGGAGATCGTACATGTGGGGGCGCCGTCCGCGTCCGAGTTCCAGCAGATCTCGGAAGCCCTTGGTAGTGATGAGGCCTGTACGGACTCCCTGCCCGGTCAGTAGGGCGTTTGTGCCCACGGTTGTTCCATGAGCAAAGTAGGAAATTTCGTCAATTGTGCGCCCGCCAATCTGCTCCAGCAGTTCATGGACCCCCCGGATGATGGCGCGGCCTGGGTCATCCGGCGTCGATGACACCTTTCGGACGTGGACCTGTCCGTTGAATTCGTCGAAGGCGCAGAGATCAGTAAACGTTCCTCCGGTATCGACACCGATTCGTAAACTCATTTCTTCCTGACTGTGCTTGCTGCTGGTGTGAAGGTGGTGGGGATCAAAATGCGTAGAACTGGTACCGTTCCCATTTGGTCTGTTTTTGAGTCTGACATGGCGCGCATCACACGTCAAGAGTTTTTTTGGGATCGTTCTCAGCCTCAATCATGAATCGCCCGCTTCCCCAAGGAACGTCGCTTGAAGTTAGGGTATTGACGCGCAAGATCGCAGTCAGGCAAGATTGGGAACGTTCCCTCACTAGTTCGATCGAGAAAGCACTCTACTATTGAAAAGGCGCACGATTCGGCCAGCCAGCCCTGCAAGTCCGGCACCAGCCCATAGGGCCCATGTGGATCGGTCGCATGACTGTTCCACGGATTCTGAATCCAGCCCGACTTGCCCTGCATGCGCACGGCCGGAAACCGATTGACCACGATGAAGCTACCTCTCTGGCCGACCAAGCAGGGTGCCGGGGGCCGGCTCGAGGCGGAGACCGGTGCTCATTGCCCCCGAACCGGAACGTGGGCCGCCGCCGCCGGGGAGCAGAGCGTCGTAGTATGGGTTGCGGAAGGCCAACTGATGCCTCCTGCGACGGGTACGCCGGCGAGATGGATCTACAAGGCGACGCCAAGCTTCGTTGATAAAACGAAGTCCGCCGGTCGGGGGTCAGCGCAAACACCCAGGAAGTGAAACTGCCAAAATGCCCCCGAAGATTGAATCTGACGTTGCGGTCCTGGGCGGTGGCATCCTCGGGGTGTCCACGGCAGTGCACCTCCTGCGTGGGGGCGCCTCCGTTGTCCTCATCACCGAAGGCAGCCTTGCGAGCGGCGCCACAGGACGGTCCTTGTCCTGGTTGAACGCCGCCGGCAAGCGCTCTGACGAGTACCACGCCCTCCGGATGGCTGGGATCGACCGTTACAGGACGCTCTATGCCGCGGACCCCTCGAGGGAATGGCTGCACTTCGATGGAGGCGTTTTTTGGGCGGCAGTTGGAGAAGCTCCAAAGGCAGAAGCCCGACATGAACACGAACAATCTCACGGTTACGATTCGAAGCTGGCAAACCCAGGGCAGATTTCCGCTCTCACGCCTGGAATTGACGAGGCCGCCATTCCCGACGTTGCTGTTTTCAACCCGGGCGAGGGATGGGTCAGCCTGCCCCATTTGGTGGAATACCTCATGGAGGAATTCAATGCTCTCGGTGGAACGCTGATTGCCGACGCCGGCAAATCGCGAGTACTGGCAAGAGAAGGAAAGGCTTGGGGGGTCAGCACCGAGGATTCCAGCGTCTACACCGCCGACAAGGTGGTGGTTGCGTGCGGTGCAGCGACACCTGCAGTCGTAGAAGAGCACGGCATCTACATTGCAGATGGATCGCGCCTCTCCGCTCTCGTCATTACTGAAGTAGCCGGCTGCAAACTGAAATCCGTTCTCAATACGCCACGAGCTGCAGCGCGTCCAAACCCCGGTGGCTCACTGGCCCTCGACCATGGGTGGTATGAAGAGCAGATTATTGAACAACCGGACGGCTCCTTCGCAATTCCCAAGGAGGTCGTTCAGGAGTTGACAGAGGAAGCCTCACGGCTCCTCGATGGCAACCCGCAACTGACCCCTGCCAGCTGGAAGGCCGGTCGGAAGCCCATTCCCGGGGATGGCGAACCTGTGTTCGGAGAACTGGAAAAACTGCCCTCCTGCTACGTGGCCTTCTCACACTCTGGTGCAACCCTTGGGCTGATTGCCGGAGAACTGCTCTCCTATGAAATTCTCAGTGGTCAGAAGCACCCCATGCTGGCATCGTTCCGGCCCGAACGCTTCAGCCGGGCCTAGGTTCCCCAAAAGGCCCCAACTTTCCCTTGGCAGCTGGCGCATGCTGTACAAAGTCAATCGTCAAAGGATTTTCAACGTCCGTATTCCGGGCGCGTGATTCAGGCACGCCCTCCCGTGGAAGCGGCATAACTGTGATTCAGGTCACGTTGAGGTGTCGACGCCGTTCCCAGTAGCCGGACCACTCCTGCCCTCCCACTCCCACGCGGTCGGACCATCGGACGATCCTCAAGCGACCATGGTGATTACTCTCTTCACCGGTCTAAAGCACCTTCCAATTGCCTGCTTGGCAGCGGCATGACCAGAATCTGTTTCCCAATGCCGCCCCCTGGAACACTCGCACCAGACCATTGACATCGTTCCCAATCAGCATACACAATGGTTGTGGTACCGTTCCCAAACGGGCCCATGACTAGATGAAAGCGATCCAGAACTTATGAACAACCTGATTCCCGTCCCCGCGGATTTCGAAGATTGTGTCCAGCACGCCATCAACCAGGACGACAAGGCCCGCTCGGTCGTCGCTCAGGCCGTCGAACGCGGAATCGAACGCGTCTACCTGGTGGGATGTGGCGGTTCGCACTTTGGCACGTATCCTGCGTTCGACCTGCTGGACCGATACGCGAAAGGCATCAGCACGCAGCGCATCACGAGTGCCGAGCTCACCAGTCGGAACCCGGTCGGGCTGAACGAAAAGTCGCTGGTAGTAGCCGCATCGCACTCAGGCAATACTCCCGAAACCCTCGCAGCAGCAGAGTTCGCCAAGTCCAAGGGCGCCCTCGTGGCGGGTATCTCGCGCCAGGGCGAAAACGGGCTGTCGCGCGTCGGAGACGTCCACCTCGACTACCCAGACACCATCTCCATCACAGAGCCGAAGCTCGTGCACAACGAGCAGATCGCAGCCGCACTCTTGGAGGCTTTCGGTGCCGCAGACAAAGCTGAACAGCTCCGGGTCGGCATCAAGGCACTACCTGGCGCACTCCGCGCAACGAAAGATGAGGTCGCTGAGGCGGGCGAGCGAATCGCTGACATCCTTAGCGAGTCGCCCCTGAGCTACATCGTGGGTGGAGGTCCCGCCTACGGCATGGCCAAGATGATGTCCTGGTGCTACTTTCAGGAAATGCAGTGGATGAACTCCGCAGCCATTAACGCCGGAGACTTCTTCCACGGCCCCTTCGAGATGGTCACGGAGAACACCCCCCTCATCGCGCTGGTCGCCGAGGACTCCAGCCGGCCGCTTGGAGAGCGCGTCATCCGCTTCGGAGAGAAATACACAACCCAGTTCGGCCTGGTCGACACCGCCAACCTGTCCCTGCCCGGTATCCCGGCAGAGAGCCGCCCGGATCTGAGCGTCCTGGCATTGATGTCGGCCGAACGCCGCGTCCTCGATCACGTCGCAGCACGCCGCGGCCACGATACCTCCGTTCGCCGCTACATGTACAAGGTCCAGTACTGATGAAGCTCCTCGCGGTCGGCGACAACGTCGTCGACCGGTATCCCAGCCTCGCCCGGCTATATCCTGGCGGGAATGCGGTCAATGTCGCGGTGTTCGCGGCCCGTCTGGGTGCCAGCTCCGGGTACCTGGGACAGATCGGCAGCGACCTCGCCGGAGACCACATGCTGCGCAGCCTGGTTGCAGAGAATGTGGACGTCACCGCCACCTGGCGAGTGCAGGAACCCAACGCCTATGCTGACGTCGAGCTGCAGGGGGAAGACCGCGTGTTCCTGGGATCGAACCGATCCGGCGCCCTCTTTGATCTCACTCGGGAACATGCCCAGGTGGCGCGGCAATACGACGTCGTCCACGCCGGTTACGCTAGTTCGGTCCTGCCCCACGTACCCGAACTGGCGGAACTAAGTCGGGTCTCATTCGACTTCGGAAGCCGATACGACTTTGAACAAACTCTCGGCTTCGCATCCCACCTCTTTCTCGCCGCTTACTCCGCAAGTCATCTCAGCAACAGTGAGGCCAGGCAGCTTGTCATCGCGGCCCGCGCAGCCGGGGCTCAATATGCCCTCGCCACCCGGGGCGGGCACGGCGCCTACCTCTCCACCCCGACAGGTGCCGTGATTTTCCAGGCAGCCGACCGCATCGCCGCAGTGGACACCCTCGGAGCCGGGGATGCGTTTATCGCAACCGTCCTGGTCGGGCTGATCAGCGGCCGCAGCCCACAGGACGCGCTGGCGTCAGCTGCGAGCCACGCCGCGCAGGTATGCCTCGACCACGGCGCCTTCGGGCACCCCGCTCCTTACGACCCCGCATCCAGCCCCGCGGAGTACACAAACCTTCCCTCACACGCACAGAAAGCGATCAATACATGAGTCTGCGCATAGGTGTAGACACCGGTGGAACGTTCACCGACGTCTGCGCATTCGACGACGAAACCGGAAAGCTGCATGTCCGCAAGGTCTCCAGCACGCCGGACGATCCCGGACGTGCCATTGTCCAGGGGGTCGACGAGATCCTGAACCAGATCGGTCACGGCGTGATCGGTGACATCTCCTACTTCGCCCACGGAACCACCGTTGGAACCAACGCCCTCCTCACCGCCCGCGGAGTACGAACCGGCGTGATCACCACCAAGGGATTCCGGGACCTCCTCGAGCTGGGCCGCGGACGCCGCCCCGACATGTACGATCCACAAGCGGACAAGGCCGAGCCGTTCGCTCCACGACACCTGCGCTTTGAAGTGGACGAGCGGGTCCGACACAACGGGCGCATCGAACGTCCCCTCAACGAGGACCAAGTACGTCAAGCGGCCCGGGAGCTGCGTGCACAGAAGGTCGAGGCAATCGCCGTCTGCCTGCTGTACAGCTACATCCACCCCGACCATGAACGCCGGATCCGTGAGATCGTCCATGAGGAATACCCAGGCGTCTACGTTTCACTCTCCAGTGACGTGCTACCGGAGTTCCGCGAGTTCGAGCGTCTTTCCACCGTCGTGACCAACGCGTACATCGGCCCCGTCGTGTTCCGTTACCTCGCACGTCTGCGCGAGATTCTCGCCGACAAAGGTCTGGCCGCAGCCCCATACGTGACACAAAGCAACGGCGGAATCATCCCCTTCACGACGGCCGAGGCCATGCCCGTCCGGCTCGTACTTTCAGGCCCGAGCACCGGCGTGGTCGGGGCAGCCCAAATCTGCAATGCTGCAGGATTTCCCAACATCATCACCTTTGACATGGGCGGGACGTCCTCGGACATCTCACTGGTTCAGGACGGGAAGCCGAAGGTTACCGCCGGCATGGAACTGGACGGCCGTCCCGTCCGCTCTCCCATGCTGGACATCCACACCGTCGGTGCGGGCGGTGGATCGCTGGGCTGGATCGACAGCGGCGGACACCTGCGCGTGGGACCACAGAGTGCCGGCGCGTATCCGGGACCAGCCTGTTACGGCAACGGCACCGACGCCGCGGTCACTGACGCCAACGTTGTACTCCGGATGCTGAACCCCGAATACCTGCTAAACGGGCAGATGAAGATTGATCGGTCGCTGTCGGTGGACGCCCTGCAGCGCCTGGCCGAGCCCCTCAACCTGAGCGTGGAAGAGAGCGCGATGGGAATGCTTAGGGTCGTGACAGCGAACATGGCCCGTGCAATCCGGGTGGTGTCTGTCCAGCGCGGGTACGACCCCCGCGATTATGCCCTCGTTCCCTTCGGCGGTGCCGGCCCGCTGCATGCCTCACGACTTGCCCGTGAGCTCGGGATGACGCAGGTGGTTGTCCCCGAAACTCCGGGTGCGCAGTCGGCCATGGGCCTGCTGATGACTGACATCAAGACCGACTACATGCGTACGCAGCGCACCTTCGTGAGTGCGGAGACGGCCGGACTGCTGGCCGCGACGTTCGATGGTCTCGCCGAGCAGGCCTCGGAATGGTTCGACAAGGAGGGCGTCTCGGCGGATGGCCGTATGATCGCCCGCCGCCTGGACATGCGCTACCAGGGCCAGAACTTCGAACTTGCGGTCGAACTGCCGGCCGGGCTCGACGTGGTCAAGGACGGAGTCGACCAGATCATCGAGGCATTCCACCAGGCGCACGAGCGTGTATATGGCTACAGGACGCCAGAAGCAACGATCGAAGCCGTCACCTTCAGAGCGGAGGCGCGCGGAGAGGCTCCGCGCGTTGAGCTGTACACCTCACCAGTGGGTGACCGCGATCCGAAGGCAGCACAAATCGGTACCCGCGAGAGCTGCTTCGACCCGGACAGCGGATTTGAGAGCGTGCCGGTCTACGACCGGTCCCTCCTGGTCCCCGGCAATACGATCAGCGGTCCGGCGATTGTCGAGCAGATGGATACCACTACCGTCCTGCTGCCCGGCGACGTTCTCACCGTCGATACCTACCGCAACCTTGTCATTCAGATCGGAGCTTCGAAATGACGGACGCAATCCAGCCCGTCCAAGCAATCGCACTCGATGCCGTCCTCGTCGAGGTCATCGGCTCGGCTTTAGCGACGATCGTCGAGGAGATGAGTGAAACACTCGTCAAAGCCGCGTTCTCGCCGAACATCAAGGAACGACGCGACTGCACCGCCAGCCTCTTTGACGCCCATGGGCAGGCGATCGCGCAGGACGAAGGCGGATCCCCACTGCACCTGGGCTCGTTGATGGGAATCGTCGACGCGATTCGGTCGCGTTTCACGGATGATCAGATCCGGCATGGTGACATATTCATCGGCAACGACCCCTACACCGGTGGAGGATCCCACCTGCCTGATATCGTGCTGGCCTCACCCATTTTCGTCGATGGTGAAGTGAAGGCCTGGGCTGCGACGCTGGCACACCATGCCGACTTCGGTGATCGTGGCCACGCGCACATTTACCAGGAAGCGATTCGGATCCCCCCGGTGCACCTGGTGAAGGAGGGGGTTCCGCAAGATGAGTTGTTGCAGCTGATTCTGCTCAACTGCCAGATCCCCGAGGAACGGAAGGCCGATCTGCGTGCTCAGGAGGCTGCATTGCGGGTGGCGACCGCCCGCTACCTTGAGCTCTGCGAACGCCACGGCGTCGACACACTGACCGCTGTTGCAGATGAACTTCTCAATTACACCGAGCGACGCACCCGCGCGGCCATCTCCGACATCCCGGACGGCGAATACCATTTCGAAGACCTCTTCGATTGCCCTGAACTGGACGAGGAGCTAACCCTCCGCGTACGAATCGTTGTCACGGGAGACGAGATCCTCTTCGACTTCGCCGATAACCCGGCCCAAGTCCGAGCGAGCGTCAATGTCGTGTGGACCGGCCTCTATGCCGCGGTCTACTACACGTTAAAGACGCTCATCGATCCGGACATTTCCCCCAACGCCGGACTGTACCGGCCTGTGACGATCGAAGCCGAAGAAGGCAGCATCATCAACTGCCAGGAACCGGCGGCGGTCAATGGTCGAAGCGAAACCTGTCAGCGAATCGTCGACCTCATCCAGGGCGCCTTAGCGGACGCCGTGCCACACCGCGTCACAGCAGCGTCCAACGGAGCGAACACCGGCGTCCACTTCTCCGGTTACGACGCTGAGCGCAGCCGCAACTTCGTCTACCTCGAGACCATCGGCGGTGGAAGCGGAGCGCGCTACAACAAGGACGGCCTCGACGGCGTCCAGGTGCATATGACCAACACCTCCAATCTTCCGGTCGAGAGCCTGGAATCGGAGTACCCCTTGGTCGTTGAGGCGTATGAGTTGCTGGATGACTCGGGCGGTGTCGGCGAGTTCCGAGGCGGGCAAGGCATCCGGCGCAAGATCCGGGCGGAAGCTGACGACGTTCACTTCTGGTTCGACACGAGTCGACAGAAGTCCCAGCCCTGGGGCCTATTCGGTGGAGGCCCTGGCCGTTCAGCTCACTGCATCCTCAGCCCTGACGCCGCGCCCGTCCAGCACGGATACACGGTGCTGAACGCCGGTCAGACCGCTTCAATCGAGACCGCGGGGGCTGGCGGATACGGTGACCCGGCGAAACGCCCACCAGAACAGGTTGCACGTGACCTCGAAGCGGGACGTATCAGCGAGGAAACCAAAAAGAGATACCTTCCACGAGACGAATAACCCTTGGCGGGGGAGTACGGGTCTTTGACCGACGGAAATAGTCGGTCAAAGACCCGCACTCGTTTCCGCTGCATCCTGAAAGCAGATCTCCCAGGTTCAGCCGCAGCACGATGCCTCCTCGGGCGAGCGGATCGCGTCGATGTCAGTCGCCGCAATGGAATCGAAGTCGAGCCGCCGGGGCAGGTCGACCTTGAGGAACCGGTGCCAGATCAGGTGTTTTATCGAGGGCATTGCCAGCGCCGGGAAGCGGCGGTCGACCATTTCTCTGCCTTCCCCGATCGCGCGTCCGCCCTCGAAGACGTTCAGGATTTGACCGAAGACCGCCTCACCCGGATGGTTCCGGGCATGCCGGGCACCCCGCAGGAAGTCGAGATTGGCCGCGACGACCGGATCAGGCTCGTGCAGGACGGCATACCGCCAGCCCACCAACGTGCAGACCCGGGAGGATTCATCGAACTGGTCAGAGACCCGGGAGCTCATACGCGCCCGCGGCTTCACGTCGTAGACGACCTGGTCGCCGTTGCGGTGGACCGCGAAGAAGTCCGGGTCGTGGCGAACGGACTTTGCCCCGGCACGGAAGAGCATCCGGAACGGCTGCGACGCGATTCCCTGGACCGACCCCTCGAAGTCCAGCCCGAGCAGGCACGCCAGCTCCAGCGCGCTCTCGTACCAAAGATGCCGTCCCGTGCGCTCCCAGAAATACAGTCCATGCCGGTTGGGGCGGTTCTGCCACTGCCCTCCGACCCGGATCGGCAGGGCCTCTATGACCGGCTGCGCGAGCAGCCCGCGCGTGGCAGCTACCGTGAAGATCCTCTTATCAGGACCGCGCCACTGGATGGCATCCAGCCCGGTCTCCGACCGTGTCAGCAACACTTGGGTGCCAGGTGCCGTGCTCATCTTTGCGCCCGCCCGTTCCGCCGGTTCAGGGAAATCGGACGTATTGAGAGCACCATCGCGAGCCATTCCGGCGGCGCCTCAAACGAGGCACGCACACATCCCAGACAGTCGAACATGCGTTCGATGATAATGGATACGTGGGCGCCAAACCCAACCGGCCGCGCTCAAGTCGCGTGCGAGATCGACGGGTCTATCAAGCAATCTGGTGTGCGGCGCTCGAACACGTCTTCGATGGATGCTACAAATCGAGCCTCCAGACGCCGCCGCTCAGAGGACTGCATCCTACGGCCGCAGGGGCCTGTGCCGGCCAGCCCCTTGGCACGCTTGGCCAACTAGCCTGTCAATTGGCCAACTGTCTTGGCAATCGACAGCCACAGCCCCTTTTGCGGGCACTCCCCCAGCCCAACCCAACTGGCATACGCGGGTATTCATGGGCCGGGAGTAGCACCCGGGGCGCAAACAACATCGAGTCGTGTCTCGGACCGGCCCTGATTCACATGGTTGGATAGCGGCATGCCGATTCTTCCAAGCACAGAGAATTCACTTTTGGTCCGCACGAACTTTGCCGATGCCAAAGCTTGGGCCGATGCGCTGTCCGTTGTCCTGACTGAAAACGAAGACGGGTCTTGCTTTTCGGTGTCAGGTTCCGGCCGGTGGAATTGCGGCCATAGCCGTTACTTCAACTTTCATGCCCGTTCGCGCCAAGGAGGAGACCTCGACGGCGCATCGGGATGGATATGGTCGCGGGAAGAACTCTTCGTAGACTTCGTTGAAACCGGTTCTTTCGGACATGTCGGTCAGATAAATGGTCAGTTGGAGCACATTCGAAAGGCTGGTTCCTGCCCGGGCCAATGCCGTTTGAAGGTTCTCCAGGACCTGGCGGGACTGCTCTCGGATGTCGCCGAGCTCAACTGAACCGTCTGGTTTGCGTGGGATCTGGGTGCTGACGGCGATGGAGTTGAAAATGGTGACGGCGGAGGCCAGGCTCGTGGCGGGGTCGTGGCTTGCGGGGAGGTGGTTCACGGCTGTTGTGGTCATTGGGTTCTTTCTGGGACGTAGTACTTTTATGGATGGGCTGCTGCCGCGTGTTGCTTGGTGGATGGCAGGGCTGCCGGCAGGCGTGGCCCCGCTGGACACTGCCCGGATGCTCGTGATTGCTGCACGGTTGACGTTTGTCAGCGGCCATTAGGAATTGCCCACATGTGGCCAGAGGCCTGCCCGCGGCTTGAATTCCAGGAGTCGTTGCAACACCCGTGCTTAGCTGGCCATCAGTAAATCACGTAGACGCTCGGCTGGGGTGTCCCAGTCCAGTGTCTTGCGCGGTCGTGCGTTGAGTTCCTGGGCGA
>NZ_JANCLV010000040.1:0-1832 GCF_024294965.1 Pseudarthrobacter humi
TGCTGCAGCACTTGTCGGTGTTGGTGGTGGTGGGTTCGATTTTGGTGGGGAGGTTGAGGGTGGGGTTTTGGTCGAAGAAGCCGTGGGGTTCGAGCATGAAGCCGATGTTTTGGCGGGGCATGATGGGCCAGTCTTCGAGGCGGACGACGTGGTGCATGCCGAAGGTGTACCAGACGACGAGGTCTTGGTCGACGATGTTCCGGTCTTTTTGGGTCCAGATGTGCAGGCCGTCGTCGGCGCCGGTGGCTTGGTTGGGGTATTCGCCGGCTGCGAAGCGTTCGGTCCGGTCGTAGGCGGTGACCCAGAGGTTGTTGCGGGCGAACTGGGCGCGTTTGCTGACGTAGGACTCGTCGCCGGCGGCGAGCTGGATGCCGTCGGTGGGGATCAGGCGGTAGGCGACCGGTTCGTCCACGATGTTGCGGCTTTCGTGGTTGGCGATCTTCCAGAAGCGGTGTTTGGCGGAGTCGGTTTTGCGGATGGCGGCTTGTTCGGTTTCGAGGAGCCGGTCCACGGCTTTGAAGGCGGTGTGGGTGGGGTTGTGCTCGGGGATTTCCATGTCGACTTCGTAGACGGCGTTGTTGGGGCCGTCGATTTCGAAGTCCATGCGGACGTTGAACATGTGCTGGTGGATGGGGGCGTAGAGGCCGTCGTTGTTCAGGGCCTGGCCGTAGGGGGTTTTCTCGCCGGGTTTCTGGCCGGCGGTGGAGAGGATGCCGGTGGCTTTGACGAGGAATTCGATGCTGCCGTCGAGGAACAGGTGCCAGTAGAAGGCGTATTCGTAGTTCGCGACGGTGGCGATGAAGGAGATGACGAGTTTGCGGCTGCGGCGGGTTTCGGTGGTGCCTTCGCGGAAGTCGAAGTGCTTCCAGAGGATGGAGTCGTCTTCTTCGTGCATGCAGATGGCGTTTTCGATGGTGAGGGGGTTGCCGAGGCTGTCGGCGGTGATCCCGTCGAAGTATTTGATCTCTCCGGTGCAGTCGCAGCCCAGGGTGAGGGAGTTGGCCATGTTGCCGATGTTGTATTCGCCGGAGTCGAAGGCGTTCTTTTTGGCCTGGACGGGGGCGGTGTCGCCGTACGGGACGACCATTTCGGAGAGTGAGGCGCGGTTGATCACGGGACGTTCGACGCCTTTGTTGCGGAACTTCAGCTGGTGCAGGACCAGGCCTTCGCGGGGGGTGAAGCCGACGCGGAAGGTCCAGTCGGCCCATTGGACGTGGTTTCCGGTGACGGTGAAGGAGGCGCCTTCGGGTTGGGTGATGGAGATGGGTTTGAGGTCGGTGCGGGCGGGTCCGACGTATTTGGGCAGGTAGTTGCCGGAGGCGGACGGGACGGGGATGGCCTGGTCGTCTTCGAGTTTGACGACGTCGCCGGAGTTCAGGTCGACGATGACGATGAAGTTCTCGATCGGGTGGGCGTAGGGGCTGTCCTCGGCTTCCTGGCGGACGAAGACCAGGGCGCGCATCAGGCGGCGGCCTTCGTTGTCTTCGCCGAAGTAGCCCACGGACCAGGGTTCGAAGCAGACGAGGTCCATGTTGGTGATGCCGCGCTTGGCGAGGGCGGCCTGGACTTCGGGGTTCTTGCGGCAGGCTTCTTCGCCTTCGGCGAATTCGTCGAGCATGAAGGGCGGGTGGACGTTCTCGGCGAGCTGGGTCCATGTCGAGACGATGCCGGAATCCAGGTCCACGACAGCTTCGTAGGCGCGTCCCTCGGCGCGGTTGACCAGGACCGCGTCTGCTTCCCGGACGGTCTTGGCGCCGCTGCGCAGCAGTTCCTTGTCCGGCTCGCGCAGCTCAATACTGATGAACCGGAAGGATTCCGCGCCGGCCTGGCCA
>NZ_JANCLV010000041.1:0-1825 GCF_024294965.1 Pseudarthrobacter humi
CCTAGGAGGCTGCTGAACAAGGCGGTTGTGGGGCGGGCGGAACGCCACCAATGGGCCGTCTAGCGGCGTGTTCTGGTCAGCACCCTTGGGTGCGACAACGGGGTCGTTCCGCCCGCTTGGCTTCATTCTGCCCCAGATCGGGGGTGTCATCCAGTGGTTTTTATCGATGGGCGTGGGCCCGGGCGGTGGATTATCCCAGCGCCCATGATCCGTCGTTCTCTGTCAGTCCGAGGGCGAGCATTCGTCGCAGGTTGAGTCCAGCGATCCGCAGTTGGAGCCAGGCGTTGTTCCGTTTGATGCCGCGGTGGGGAACGCGGCGGTTGCCGCGGGTGAGCCAGGCGATGGACCGCTCGACCATGGGCCGGTGCGTGCGGTAGTCGTGCTTGAAGGCCGGGTCCGTGGCGCGGTGGCGGTGTTCGCGCAGTAACGCGTCGTGTTCGTGGAGATCGAGCGTGCGTCCCCGCGCCGCGGTGGTGCACCGGTCCCGGAGGGGACAGCCGGTGCAGGCGGCGCCGAACGTGACACTGCGTTTAGGGGTGATCGTCTTCGTGATGCCGTTCGGGCAGGTTGCGGTGCCGGCTGCCTCATCGACGGTGAAGTCATCGAGGGTGAACCCGCCGTCGACGGCTGGGCGGAGCGGCCAGGGTTTGATCACCGGGGTGTGCGTGGTGCGGGCGAGAGCGGCGAGCATTTCCCCGGAACCGTACGCTGAGTCGGCCAGGACGTCCACGCTGGTGCCGGTGATCGTGGGATCCATACCGATCAGCCGGGCCCCGACGGCTCCGTCGCTGTTCTCCGGTCCGGAGGCCTTCGTCAGCTCACCGGCGGTGATCAGCCCGGTGTCGGGTTCGATGACGATGTGGGCTTTGAATCCGTCTTGCTGGCGGGACTGGGTCTTATGCGCGTGCCGGGTGTCCGGGTCCACGGTGGAGATTAGCCGGTCCGGTGCGACCTTGCGGGCGATCCGCCACCGACCGTCGGTCCCGTCGGAGTCCTCGGCCGGTTCCACGTCCTGCCCGGCGACGAGTGCGAGCAGCGCGTACGCATCGGCCGCCTTGCCGTCCAGGGTCTCGGGATCGACCGCGGCCAGCAGCGCCAGTGCGTCGGTGACCAGCGCCGAAACCAGCCCGTCCTTGGCCTCCTGGTCATCCCAGGCGATGTCCGGCTTACCGGTGCGCGTGTAGTCATACCCCGCAGCGTGGGCGCTCAGCAACTCCTGGCTCCCGGGGACGTCACGGCCGAAGCGGCGGATCCCTGCGATCAGTTGCGTGATGGTGTCCTGCCTCGCGACCGCGTCGTCCAGAACGGTTGAATCCACTGCCCGCCGGCGCTTGCCCTTCAGGATTCCGGTGTCCGCGACGACCTCGGCGATGGCTTCCATAATGCGGTGCGGGTTTCCCGACCCGGCCAGACGCCTCCGCCAATACGTCAGCGTGCTCGGGTGGAACGCCGTATCAGTCAACCCGTACCCGCACGCGGCCTTCCACCGCAGATCGAAGGTCAAAGCCTCGGCAGTTTCCCGGTCAGAGAGGCCCTGCAGCGCCTGCAGAACCAGCACCGAACCGATCACCGGCGCCGGAACCGACGGCCGGCCACGCCGCGACGGAAAGAGGTCCTCCATCATCGAATCCGGGAACAACCGCCCCCGATGCCTGGCCAGAAAAGCGAAGACACTGCCCGGAGCCAACAACTCTCCGGCCAGCGCCTCCACATCCAAATACCCGCGTTGCGCGTCCTCGCGTCCCTGCATAAGACCAGTCTTAACCACCAGGCCCACGAGTCCAGCCGACGCGCCCAACCCAAGACTAATTCAGCAGTCTCCTAG
>NZ_JANCLV010000042.1:0-1433 GCF_024294965.1 Pseudarthrobacter humi
CCTAGTAGTACTTTGTTAGGTTGGGGGTGCGTGTTGGCAGTAGGGGCAGCGGCTGAGTAGCTGGACGAGGTGTTCCTGGAGTTCCTTGAGGACCTTGTACAGGCTCAGGCTGCCCCTGCCGATTTTGGGGTGGCGAGGCGTTTCCTGGTGATGAAGAGGTGGGCCGCTGACACGAGGGTGACGTGGTGGTGGAAGCCTGGGAAGGACCGTCCCTCGAAGTGGGAGAGGCCGAGGCCGGTTTTCAGTTCGCGGTAGTCGTGTTCGATTCTCCAGCGGATTTTCGCGAGCCTGACCAGTGTTTTCAGTGCCGTGTCCGCGGGCAGGTCGGAGAGCCAGTAGTCGGTGGGTTCGGTGGCACCGGGCGGCCATTCGGCGATGAGCCAGGCCTCGGGCAACGAGCCGTCCTCGGCAGGGGTGATGTGTCGGCTGGCAGGCCTGACGCGCAGGGCAAGGAACCGTGACTTCATGGCCGCGGTCTTGTTGGCGCCGGTGCTCTTGGTGCCATGCCGCCACGTGGCCTGGCGCAGTTCGCGCCTTCCGGCGGCGACGGCCAGTTCGGCCAGACTCGAGGGCGTGTCCCGGTACCGGGGCACGGACGGCCTTCCCCGGGGGCCGGTGCGTTCGGCGAGTTCGGGAACGGAATTGGCCGGGTATGCGCTGGTGGATGCCTTGACAGCCATCACCCACGGAATGGACCGCCGGGTCAGCTCGAGCCGGAACAACGCGTTGTCCCCGTACCCGGCATCGGCGACCGCGACCGGGCACGTGCGCCCCCAATGGGCGAGTTCATCGATCATCTCCAGCGCGAGCTCCCACTTGGGCCGGTGGCGCACGTACTCGGGGATCCTGGCCTTGGCCCGGCGGGCGGTGACCGCTTGGGCGTGCTCGTTGGTGTCCGCATAGGTCTCGTCCCAGGCCTCGGGCACGTACAGGCGCCAGTTCACGGGTGCCGAGGCCCGGTCTGTGACCATGTGCACGGTGGCGGCAACCTGGCAGTTGCCGATCTTGCCCAGCGTGCCCGAGTACTGGCGCACCACGCACGCCGAGGCCGTCCCGTCCTTCTTGAAGCCGGTGTCGTCGATTACCCACGCCTCCGGTGCGATGGCCTCCTCGGCCAGGGCGGCCAGGCGGCGGCGGACCGGTTCCACCCTCCACGGCGAGGACGTCACGAACTGCTGCAGTTGCTGGTGGTCCACGTCCAGGCGTTCGGCCATCGGCTGCATCGACTTGCGCCGCCCCTCCAGCATCAGGCCCTGCAGGTACAGCCGGCCCTTCGCCCGCTGGTCCTTACGTCCCAACGAGGCGAAGACCTCCCCGACGTAATTCTCCAGCTCGACCCGCAGCCCAGTCTCTTCCATTCCCACGCAACGAAATTAACAGGTCAGGCCCGCGATTAAAAGCCCCTCGCCGAAAACCTAACAAAGTACTACTAG
>NZ_JANCLV010000043.1:0-1357 GCF_024294965.1 Pseudarthrobacter humi
CCCCGAGGAATCATGTCAAGATGCCCGCGTAGCTTTCATCGTGGAATCATTTGATTTTGCCCGGATTGATGGTTGGTTCTTGGGGCCTTGCTTGGCCGTGGTGAGGGTGAGCAGGTCGGTGCAGAGGGCTTGAACCTGACGTTGGATTGCCGCTGGATTCAAGGGTTTGTTCTCCCGCTGCAATTTTGTCTTCACTCCCTGCCGGACCGTGCCTTCGTCGGCCAGGACCCGTTGGTATGGGGTTGCTGGCAGGTCGTACTTCTTGCTGATCTTTGCGCCGGTTCGGATCTTCTGGACGAGTTTCTGCTGGGGTCCGAAGTGATTGGTCAGCCGCGCTTGCAACGCCCAGATCCGGTTCAGCAGCTCAAGTTCCGCCGCCGTGTCGTAACGGTGGTATCCAACGGTTTGGCGGACCACATGCCAGTTCTTCTGTTCCACATGGGCGCCGTCATTCTTGTTCCCGGAGCGGGACCTGGTGAAGGTCAGTTGCTCCTGTTCGCACCACCGCAGCAGCCCCCAATTGATGAACTCGCTTCCGTTGTCCGAGTCGATCCCCAGGATCGGGAACGGGAACGCCGCGGTGGCTTCCTTGATCGCGGCGAACACCCATTTCTGGGCCTTGTTCCTCACCGACCGGGTCTCGGTCCACCCCGTGGAAATGTCAGTGATCGTCAGGGTGAAGCAGAACTCACCCCTGGAATTTCCGCCCTCGTGGCCGACCAGATCAATCTCCACAAATCCGGGCCGCGCGTCGTCCCATTCGGCCCAGGTCCGCATCGGGATGGAGTCCTTGAGCAGTGTCCCGGGCTTGGTATGGGAGCGGCCCCTTGGGTCGAGTTTGCCCCGGTCTGCCTTGAGCCGGCGGTCGATGGTCGCCGGGGCGATCTTCAGCAGCAACGCCGCCGTCCCGTCCTCGATCGCCAGCTCGTTGAACCGGCGCAGCCGCGGCACCAGATCCGGCAGCGCCGCCGCCAGCAGACGCCCGCACGGGGTGCCCTGGACAGCCCAGCAGAACCGCAGCGCCTCGATCACGTCGTCCCCGTAGAGCGGAGGCCTGGGCGGCCGGGCCTTGACCTGCTTGAGTACCAGAGCCTGCCGCAGCGCCTTCCGCGCATGATCCCGGTGCCAAAGCGTCAAGGCACACAGCTCGTCCAGGATGGTCTTCTTGGCCGCACGATCGGCCCGGGCATATCGGAGGGCGGTGGTTTTCGTGACGGCCTTGCGTTCGCTCATCGAAAGCTCCATGGCTCACAGTGCCGGGCCAGCAGATACCGCCCCGGCAGACGCGCCGCTATGCGGGCATTCTCAAATGATTCTTCGATAGCAGCTACGCGGGCATCTTTGATGAGTCAACGCG
>NZ_JANCLV010000044.1:0-1065 GCF_024294965.1 Pseudarthrobacter humi
TCTGGGTCACCCATGACGGTGTCATCATCGCCACCCACGTCCGGGCATGGGCCCGGCATCTCGTGGTGACTGATCCTGTCCATGTGGCCCGCGCGGCGGTGATGCGCCGGGACTTCCGGACACAGAGAGTGCACCGCCCCGAACCCGAGGAAGCAGTGCAGGTGCGGGACCTGGCCGCCTACGACGAGATCTTCGGCATCGACCTCGGCCAGCCGCCGAACCTGGTCCTGGAAGTGGCATCATGACCGGGACACCATCACAGATCGAGTACTACGCCCGGGCCCTGCGCGCACCACGGATCAGCGATGGGTTCCGCCGGCTCGGGGACCAGGCCCGGGACGCCGGCTGGTCCCATGAGGAGTATCTGGCCGCGGTCCTCTCCCGTGAAGTCTCCGAACGCGAAGCCTCCGGCGCGGCGACACGGATCAAGGCCGCGAGGTTCCCGGCCCACAAGGACCTGGAGGAGTTCAACTTCGACCATCAGCCCTCCGCGGACCGGAACCTCATCGCGCACCTGGGCACCGGGGTGTTCCTCTCCGAAGCCAAAAACGTGGTCCTCCTCGGACCACCTGGCACGGGCAAAACGCACCTCGCGGTCGGCATCGGTATCAAGGCAGCCAAGGCCGGGCACCGGGTTCTCTTCGATTCAGCGACCGGCTGGGTCGCCCGGCTCCAGGAAGCCCATTCCCGCGGGAAACTCGCCCAGGAACTGGTCAAACTCCGCCGCTACAGCCTCCTGGTGGTCGACGAAGTAGGCTATATCCCGTTTGACCAGGACGCGGCGAACCTGTTCTTCCAGCTTGTCTCCAGCCGCTACGAACACGCGTCCATGATTCTGACGTCCAATCTCCCGTTCGCCCGCTGGGGCGATGTCTTCGGGGACCTGACCATCGCCTCGGCCATGATCGACCGGATCGTCCACCACGCCGACGTCCTCAGCCTCAAAGGCAACAGCTACCGGCTCAAAAGACACCAACCCGACGCCAGTACGGCACAATAGAACCACAACCCCGTGGCCCCGTTTTCAATTGGCACTATTGGCCCTATTTTCGGTTGGCGTTAACA
>NZ_JANCLV010000005.1:0-110368 GCF_024294965.1 Pseudarthrobacter humi
CTATCTTCGCGTACTGCACTCAAAACTGGACTGGACATGATTACTGGATTCCTGGCTCTCGCCCCACGCGATTAGGCGGACTTGCTATGAGCCCCTGGTACCGTTCCAGCCTGACACGTAGGGGTCCGGCCCGTAGTGGGATTGTGATAGGCCCCTCGCGTCGTTAGCAAAACGAGCTCATCCCCTGGCTGCAATGCAGAGACCTCTCGTCGGGGCGTGGGTGGAAACGCCATCTGCTCGTTCAGGAGCACCCAGAGGATTGCTTCACGCTCGCCTAGGACGAGCAAGTACGCCGCGGTCTTTGCCATGCCTCAATATTTCATAATGGCAAGCGCGGATGCATCAATTTGGGTAGGCGTCCCAGTTCCTTGGTTCTATGGGACTCTCCCCACCAACTCTGCCTCTGCAGCTTCTGCGGTCGTCGCCTCTGCATGCACCAGGCCATCGACATGTTGCCTCGGGAGGAGGAATCTAGATTGAATACAGACCTACCCACACGCGGCGGCGCTGTCGTCCGAAGGGCGGAGAACACGTCATGAACATAGCCAGGCGTCTAGGATGCACATTCTTGGTTGTCGTGCTCTTGTCAGCGGTGGGGGTGGTGGGCCCCGCTTCGGCTGCGGAAGGCGCGAAACCAACTCGAACGGTCATCACAGTTCCGGAGCCCTTCGTAATACCGGCGGGTCAAGGCTGTACATTCGCCGTCGCCGCAGAAGCCGAGAGTGTCCGGGTGACGATCACCGAGTTCGCTGATGGACGGATCGTGACGCACGACATCGCCGACCCAACACTCACCAATGTGGACACCGGAAAGTCGCTCGTACATCGCAGCCGCTTCTATGTCACGGAGAGGCCTTCTTCAGTGGAAGGCGAGATTGTGATTGAGACCAGTGGTCAACTGTTCATGACCATCTTTCCTGGAGACCAAGGACCCTATGGCCTGGTTGAATACCCAGGCCTGCTCCTTAGCGTCAACGGCCATACTCGCGTGACGATGGACTCGTCCACCTTCGTCTACACGTCCTTCTCGCTCAATGGAACAGCGACAGACCTGTGTGCAGCTCTTGCACCTGAATAGCCACCTCCCGGCCGGTTTGCCGGGCGGAAGGCAAGTAACAAGAGCGCAAATGAAGCGTCCCGCCTCCTTGGTACCGGGACAGCTTTGGTGGGACACTCCCTCGCGGATCCCGGATCCGCAGGGGGTCTTGTTACTTCTTCTTCCTGTTCTTGCGTTGCGGCTGGACGCGCTGGCCTATGGGTTCGACGACGGCTGGGGTGGCCTCACCCTCATCCCTGTTTCCGCTCAGGATGGGCAGGGCCGGCAGGCCCTTGGCCGCCCGGCGTGCGGCGAGGGCTTTCGCCGCCGGGGATCCCGGCGTCGGCATGCGGCGGATGACGAAAAACTGCTGGCCCATGGTCCAGAGGTTGGTGGTGGTCCAGTAAATCAGGACACCGATGGGGAAGTTGATGCCACCCACACCGAACACGAGCGGCAGGATGTACAGCATCATCTTCTGTTGGCGCATGAACGGGCTGGCCATGGCCTCTTCGGACATGTTCTTGGCCATGATCTGCTTTTGCGTAATGAACTGCGAGGCTGTCATGGCCAGGATCATCACGATGGTCAGTACTGTGACCGCGATATTTCCGTCGCTATAAAGCAGCGCCGCCGACAAGGGGGCGCCGAAGATGCTGGACTGGTCGAACTGCACCACCTGTTCGTGGCTCATGGCCCCGATGCCTTCGGCTTCGTTCTTTGCGGCCGTGATGCCAGAGAGCACCTGGAACAGCGCGAAGAAGAACGGCATCTGGATCAACATGGGCAGGCAGGCCGAGAACGGGTTGGTCCCGTGCTTCTTGTACATGGCCATCTGTTCCTGCGCCATGGCCTGGCGGGACAGCTGGTCAGTCTTGCCCTTGTACTTGTCCTGGAGTTTCTTCAGGTCCGGCTGCAGCAACTGCATGCCGCGCTGGGCCTTGATCTGCTTGACGAACACCGGAATCAGGGCAGCACGGATCACGAGCACCAGGCCGATGATGGACAGCGTCCAGGTCCAGCCGGATGCCTCCGGCAGCCCGATGGCGCTCAGGCCCTCGTGGAAGCCCACCATGATGATGGACACAAACCACTTGAACGGGAACATGGTCGTTTCAAGGAAATCCATACGATATCTCTATCCGCCAAGGTGGAAACGCGGACTTCGCCGCCAGTCCAAGCACCAGATGCCAACGAAGCAGCCTCGCTGGACAGTTGCCGGACCCGATTCGTTGGGCCCGGCGCGCAGACCGGCGAGGCGCTTCATACCGTGAGCCTAACCCAGGTGCTGTTCTGAATGATCGATAGACGGAGCGGCGATAAAAAGCAGTCACCGCACGCTGGTCTAACGCATATCCCACTTCCTTGGGAACCGGAACACCACCCGATGTATACGCCCTGGATTTAGCTGCTGACGGTAACCTCGTCTTATGGCCGACTTCGTCACTCCACGAGATCTCTCTCACGAACTTGATATTCCACAAAAGAAGATTCGGGATTACCTGCGCCAAACGTACGGCCTCCTTGCGACGCGGAATGAGGTGCGCTGGCAGTTGGACGCAGATGAGGCAGCTACCGCCAGACAGCATTTCCGGGCCGGCTAGGAAATAAGCAGATCAGGATCCGCCTGTCCGAGCTAAGTGTTCAGAGCACTGGCTTGGATTCCTTCCAAAAGGTCGGAAGTAACACCCTCCCAACCGAACCTGCCGAGCAAACGCTTTGCCGCCTTCGCGGCCAGAGATCGTGTTCCCGAAAGAACTGCCTCGTCTGTTACGTGAATCTCCTCACTCCTCCAGCTGGGTGAGGAGTAGACGTAGTCCTGGTGGAATCCGCTACGCCTATCGTCTGCAACGACGAGCTTTGTGCCCGCGATGTTGTAGGCCTCAAACCGGACAACCATCGGTTCTGCTAGGGCCAACTTGGACTTGAGACGAGCAGCAAACTCGAGTGCTTCTGTGAAGTTAAGGAGCGGGAACCAAGCCGGCATGTTGCCCGCAGCCTCGCCGTCTCCACCGAAGGAATCCCAGTCGTTCGGCCAGTCCCCTATTGCCTTAAAATCAGCGAACAATCCGCTGGTGAAGAACCGCCAGGTTTCATTGTGCGTCCCCCACATGGTCGTCTCCCCGACAAAGACGTCACCGTTGACCGGATTTTCCACGAACGGGAACGGCCAGCCCCGTAACCTAACTGTGGCTTCCCGAACGTAACGCTTCATCTCCTCATACGGCACCTTGTCGGCCTCGAAGGACTGCGGATAGATCAGATGACGGAAATGGGCGTGAGCTGTGATGGCAACGAGTTGAGGATCAGCAGCCATTGCTTCGATCTGCTCCTGGAACTGCTCGGCGTGGGAGGGTAATGCTGAAGCGGGTTCACCAGGCCTCATGAAGAAGCCAGCGCCAGTGGAAGTTTCCATAAAGCGACGTAGGCCCTTCTGCGTCGCCAGATCGAGGACTTCGCGCATCTCATTCTGCGTGTGATACATCGAGCTTTCAGGTTTCCGCAGGGATCTCGTATAGAGCTGCCCAAGCGCCAGAGTGTTCGGGTAATCCTTCATGCAAAGAGAGGGGATCTCGCTAAATTCTGATACCTCGATGACCACTACCGGTTTACCGTTTGGATGCTGGCGCGCCTCCACTCGGAGGATCAACGGAGGATCGGCGTAGCGGTTGAGCTTGTCAGCCACAGCATCCAGATTCTTCCAGTCTCGAAGCTGGTTCTCGTCCAGGCCATTACCCTCGCCCTGTGGATCGCGGTCATCAACGCCAAGCACGATGTTTCCACCATCGCGTTGGTTGGCGAGTCCAAGTGCCGCTCTGGCAACCAACGCTACGAATGCCTTGTCTGTGAGGTTGCCTGCAGACTTGAATTCGACGCTACGAGTTTCGTGACCAACGGTGAGGACCGCGGCGAGTTCTTCGTTGCTCAACATAGAGCGAAGTGTATCTGTCGCCCCGAAAGCCATTGGTCCTCGCCGCGATTGATACAAAAAGACTCAGTCAGAAACGTCCGTCCCACTTCCTTAGATGTGGGACAGCCCTTATGGACAGACTTACGTGCGTTCAATTAGGGAAAAGTCGCCAGTTCCTCGCGTTTCGACAGCAGCTCTGCGAAGTCAGCCCACCATTGCAGGCGGGTGGGCTTGCCCTGATAGTCACGGCGCCGATTGGCCCCGCTCGGGCTAGGGAGCACGTACACACGGCACCCAGCCAAGGACCACGACTGCAGACCGAGCATCGGGCGACGAACTCCAACATGCCCAGCGGCAGCTTTCCCCGCCTCCAAGCTGGTGAACGCCACGAATCGGGGGCCGTACTCGCGAAGGACGCTGATAAGTCCGGGGACATCGTACTTCGCATGGAGTCTCTGATCATTTGACTGGCTCATTCCCCGCACCAGATCAGTCACTCCCAGCCCACGCCCGATAAGTTCCCGGTCCCGCTCGGGAGTGAGCAATTCACTGGTGAGGCCACTCTGGTAGAGCAGATTCCAGAAGTCATTGCCCGGGCCGGCATAGTAGTGACCTCGGCTCTCAGAATTTTCCGATACTGCCGTTCCGCAGAGCACCGCAGCCAGGCCAGGGGCGAGGATAGATGGAAGTCCACCCATTCGCCTACCGTCACTACTGTTCGGCACGTTGTTACCCGCGTCATCGCGCTGGTCAGCGCACCACATATGAAAAGACCTTCTCGCGCCGCCGCGGTTTGTCGTCTTCATACCAGCGGATTCGAAGTTGATAGCGGCCTTTTTTAGCCAATGCGACGGCGTCGCTAACTGGTTTCCCAATGTTTACTGGCGAAGCGACTACCGAGTTGAAGGGCAACTCGTCAACGAGGTTGATGTAGGTGTACAGATTCTCTTTTGGAAGGTCGAGCTTTCCTTTTGGGGCTGCCAGCTGCCGCCACTTACCTGAAGGGCCTCGAACCGAGCACTCCACGCCTTGGATGGAAGCATTGCTGCCACGCACAGCCCACCGGACAGTAACAACAGGGATCCGCGTAGTCCCGATCTTTTCGGTTCCCCGATTCCAAGTCGGAGGAGTCCAATGCGTGACACTACGGCGCCGCAGCAACGGAGGTAAGCCTAGGGCGACGGTAATAGCGATGCCGACAAGTCCCAGCAAGATACCGAGAGTGGTGGGGTCCATGGAACGGAGCCTAGCGCACGACAGAATCCCAGAAATTCATACTGCGCATCCTATGTTCCACGCGCCCAGCATGAACTGCGGTCTCTGACACGGATGCCTGCAGGATTGTCAGACTCCGTGGCTACTCTTGGGCAACAACACCTTCGACCCCAATAACTGAAGGAGCTAAACGGCATGGACCCCATATTCAACAAGAACGGCACCGTCGTTGCTTGGCTTTACGGCAACGACATCTTGGATCTGGGCGGAACGCATCGAGGCTTTGTTCACGGAAGTAACGTGATCAGCTACCGCAACGGGCGCCACCTTGGTTGGTTCGAACAGGGTGCTTTCTGGGACGCACAGAACCGTGCCATCGGGATGACGCGCGACGCCTCCGCCCCCATCCCTCGCCCAGGACTCAGTGGCGTACCAGGTAAGCCGGGGATCGGAGGCCGTCCAGGACGGCCTGGCATCCCGGGCACACCGGGTAAGCCCGGGCGATCCGGTAGCTGGTCCACGCAAGATTGGAACAGCTGGATGCCAAGCAAGTAGCAGTAGCGTTGGTTGCCCTTGGGACCCAGATGCGACGGCCAAGGGCCGGTCAACTCCCTTAGATCTCTTTGTCCCATTTCCTTGAACTGGGAGGCGCGTGAGCTGTTACCGGACAGACTCCAGGACTAAGCCTCCCTGACGCACTCACCACCACAAGTTTGTTGTGTGTCGGGGGTCAATACAGCTAGCGGGCAACTCTGTCGTCTCCAATGTGCGTCAACAGATCCTGACCGACAAGACCTACGACAAGCACGAGTGCCGGACAGATCACCCACCATGCCGGAAACGCGGAGTGGAAGTAGATGTCGTTGCCGCGCAATACGAGCGGTGTCCCGAGAACAATCAGCGGCAGTACTACCCGCACCAGCCGGACCTTCCCGGCTGGAATGAACGCAGCTATGCCTCTCAAAAGACCGAGGGCGAAGGCAACGCTCGCCGTCGCCCTTATCTCCTCGCTCGAAAGGGCAGCGTTCGGACCAAAGGCCACGAAATAAAACCAAACGGCGGCGATTACTGAGGTGCTTCCGTTGACACAACGACCGCAGGCCGCCCAAAAGTCGCGATTGCGCGGAGGTCCACTGTGCAGGCCTGATCTCTTCATGGGCTAACCGTAACTTCGCCCAATCGCCGTTATAGGCGCGCCACTCCGCCGGAAACAGCAGGGCCTATGTGCCCTGGCTGACAGCGTTATCCCAACGATCCACTTGGCTCATGCAATCGAGTACCCCGACCAGCAGATCCACCGCCGAGATGATTTAACCTGTTGAAAACTCCTTGCGTCAGGGCCTTGCCCGAGCGGTCAGGCGGGGTCCCCTGCGCGTTTGATGGCACGGTAGACGGTTGAACGCGCTACCGAGAAGAGTTCGGCCAGTTCCACCGTGGTGTGTGTCCCTGCCCGGTGAACGGAGACCAGGTGTGCTTCCTGTTTTTTTGAGAGCTTGGGCTGCTTGCCCCGCAGGCGGCCCTTCGCCTTGGCGACGGCCATGCCCTCCCGAGTCCGAGCACGGATCAGGTCGGCTTCGAATTCCGCGACCATGGCCAGGACGTTAAAGAGGAGCCGGCCTACGGGATCGGTTGGGTCGTGGACGGAGCCACCGATGTTCAGTTTGACCTCGCGGCAGGTGAGTTCGTCAACGATGTCCTTTGCATCGCGTAGCGACCGGGCCAGGCGGTCGAGTTTGGTCACGATCAGGGTGTCCCCGGCCCGGCAGGCGGCCAGCGCTTCCCTGAGTCCCGGCCGGGCCCGGTTGGCGCCGGTGAGGCCCTGGTCTGTGAACGTCTTCTCCGACGACACCCCAAGGGCGACCAGGGCATTCTTCTGGGCAGTGAGGTCTTGGTCGTTCGTAGATACGCGGGCGTATCCGATGAGGAGTCCGGTCATGGTGTTGAATGTACCGTTTAGCCCCCCGTCACCGGGCATTTTTGCGGGCGGGTCTTACGGGAATCGGCCTGCCGCGGAAACTCGGGGAATCGTGATCTTGAAATTCTGGGTGGCGCTTGCGCCGGTGGGGGACCGTCTTACGGACGGTGGAATAGAGCTGAGGCGCCGAATGTGTGATTGACGGCGTCGCCAAGATTATTCGAGGATGCCCGTTACACTTTCCACGTTGCCGGACATTAACGGGTATGAGCTTTCAAACAGCCCGGGGGGAAAGAGCGGACTTGGATCGGGAGAAGCGTTTTTTGATTGCGCACGCCGCCGCCCACGATCGGATCTACCGCTATCTCCGCCGACGAACCGAGAATGCAGCGGCTGCCGAGGACCTGTGCGCAGAGGTCTTTCGGATCGCTTGGGAGAAATCGACTACCAGCGAATCCCTATCAGTGATGGTTCTCTTCGGTGTGGCACGTAATGTGCTCCGCAATCATGATCGGGCGTCAGTCCGCGCTGCAAAGCTCATCGGAGAACTTCGGCCGGCAGGGCAGCACGGGGACGCTGAGGCCCTCTCCCTGGACTCTCCGCTCCAGGAAGCCTTACACCAATTGAGCCCGGAAGACCGTGAAGTTCTACTCCTGACTTATTGGGACGGCTTCAACTCCAGAGAGATATCCGACTTACTTAATTCCAGCGCCACGGCTGTCAGGATGCGTCTGCACCGAGCCCGTAAAGCACTGGCCCACCTATTAGAAAAAGAGGGGGCAGAATCATGAACCAGAAAATCTTGGACGAGCAGGTGCGAAGCCATCTGACCGCAGCTGACCCAGCAGCTCGTATCACGGAGCAGGAATTGGCCGCGAGCAGGGAACGTTCCCTCAACATCCGGACAACCGAGGAAAATTCTTCAGGCGAAATCTTCGTGGGTGACAGCCCGGAGCAGTCATCGACTGTTGTCTCGTTGTCCGCCGAGCGGCAACGGCGGCGGAGGAGGTGACTTACTTCGGTAGCTGCAGCAGCCGTTCTGGCCGCACTTGTTGCCGGAGACCTCGTAGGACTTGCCGGCTGGCGCGGAAGCGCCACCGCTGAAGCTGCTGAAGTTCTCAATACGGCTGCGGAAACGGCCATTACCAGCATCGATCCCGTCGTGAAGCCAAGCCAGTATCTGAGGATCAGAAGCACCAACGTTTGGTCGACTGAAGAGTGGCCCGAGGATGGTTCGAAATACCAGTGGCTGGATACAGAAAAAATGGATATGTATATCCCAGCTGACCGGAATGAAGAATGGGTGTGGCTGCGTTCGGGGCGTGTGCCCACAACGTTCTTTGACGACAAGGCACGAAAGTACGTCCAGGAACAGGGCCGCCAACCCCATCCCGAAACGCTGCGGGCGCCCAAGGGAGAGTTCTACGGCCAGCCAGGCGGCACCCTCGCCACCGATATGTCTAGCTTCCCCCGAGACCCTTATCGGCTGCTGAACCATATCTACATACGAACCTTGGGCGCAGGGCAATCAGTGGACGGAGAAGCGTTGGTCTTCATCGCTGATCTCCTGCGAACCGGACTAGTCCCTGCGGATCTGCGCGCCGCACTTTATAAGGCCGCAGCCATGATTCCCGGGGTAACAATTATGGAAGGGCAAGCGAACCTCGATGGACGAACAGGCGTAGCCATCGGGCGAACAGAAGGCACCCTTATGCGCCAAGAGATAATCATCGATCCCAAGACAGGTCAGCTGATCGGGGAACGCCAAGTCCTCACGCAGGACTACGGCGTGATGCCCGCCGGCACGCCCATCTCCTGGACTGCGGTGGAAACGTCAGTGTCAGATATAGCTCCTTAGGGGATCCATTACCGGACGCCGCATAATTGCACCTCAGCTGTCACATGGACCGGCTTCGAGAACGTCGAAGCCCGGTAGAGTGCGATTTATGACATTGGGGGATGCCACACCGAACGTAGGCCGCCGACCGTGGGCGTTCGCCGCGGTGTGCGTGATGGTCGCCTCGCTGGCGCTGCTGGTGGTTGGACTGTCCCAGGTGCCGGCGGACCAGCTGCTGCCTTGGTATGTGGCCGCTTATCTCCTGGTCGGGGCGTGTATCTTCGTCCCGACCGGGAAGCTCCCTTCGCTGCGACAGGTCGGAGGGTTCCTGCTGCCCGGCGCCCTGCTCGTCGTCCTGGCGCTGCTGAACCTAGGCTTCTGGGCCGGCGGCTGGCTGCTCGGTCTTCCGGCCTGGGGCCTCCTGCTGAGTCGATGGACGCCGGAGAGCCGGCTTCCCGTTCTGAAGGTCCTGAAGTTCTTCGGGCTGCTGGTGTTGGGCCTGGTTATCTTCATGTTTAACGGCATCTTCCCGTTCTTCAGTCTGGGCCTGTTCCTGCTGCCGATCATCCCCTTGGTTCGGCTGGCCTACCCCGACTACCGCGCCCGTCCGTTGCAAGCCGGCGTGGAGGTTCTGCTGGGGCTCGCGGTGGTCGTGGTCGCCTTCATGATCCCACTCCGGAAGGTGCCTGGTCGTCACCCTGGGTTCACGCTGGAGGGGCCGCGACAGCCGGGCTCATGATCGCATTCTGGGCCCGCGGGCGCCCGCGCCGCTCCAAGCACATACAGCTCAACAATGGAGCCATCGTCTAGCCACTGCCCCTGGAAATCTCACCCGACGTCCGGTAAAGGATCCCGAAACGGAATGGGAGGTGTCGGTGTCGTGCTCCGCTGGATGGTTATTGACGGCAGGGCAGGGCCCTATTCGTGAAGGACAACCTGGTAAAGGTTGTGGTCCTGCCATTTCCCGGCAATTTCCAAGTACTGTGGGGCCATCCCAATCTGCCGGAAGCCCGCCTTTAATAGCACCCGTTGCGAACCAGCATTGTGCAGGAGAGTGCTCGCCTCTATGCGGTGCAGCCCAAGTACGTCGCGTGCCGTGTCGACGATCGTGCGGACGGCAGCGGATGCCAGACCACGGCCCGCGTAGTTGCTGTCCACCCAGTAGCCTAGCCCTGCACTTTGGAAGGGTCCACGCACGATGCCGGCCAAGTTGAATCTGCCGACAAGGGTGTCGCCAGCAAATAATGCAAAGGGGAACCCTTCCCCGGCATCAGCCGCCACAAGGCGGCTCGTAATATCCGCAGCCTGCCACGATTCGGTGTAGTACTCCGCGGGACGCATCGGTTCCCAGGTCGAAAGGTACTCGCGGTTGCGCACATAGGCGGCGGCAAGCGCTGACGCATCACTTGGGCGCAATATGCGCATGATGACATTCTCACTGAGCTGACGCGGTTCAAACACCAGTCAACAGTACTCGCGGCCTGCCCTCCAATGATGCCCGCTAGCCGATCCTCCGGCGGTCGCCAGGAAGGTGCATCCTTCGCAGGTAGGCTTCGGGGAGCCATAGTGATCATGAAAACGGGGGAATCAATGGGCGGCCAGCGCATGAACGGATGGCAGTGCGGGACGTGCGGACAGCAACATCGGGGGCTCGCTACGGTTTTCGGAGCCCAAGCTCCGGATGTGTGGATGCATGCCAGCGCAACCGAACGGGAAGCAGGCGAGCTGACAGGCGATATGTGCGTGCTTGAAGTCGGAGGAGAACGGCACTACTTCCTTAGAGGACACATAGAGATCCCTCTTATTGATGCCCAGGGGGAGGTCTTCAGCTGGTCTGCCTGGGTTTCACTCAGCCAAGAAAGCGTCCAAAAGATTGCGGACCACTGGGATGACCCTGCGCGAGCCTCTATGCCTCCGGTGTTCGGTTGGCTATCCAATGAACTCCCCTACGACAGGCCCACGACCTCGATAGCAACGCACGTGCACAGCAGGGAGCCAGGTTTGGTTCCCTACATTGAGCTCGACCCGTCTACTGACCACCCTTTGGTCAGAGAACAAGCGACGGGGATCTCGCTGCATCGGCTGGCCGAAATCAATCAAGCGGTAATGGGCTAGGTTTCAACACCGTACGATCCCCGTGGTGTTCCCGTGAGGATCCCCTTGCGGGCTGCGCCATGCGACAAATAGCGCCGTCAGAAAGCCGCCATTTACCGCCGAAAGTCACAGATCAGGACGCGGCCCTGCAGCAGGACGCGTTGAAGGCGGCCGGCTGCTACCGGATCTTCACCGACACCGCTTCAGGTTCCCTGGAGTCCCGGCCTGAACTAACGAAGGTCCTTGACCAGCTTCGGCCCGGGGACACACTGGTGGTGTGGAGACTGGACCGGCTCGGCCGGTCCATCCGGCATCTGATCGACCAGTTGGCGGCCTTGCAGGAACGCGGTATCGGGTTCCGCTCTCTGCAGGAGGCGATTGACACAACATCGTCAGGCGGACGGCTGGTCTTTCACGTGTTCGCCGCATTGGCGGAATTCGAGCGGGATCTGATCCGTGAGCGGACCACCGCAGGGCTGCAGGCAGCACGGGCACGCGGACGCGTCGGGGGCCGGCCACGGCTGCTGACCAAGGACAAACTCCGGACCGCCCGCCGGATGTATGAGCAGAAGGATATGACGGTTGAGAAGATCGGCGAGGTCCTTGGCGTCAGCCGCACCACCGTCTACCGGGCCCTTCGGCGCGAACCGGTCCCCGCGGCACGGCGGCGTTCAAAGGCCACACAGAAAACAGCCCGGTGACGGGAGGAGGCAGCGGGACCCCGACCGGTAGCACTGCCTCCACGCCCGAAGAGACCGCGATGATGCGCTGGCAGATCCTGCGCCGGCATATCGAACACGGCGTGCCACTGACGACCCTCGCGGCACACGAAGGCATAGGACTGCGGACACTGCAGCGCTGGCACGCGGCCCACAAACGCGACGGCATCTCCGGACTGGCCACAGCAAATCGCGGGACCACCCGACGCAGGAGCACCTCCGAGCTGGTCGCACTCGTCGAAGGTCTGGCCCTGGTGAAACCGCCCCTGCCGATAGCCGCCATCGCCCGTAAGGCCAACCGCGTCGCCGCCGACCACGACTGGCCGCCGCTCTCCTACAGCACGGTCCGCTCCATCACCACGGGCCTTGACCCCGGTATGAAGACCCTCGCCCAACAGGGAACTGCCGCCTACCGGGACACCTACGAACTGGCCTGGCGGCACCGGGCCGAGCGCCCGAACATGATCTGGCAGGCAGACCACACCGAACTGGACATCCTCGTTCTGGACGCAAACCTGAAACCCGGGCGCCCGTGGCTCACCACGATCATGGACGACTACTCCCGCGCGATCTGCGGCTACATGCTCTTCCTCGGGGCACCGTCCGCCCTGAACACCGCACTGGCACTACGGCAGGGGATCTGGCCCAAAGCCGGCGCAGGGTGGCCGATATGCGGGATCCCCGACGTCCTCTACGTCGACCACGGGTCAGACTTCACCAGTCACCACCTGGCCCAGACCTCGAAGGACCTGCACTTCGAAATCACCTACTCAACGGTCGCAAGACCCCAAGGGCGGGGCAAGATCGAACGGTTCTTCGGCACCGTTAATACAGAGCTGCTGGCCGAACTGCCGGGACATTTGGCCCGCGGCCACCCGCGACCGGCACCGGTACTGACGCTCAAAGAACTGGACACGGCCATTGGCCATTTCATCACAGAGGACTACCACCAGCGGGAGCACCCCGAGATCAGGGCAACACCGCATCACGCCTGGGTAGGTGACGGCTGGCTGCCCCGGCTCCCGGCAACCTTGGACGAACTGAACCTGTTGTTGCTGACCGTAGCCAAACCCCGGATCGTTCACCGCGACGGCGTGCACTTCCAGGGACTGAGATACGTCTCGCCCCTGCTGGCCGCCTACGTCCGCGAACCAGTCATTGTTCGCTACGACCCGCGGGACGTGACGGAGATCCGCGTCTTCCACAAGAACCAGTTCATCTGCAAGGCGGTGGATCCCGACCATGAAACCTCGACGCTGACCCTCAAGGACATCCAGGCCGCACGATCGGCGCGCCGCCGGGAACTGCGCGGACAAATCAACCAGCGCATCGCCGTCGTGGCCCGGCACCTGCCGGACCTGGCATCAGCGAAACCGGCTCCCGTCCCGGTCCCTGACGATCAACCCAAGAAGCGCCCGAAGCTCCGCACCTACCTGGAGGACGACCGATGACAACACAAAGCTTCATTGCCACCAAAGAGCACCGCCGGTTCGCTGAGTTCGCCGACGCGGTGCGCCGCCAGCACACCATCGGAATCTGCTACGGCCAGGCCGGCATCGGAAAGACCCTCTCCGCCAAGCGCTACGCCAACTGGCACAAGGCCGAGAACCTCTTAGAACAGTGGGGTCCCCGGGACGACTCCGACTACCAGATCTACGCGGCCCTGGCCCGGGCACGCACAGTCTTCTACACCCCTGCCGTTCTCACCTCACCCAAACAGATCCACGCCGAACTCGAGCACATCAGCACCCGCGTATCGATCTGCGTGGACCAGCACCTGGAAAAAATCGGCAAGAAGACAGGACCGCGCACCCGCACCGGTAAGCATGTTGAGCTCCTCATCATTGACGAATCCGAGCGCCTCAACGCCACTTCCCTGGAGCTGCTGCGCGACCGCTACGACCGGGACAACATAGCCCTGATCCTCATCGGCATGCCCGGGATTGAAAAATGGTTCAGCCGCTATGCACAGCTCTACAGCAGGGTCGGCTTCGCCCACGAATACCGCCCACTCGCACAGGAAGAACTGAATTTCGTCCTGGAACGCCGCTGGCACAAACTCGGCCAAACCCTGGACCCTGAAGACTTCACCGATGCCCAGGCCATCGCCGCCGTCGCCCGGATCACCCGAGGCAACTTCCGCCTAATCGACCGGCTCTTCATCCAAATCGAACGGGTCATGAAAATAAACGAACTCAGCACCATCACCGACGACGTCATTGAAGCCGCACGCTCAACCCTCGTCATCGGAATCAGTTAGAACCGCCAAACCGAGCTGTGAATAAACCGCCATTGCGAACTAACAGTCACAAATAGCGTTTCCGGACATGCCTTTTGGAAAGTCATAGGTTTCATCCTGACAGCTTCGGCAGGGGTGACTACGGCGGCAGGTCAAGGAATCCGGTATGCGAGGGCTACCACGCTGGACCAGAATGAACAGCGCAAGCTCGGCGGCCAAGCCTTGGATTAGATTTTCAGCAACAAGGCTTCCGGCATCTGTACCCTCAGGCCTCAATTGGCCGAACTGGTGCGCTCCGCTCGTGACGCAGACATCGTCGCGTTGGGCGAACTTCGTGTTTGGCAGGCGGAACCAGGAGCCAAGTCAAATGCCCGGGGGCCTCCCTGATCAGCCTCAGGATCGTGCAATATCCACATAGCCTGCCCGCCCATTGACCCCGGTGCCCGGAGGGGCTGGAATGGAAGGAGCAACCCGGAATCCTGGACCGGGCCTGACGCGGGGAGGTGCCGCAGTGCCGGCATTTGCAGAATCCGTCCTGTTTGGAGCGTTGCAGCTGAGTTTCTGGGGCGCAGTGCTGGTGTGCGCCGTGGCGGCCACCGTCCTGGCTGTCCATCGGCATTCGACGCCGGACCAAGCCGTCCGCGCCCCGGATCCCGTGTTCTGGGACGTGTTTATGGGCTCTGCCGTGGCACTTCCGGCGATCCTCATTCCCACGCTCGCGTCACCGTGGTTTGGGGTGGTCCTCGCCGCGCTGGGCGCAGGGGCGGGCCTGGCCGCCTACCGGGGCAGCCCCCAGATCCTGGCGTGGCAGGAACGCCGCCGGCAGCTGCGGCTGGACCGGCCCGTAAACACTGCGGCGCAGGCCGAACATGACGCACTCCTGGCCAGGTGGAGCCGCTACGAACTGGACCCCGCCAGCTGCATCGACTACCCCGCCATGACGGATGTCCGGCTGCCCGAAACGTCCGCGCTGATCCGCGCCATGAAGGAGGCAGAGCAGCTGCGGGCCGTGCCGCACCAAGGGTACGCTCCCGCCGTCGTCCGCTTTGGCCTTGCCCTCGCCGCGGCGGAACGGGCGGCCGGGATCCCTGCGGAACTTCCCGCCGTCGGACGTTAACTGCTGTGTCGGCGCCGCTGGAGTCCGGCGGCAGGGCGCCGTAGCATCCGAGGATGGAACCCACAGAAGCGGAAATCCGTGACCAGTTCGGCAGGCGCCTGGAGGATAAGGGGGCCTGGCGGCAGGCCATCACCCTGGAAGCGGCCGGGGAACTGACGGCGCGGTGGCTGGAGGGCCATAGCGAATACCAGGCCGCCACCTTCACGGCCCGCTACGACGCCGAAACAGAACCGATCGCGGCGGAGCTGTCCGCCCTCAACAGGAACGGGCTGTTCACCAAGGAGTCCCAGCCCGGCCTTCGGACCAACAACTCCGCCCAGCGGCAGTACGTGACCGGCTTCTGCAGCGCAGAGGCGGCCGTGGAACTCCTGGCCCTGTCCACCCGGTCCGAGCTGGTGACGGTGGCGCATGCCCCGGGCGAGGCCAGCAGTGCCGCCATCCCGGTAACGCTCGACGGCGGCGAGGTAGTTACCGTCCTCGGCTCCAGCGAGACTCCGGTGCAGGAAGATCAGATCCAGGACTGGGCGGAGGAAACCAACGAAACGCTGGCCCTCCTGCTCGCCGACTCCTGGTACGTGGAAATCCTGGATCCGGTCTGGGGCCGCAATGACGTGCTGCTCCCCGCCGTCCTCGCCGCGCTGACAGTGGCGCCGTAGCCCGCAGCATTTAGGTGCCGGAGGTACCGGCCTTGACCGCCAGCACCGGCCGGTCCGCTTGAATCAGGATCCGTTGCGCGTGGCTTCCCGGGATGACGGTTGCCTTCACGCCGGCGTCGGTGGCCCGCCGGGCCGCCTGTGCGAGGACGTCGTCGGGTGCCACTGGCTTGTCCACCAGCGCGCCTTCCCGAGCAGAATTGACGATCACCAGGTCCTCGTTGCGGAGCTTGGCTTCCGCGATGCCTGCCGTCACTGCGGCTTCTCCTGCGGGTGTTGGGACGAATCCGACAACGATACTCATACCTTCTCCTTGATTTCTGAGGTTGACGGGCCGGCCGGGACGGAGGCCCTGCGCTTGGCTGCGGCGCCGCGGATAACCGGCAGCACGGCTACCAGGACGAACACCACCAGCAGCGTGGCCGAAATAGGCCGACGAGCTCCTGCCCATCGGCGGGCTTGCCGGCCACTTCCTTGGTTGCCAGGGCCGCCGTTTGCACCCGGCTTGTTGACCACGGGCATGGGCTGGCCAAGAGTTTTGGAGGCGCCTTCGGCGAGGCACGGGCAATCAGGTCCGTACTGCCGCCGGCGGCCTGACCTGGCTATGATGCATTTCTAAGCCCAAGAATGCACGCGATGATACCTGAAAGGCATCATGTTCACTTTTGACCAACTGGCCGGATTCATCGCGGTCGCGGAGGAACTCCATTTCGGGCGGGCGGCGGAAAAGCTGAATATGACCCAGCCGCCGCTCAGCCGCCAGATCCAGAAGCTGGAGAAGATCATCGGCACCGAGTTGCTGGAACGCGACAACCGCAAAGTGCAGCTCACACCGGCCGGGAGCGCTTTCCTGGACGAAGCCAAGCGGCTGATGGCCCTGGCCAACCGCGCACCGGTGACAGCCCGCCGGATCGCCACCGGCCGTTCGGGCGTGCTGCGCGTGGGCTTCACCGCCGCCAGCGGGTTCAGCATCCTGGGGCCGCTCTTGGAAGAGATCGCGTCCATTCTTCCCGAGGTGGACATTGACCTCCAAGAGCTAGTGACCGGGGAACAGCTCCAGGGCCTGCTGACCGGCGAGCTCGACCTGGGCTTGGCCCGGCCGCCCTTCGACAGGGAAATCTTCGATTCGCACCTGCTGTACAAAGAGTCCATGGTGCTGGCCGTGCCAACAGGCCACCCTTTGGCGGACCTGTCCCGCCCCGTGGAGGACGAGGACATCCGGGACGAACCGCTCATCATGCATTCACCCACGCAGGCCGCTTACTTCTACGACCTGGTCATCCGCATGCACTCCATCAACCACGGGAATGTCCTGCACACCGTGAGCCAGATCCTCACCATGGTCTCCCTGGTCGCGGCCAAGCGGGGTGTGGCCTTTGTTCCGCATTCAACAACGCTCCTGGCGATCAAGGGGGTCGAATTCCTACCGCTGGCCGGTCCCAGCAGCGACGACCCTGTTGAGCTCCATGCCATCTGGAAACGCAAGGTGGCCAACCCGGCGTTGCGGCGGCTCCTGCAGGACCTGGAGTTCCGCGCTGGGTAGGGCGGACGAAGCCTAGAAAAGTTCGGATTGGCCCAGGGCAGCCAGGTTGTTGTGGGAGGTTTGCAGCGCTTCCCAGACGGTGCGGCCGTAGAGTTCGTCCTGCTCCACGAGCAGATACTGGGCGCCGGCGGCCTGCGCGGCGGGGATGATGGAGGCGAAATCCAGGTTCCCTTCGCCCACCTCGGCGAACTGGACCACGTTTTTGAACTCCGTCATGAAGCCGGCCGCGTCCCCTGAGTCCAGCAGCCCTAAGGCGGACTCGGGCAGTTCGCCGATGCGGTAGTCCTTCAGGTGCACCATGGCCGTGCGGCCGGCGTACTTTTCCAGGGTCCGGACCGGTTCCAGGCCGCCGCGCTGGACCCAGTGCACGTCGATTTCCATGCCCATGGCCGGGGAGTTCTCGGCGATGATGTCCAGCATGTACTTGCCGTCGAACTTCGCGAACTCGATGTGGTGGTTGTGGTAGTACAGGCCCAGGCCCTGCTCCTGCAGCCGTTCGGCGTAATCGTTGGCCTGCTTGGCGAAGTCAACCACGGCGCCGATCGATTTCATCGCCGGGAACGGCAGCATGCCGATCCGCAGCAGCTTTGAATCCAGCCGCTTGGCATCGTCCACAATCTTGTCGAAGTGCTCCGCCAGTGAGTCCCCGGGACGGCCCCTGGGGGTCTCCATCGCAACGGACAGCGCCGCGATGTCCATACCCAGCTCGCTGCGCGAACGGTCCAGCTCAGCCACGTTCTCCGGCGTCATCGGGATCTGGGAGATCTCGACGGCGTTGTAGCCGATGCCGCTGACCTTACGCAGCGTTTCGAACGCCCCGATTTCGGTGAAACTGTCCTTCAGCATCATTGCCTGCACGCCGATGGTGGTCATTACGTTCCTCCCTTGAGCGCCGTTGCCTGCTCCGCACCGAGGGCGATGCGGGTTAAGAATTCACTGTCCCGGATGACGTTCTCCGGAAGGTCCGCTTCCACGAACTCCAGCATCAGGTCCGTGGACGCTCCACTGTCCCGGAGGATCTCCCCCACTGAAAGCCACAGCGGCCTGCGGTCCGTGAGTGGCAGCCGTTCGCGCTGGGGCCACCACGAAAAGCAATGAATGCCTACGACGTGATCCAACACGTGGCGCAACGAGTCGACGGCCTGCTCGTCGGTGAGCCCGACGGCGGGCTGCCAGTATGTTCCTGCGTTGGGCCGGTCCACCCTTGCCAATAGCTCCAGGGTGGTTTCCGCCGAGTCCGTCAGTGTTCCGCCGTGGTACTCGAAGGCGATCTCCAGTCCGTGCGCCGCAGCAAGCCCGGAGATCCGCTGGGCGTCCGCCACCACCGCGTCCCAGCCCTGCGGGCTGGCCTCCAGGGACGCCGATTCCCCCGCCCAGACCCTGATCCGCGGAGCTCCCAGGGCTGACGCCAGAGCCATGACCGCTCCGAAGTCACCCCGGCTCCCCACGCGATAGTAGGAGCCGAGGGACAGGACTGTGAGGCCGGCTGCCGCTGTCGCCTGCTTGGCCCGGAGCGCGGCAGCCGCATCGACAACGTGCGCTTGGCTGCTCCACTCGATGCCGGCCAGGCGGGCCGTGGAAACGATGTCCACAACGTCCTCGATGCTGCTGTTCCGCAACGTCACTGAGCAAATGCCTGGTGTCAGGACACTCATGCCATGCCTTCCAGCGTCTCCCGGCTGATTGAATGCTCCGGGGCCCTGCCCTGCGCCAGGCGTTCCACCTCGGTCACGGCGAGATCCCCCATGCGGGCGAGCTCGTTGCCCAGGGAGCCTGCGATGTGGGGGGTCAGTATCACATTGGGCATCCCGTACAGCTCATCGCCGTCCGGCAGCGGTTCAGGTGCCGTGACATCAAGGACGGCGCTAAGCCGGCCGCTTCGCAGCTCGGTACGCAGCGCTGTGTGATCCACCAGGACGCCACGAGCCGTGTTAATGAATGTGCTTCCGTCCTGCATTTGCGCGAGTTCTGCCGCGCCGATCATCCCGAGGGTCGAAGGCAGCACGGGAGCGTGCAGTGAGACCACCTTGCTGCTGTGCATCAGCTGCTTCAGCGTCACCAGTTCGACCCCCAGGCGCGCGGCCTCGGCTGGCGAGACAGTCGGATCCGACAGCAGGACACGCAGCCCGTGCGACTTCAGCCGTTCCATCACCAGGCGCCCGATCCTGGAGGCGCCAATGATGCCCACCGTGTTTCCGTTGTTGCCCACATCCTGCCGCAGGACCTCCTTCCGGTAGCCGGACTGCCGTGCGCGTTGCCCGGCCTGGAAGGCGAAGGCGTCCTTTCCGGCGAGGAGTATGAAGGCCAGAGCATATTCCGCCACCGGGACGGCGTTGGCGTGCGCCGCCGTGGTGACGGTCAGTCCGCGGTCCCAGGCCACCGGTGCCACATGGTTCTTCACCGTTCCGGCAGCGTGCGCCACGAGGCGCAGGCCGGGCGACAGGTCCAGGACGGAAGCATCGATCCTGGGGCTGCCCCACCCCGTAATCAGGGCCGTGGTCCCGGCCAGCACTTCGCGGGCCCGGGGAGTGCTGAAGTCGGTCAGCACATCCGTGCTGACCACGTCCGCAACCGCCCGCAGGCGGCCGAAACATTCAGCATTGATCAGGCCGTCCCGGAGCTCATTGGAGCCCATGGCGAAGGCCACACGGGGCCGGAACCGACTCTCGCCGTCGTCGTCCGTCCGGCGGTTCATCCTTTCAGCCCTGCGCTTGCCATGCCCTCAACGAACCGCTTCTGCGCGAAGATGAACAGGAGGATCATCGGCAACGCGGCGAGTGCGGTCCCGGCCATGAGGTAGGGCCACAGGACGTCGGACTGGTCCTGGGAGAAGATCGCGAGGCCCAGCTGGAGCGGCCTGATTTCGTCGGTGTTGGTGATCATGAGGGGCCAGAGGAATGCATTCCATGCCCCTTCGACCTGGAAGACGAAAATGGTGACCAGCGCGGGCTTGATCAACGGCGTCATGACCTTCAGGAAGATTCCGAACTCCCCCACGCCGTCCATCCGGGCCGCGTCGGCCAGCTCTGACGGGAGCGAGACGTAGAACTGCCGGGCCAGGAACGTGTACATGGGGCCTGCCGCCAGCGGGATGATGAGGCCCCACCAGGAATCCAGCCAGCCCGTGCCGCCCTGGCCAAAAATGTCATTGCCGCCGAACAGCGGGATGCTCTTCACGATCAGGAACAGCGGGACCAGGATGATCTGGAACGGGACCATCAGCAGCACGATGAAGTAGTTCAGCAGCGATTTGGCCCCGCGGAGGGGGAGCTTGGCCAGCGCGTAACCGGCCATGGTGCAGACGGCCAGGGTCACCGCCGTCTCGCCGATGGCGATGATGAAGCTGTTGCGGAAGTAGTTCAGGAACGGGGCGATCTTCATCGCCTCCGCGAAGTTCTCCCAGTGGTACTCCTTGGGCAGCCAGGTGAAGACACCCACCTCGTTGGGGGCCTTGAGCGCGGTCAGTACCATCCAGATGAACGGCGCCAGCATCAGCAACGAGCCCACCGTCAGTGCCGCGTACAGGGCAATCCTGCCGGGTTTGATTCCTGCGGTTCTATTCACTCTTATCAGATCCTTGAAGCTTCCGGCCCACAATGATGAACACGCTGATCAGGAGGATCATGATCACCGTTTCGGCTGAGGCATAGCCGAGCCGCATCCCTTGGAACGCATTGTTGTAGATGTCCAGCACCAGCACGTTGGTGGAGATCCCGGGACCTCCCCTGGTCATGACATAGACGAGGTCATAGACCTGGAACGTGCCCACAATCGAAGTGATCAGGACGAAGAACTGGGCAGGAGCCAGGGCTGGCCACTTCACATGTTTGAACGTCTGCCAAGGGTTGGCGCCGTCCAATTCCGCGGCTTCCACGAGTTCCCGGGAAACACCCTGCAGGGCGGCTAAGTAGATGATCATTTTGGCGCCAAGCCCCTGCCAGATCCCCACCAACATGAGGGAGGGCAGTGCCGTGTCGGGGCTGTTGAGGAACGGCTGCGGACCGAAGCCGAAGAAGCTCAGCGCACCGTTGGCCAGGCCTGCACCGGGGTTGTAGATCCACAGCCATACGGTGGCAACCGCCACCGTGGCGGTCACCGTGGGGATGTAGAAGGCGGTCCGGAAGAACGCCATGCCGCGAAGCTTCTGGTTGAGCCCCAGTGCGATGACCAGTGCCAGGCCCATGGAGATCGGCACCACCACGAGGGCGTACAGAACAGTGTTCACAAAGGCGGTCTTGAAGTTCTGGTCACCCATCAGCTCAACGAAGTTATCAAAACCAACCCACGCCCATTCGCCGCTGAAGCTGTAGTCGGTCATGCTCAGAAACACTGCGGCGAGGGTGGGTACGGAGATGAAGAGCGTGGAGTGCAGCAGCGCCGGGGTCAGCAGGAACCAGCCGGCCCACACCTGCTTCCGTGTGACGGAGCGCCGCTTCGTGCGGCCGCCGCGCCGTTTGGCGGCCGTGGGTTTCCGCGGGTCTGCCGGCGCCACGGTTGGGGACTCCGACGCCGGCGCCGGCGTCATGGTTGCTCGGTTGGTCATTTTGAAAGCGCGGCCAGGGACGACAGGACTTCCTCTGCCGGACGCTTGCCGAGCAGGGCTTCATCGAGGCCGGAGTTGAAGGACTTACGCACTTCCAGCCAGTTCGAGGCTCCGCCTTCGTAGGCCGCGTGCGAAAGGTTCTCCGCGACGAACTTGCTCAGCGGGTTGGACTGGGCCTGCCCTGTTTTCGCGGTGTCCTTGGTAGCCGGAATCTTCGAATTGAGCTTGGCCTGGGCGTTGTTGGCCTCAGGCTTGATGAGGGATTCGATGAACGTCCAGGCAGCCTTTGCATTCTTCGTCTTGGCGCCGATCGAGGCAATGTCGCCGCCCACGAACTCTGCCTTGGTGCCGCTGTCCAGCAGGAAAAAGCTGAGGTCGTCACAATTGGCCTGGCCGATGCCCTTGTCGCTGCAGTCAACGGCGCCGCCCACCATGCCCATGGGAGCCTCATTCGTGTAGACCAGGGGCTTCTTTGCAGAGTTCATCTGGCCAAACGTCTGGACGTTGTTGATCATGCTTTTCATCCATTCGAGCGTCTCCACGCCTTCAGAATTGCTGAAGTTCGGCTTGCCGTCCACGAACAGGGGCGTGCCTGTCGAAGCCAGGAAAGTGGTGAACGTCTGCCGGTAGGCCCCCGACGCTGCCCAGAAATCGAAGCCGGGACGTGTGATCGCCCCGGAGGCATCCCGCTTCGTCAGTTTCTCGGCTGCTTTTTTCAACTCCGCCATGCTGGTCGGCGGCTTTTCGGGGTCCAGGCCCGCTTCGATAAAGGCGCTCTTACGGAAGGCCACTGCGCGGGCATCAGCGATCAGTGGGTAGCCGTATACCTTCTCATCGTGGGTGACGGCCGGGATCATCGCCTCCACTGTCTTGGTGCTGATGTCCTCCTTGGTAACCCCCACGTCCGCGAGATCCTTGAAAACCTTCTTGGCGGCGAACGGCTGGATCCAACCTATCCCCGTGACCAGGACGTCATAGCCGGATCCGGAGGCGATCGAAGTGGAGATCTTCTCGTTCATGGTGTCGTACGTGACGAAGTCCGGTTCGATGGTCATCTTCGGGTAGGTCTTGTTGAAGTCATCAACAACCTTCTGGAATTCCGCCTTGCCTTCGTTGGAAAGGGGGTACGTGGGGATCATGACCCGCAGCGATCCGGTAGCCGCCGCCGGGTCGTCCGTGGATGAGCTCGGCGCACTGCCGGAACCACACGCCGCCAACGCAAGCCCGAGGCCGACGGACATCGCCATAACCTTCAAAGCGTTCTTCTTCATGAGTTGTCTCCCTTGACTTTGATGCGCCGCACAGGGGCCAGCGCCTCCCTAGAAGGTAGATCGAAACAACCCTTCATTCAATCGTCTTGTGCATGATCGAACATTATCGGTCAGATAATGTTTCCCGCGCTCCGCAGGATTCACGGATGTGCAACGTGGGCAGCAGGGAGATGTGGGACACCGGACCGGCCGCCGTGGAGCCGTAGCCGATGTTGCGCATGAGCTGTTCCAGGGCCAGGGAACCCACGGCCTGCTTGGGGGGTGACACCGCCGTCAGCGGCACGGGCGCCATGCTCGCGGTGACATCGTCGTAGGCCACCACGGCAATATCCTCGGGTATCCGGAGACCCCGCTGGAAGGCGAGTTCAACCAGGAGGGCAGCGGCCATGTCGTTGTGGACAAAGAACGCCCGCGTCCCGTCGGCCAGGCAACGGTCAAGGAGCTGTTCCAGCTCAGCCGGCACGCCATCTCCGCCCACCCGTCCCAGCTGGACAACGTCCGGCTCATTCGTCAGCCCGAGTATCTCCCAGGCATCCCGGCAACCGAGTTCGAGCCAGTACGAGGTGGGCGTTGCGGACATGGCCACGGCTATGGACCGGTGGCCCAGTCCGTGGAGGTGCCGCAGGGCCAGGACAGCACCGGCCCTGTGATCCGTCCGGACGTGATCCATTTCCCGCTTGAGGTTTGGGCTGCCGAAGGCCCGCTCCATCAGCACCGTGGGAACACTGATGTCCTCCAGCCAGGTCGCGGCACCGGGATCGGAGTCACCGGCCGCAGTGGCCAGGAGGATACCCTCCACACCCAGGGCGATCATTCGGCGCACCCGGTCCTGTTCCACGGCACCATAGTCGGAGACGCCGAGGACCAGACGGACACCGAAACGCTCCGCCGCGGATTCTGCCCCGCGGATGACTTCACTGAAGTAATACAGGCTGCTCGGCACCACGATGCCCACCAGTTTCTGGCCGGGGCTGCCTGGCTGTTCCTGTCCGCGACGGACAGCACCGCCATGGATCCGGCTCAGCATCCCGGCAGAGTGCAGGCCGTTCAGGTCCCGCCGGATGGTCACCTCCGCGACGTTGAGTTCCCGGGCCATATCCACGGCGCGGACGCGGCCATAGAGGCGGATGTGCTCGAGAATGAGCTTCTGGCGTTCCTCAGCAAGCATGGCGTGGTTCCTTCATCCGAGATCAGTTTCGTGCCGACCGTTGCAATATCGATCATAATCCGATCAAATGAACATGCGCGCAAGACGCGTCCGGCCGTCGGAACGCTCCGGTCCTGACCTGCAACCGCCAACATGACGAAGAATGAGGAACGCCAGTGGAGTCGACAAAGGGGCCATCGCGCTCGGCCCGGCTGCTCGGGGTGTTCGAGGTGACCGGGGACATCCTGACGCTTCAGCTGTTGTTCCTGGTGGCATCCCTGCCTGTGATCACGATGTTTCCGGCGGCCCTGGCGCTGCAGTATTCCCTTGGCGATGTCTTCGTGGAAGGAAGGCCCCGGCCTGCAAGGCTCTTCTGGACCAACTTCATCTGGGCCATAAGACGTACATGGAAAGCGGCTATTCTGCTGCCGTTGTTGATAATTCTTGCGGCTGCATCGCTTTTGTTTTGGTTGGCGGCAGGCGGGTTGGCGGGGGTAGTAGCCCTCTGCATCCTGATTCCGATGTATGGAGTGCTGGTTGCCGGCTATGTGGCCGTCCTCGCATCTACCCTTGAAGCCAGCGCCTCAAGGACAGGCACCCGTGGATGGGACAGCATTGCGGGATTCCGCGAGCGGCTTCATAAGGTTTGGTCGCTGGCGCAGCGCCGGGCCATCCCCCTGGCACTTTCCGTCGTCGTAATGGTTACGTGGCTGCTTGTGCTGGCCAAACTGCCAACCCTGGTGCTCGTGGGTACCGGACTCGTCCCGGCCGGGTTGGCCTGGTGGGTGGCCAACCCTTGGGTGCAGGACCGGCGAGCAGAAATCGCTGGCAGCAGCAACTGAACTGCCACCAGGCGAGGCGAATCCGCTACTTCGCTGGAATCCCGGAGTGGCCCAGATGATGCTATCCGGGTATCAATCAATACGAAAAAGGGCTTAGACAGGCATCATGTGGCCTGCCTACTCTGGACAGGAATCAGCATCCAGCGGCCCGCGGCATTCACACCGCGGCCTCCAGACAGAGGACAACATCGTGGCGAAATACACCCCCCAGGAACTGGCAGACACCCTCAAGGAAGGCCTGCTCTCGTTCCCGGTGACGTCCTTCGATGCCCAGTTGCAGTTCGACGAGGAAAACTACCGCAAGCACCTCGCCTGGCAGGCCAGCTTCCCGGTTGCAGGCCTGTTCGCGGCGGGCGGCACCGGTGAAGGGTTCTCCCTCACTCCGGCGGAATCGGAGCGCGTAGTCCGCACCGCCGTCGAGGAAGTCGGCAAGCTGGTTCCTGTCCTGGCTTCCGCCGGTGGATCCACCGCCCAGGCCATCGAGAACGCCCAAGCCGCCGAAGCCGCCGGCGCCGACGGGCTCCTTCTCCTCCCCCCGTACCTCACCGAGGCTGACCAAGGCGGCCTGACCGACCACGTCAGCGCCATCTGCGCCTCAACATCGCTGGGCGTCATCATCTACAACCGCGCCAACGCCATCTACAAAGACACCACTGTTGCCACCCTCGCGGACCGCCACGAAAACCTGATCGGTTTCAAGGACGGCGTGGGCGACCTCGAACACGACGCCCGCGTCTACGCCAAGCTCGGCGACCGCCTCTTCTACCTCGGCGGCCTTCCCACGGCGGAAACCTTTGCCCTCCCGCTGCTGCAGCTGGGCATGAGCACCTACTCCAGCGCCATGTACAATTTCGTCCCGCAGTTCGCCCTGGACTTCTACCAGGACGTCCGCAACAACGACCGTGTGGCCGTGAACAAGAAGCTCAACGAGTTCGTGATCCCGTATCTGGACATCCGCGACCGCGTGAAAGGCTACTCCGTCTCCATCGTCAAGGGCGGCCTGGACGCCATCGGCCGCTCCGCCGGCGGGGTCCGACCGCCGCTGCAGAACCTCGCGCCCCAGGACCTCGCAGACCTCAAGGCCCTCATCGCCACCGTTTCCTGAACCACGGCCTCCTGACCAACGTCTCCCTAGGAGTAAATACAGTGACACTCACCGGACATTCCCTGATCGCCGGCCAGCCCGTCGTCGGCAGCGGCAGGACCGCCTTCGGTTTCAACCCCGCCACCAACGAGTCGCTCGAACCCGCGTACACGCTGATCACCGAAGACCAGCTGACGACGGCGACCTCCGCCGCCGCGGCTGCCTACCCCTCCTTCAGTGCCCTGGACCCCGAGACGCACGCCGGCTTCCTTGAAGCCATCGCCGGGAACATCGAGGCCATCGGCGATGAACTGATCATCCGCGCGGGCCAGGAAACCGGGCTGCCCGCCGCCCGGCTGCAGGGCGAACGCGCCCGCACCACCGGGCAGCTCCGCCTGTTCGCGAACGTGGTCCGCCAGGGTGACTTCCGCGGCGTCCGCATCGACCCGGCCCTGCCGGAGCGCACTCCCCTGCCCCGCGCGGACATCCGCCAGCGCCAGATCCCGCTGGGTCCCGTGGCAGTGTTCGGTGCCAGCAACTTCCCGCTCGCGTTTTCGACGGCGGGCGGAGACACAGCGTCGGCCCTCGCCGCCGGCTGCCCGGTGGTTTTCAAGGCCCACAACGCCCACCCCGGGACCAGCGAACTCGTGGGACAGGCCATCGTGCAGGCCGTCAAGGATGCGGGCCTGCACCCGGGAGTCTTCTCCCTGATCTACGGCCCCGGCGCCAGCATCGGCCAGGCCCTCGTGGCCGATCCCGCCATTAAAGCAGTGGGCTTCACCGGATCCCAGAATGCCGGGATCGCCCTGATGCGTACCGCTGCAGCCCGGCCGGAACCCATTCCCGTGTACGCGGAAATGTCCTCGCTGAACCCGGTCTTTGTGTTCGACGGCGCCCTCAAGGGTGACGTTGACGCGCTGGCACAGCAGTACGTCACCGCCGTCACCGGCAGCTCAGGCCAGCTCTGCACCTCCCCCGGCCTGCTGTTCGCCCCCGAAGGCGAGCTGGGCGACAAACTCGCCGCCGCCGTCGGCCGCGCCGTCTCCGCCTGCGCCGGCCAGACGATGCTCACCGAGGGAATCGCCGGGTCCTGGAACGCCGGAGCCGAAGCCCTCGGTTCCGCGGACGGCGTCACCGTCGTCGGACAGGGCACTCAGGGTCCCACCAAAAACGCGCCTGCCCCGACGATCTTCGGGACCGGCGTCAAGGAATTCGTTGCCAACCACGTGCTGCACCAGGAAATCTTCGGTGCCGCGTCCCTGGTGATCCGCTACGGCTCGGTGCAGGACCTGATCGCCGCCACCAACCGGCTGGAAGGCCAGCTCACCGCCTCCCTGCAGCTCACCGAAGAGGACTTCCCGACGGCGGCGCAGCTGCTCCCCGCGCTCGAGCAGAAGGTGGGCCGCATCATCGTCAACGGCTGGCCCACCGGCGTCGAAGTAGGGCACGCCATGGTCCACGGCGGTCCGTTCCCCGCCACCTCGGACACCCGAACCACCTCCGTCGGCACCCTGGCCATCAACCGTTTCCTCCGGCCGGTCGCCTACCAGAACCTGCCCCAGGAACTGCTGCCGGCCGCACTCCGGGACACCAACCCCTGGCAGCTGAACCGCCGCATCGACGGCACCGTTGAAGCCGCAGCCGATGCAAAAGATAAGGTCAACGCATGAGCAGCCAGCCCACCATCGTCCGCGTCGAGGTTGTCCCGGTAGCCGGCCACGACAGCATGCTGATGAACCTCAGCGGCGCCCACGGCCCGTTCTTCACCCGCAACGTGGTCATCGTGACTGATTCCGAGGGCCGCACCGGCCTGGGCGAGGTTCCCGGCGGCGAGAAGATCAAAACCACCATCGAGGAGGCCGGGACGCTGATCACCGGCCAGCCTGTAGCCCGCTACCGCTCCCTGCTCCGGGAGATCGCGGCGGAGTTCGCCGACCGCGACGCGGGCGGCCGCGGCCTGCAGACCTTCGACCTCCGCACCACGGTCCACGCGGTCACCGCGGTCGAATCCGCCCTGCTGGACCTGCACGGCCAGTTCCTCGGCGTTCCCGTCGCGGAACTGCTCGGCGACGGCCAGCAGCGCACCTCGGTGCCGATGCTCGGGTACCTCTTCTTTATTGGCGACCACGCACGGACCGATCTTCCCTACCTGGTGGAGGAGTCGCCGTCGGACCGTTGGGAAGCGCTGCGCCGCCAGGAAGCGATGACTCCGGAGGCTGTTGTTGCACTGGCCGAGGCCGCCCAGGAACGCTATGGCTTCACTGACTTCAAGCTCAAGGGCGGCGTGCTGTCCGGGGACGACGAGGTGGATGTTGTGACCTCCCTTCACGCGCGCTTCCCGGACGCTCGGGTGACTCTGGACCCGAACGGCGGCTGGCTCCTGGAGGAGGCCATCCGCCTGGGCAAGCGGATGCAGGGCGTTGTTGCCTACGCGGAGGACCCGTGCGGCGCGGAAGGCCGCTTCTCCGGGCGCGAGGTCATGGCTGAGTTCCGCCGCGCCACCGGGCTGAAGACGGCCACCAACATGATCGCCACGGACTGGCGGGAGATGTCCCACGCCATCCGCAGCAACGCCGTGGACATCCCGCTGGCGGACCCGCATTTCTGGACCATGTCCGGCTCGGTCCGCGTGGCGCAGCTGTGCAACGAGTTCGGACTGACCTGGGGATCGCATTCGAACAACCATTTCGACATTTCGCTGGCCATGTTCACCCACACGGGTGCGGCTGCCCCGGGCGAAATCACGGCACTGGACACCCACTGGATCTGGCAGGACGGGCAGGGGCTCACCAAGAACCCGCTGCAGATCCGCGACGGCGCCATCTCGGTGCCCGATGCGCCCGGCTTGGGCATCGAACTGGACCGGGCGGCGCTGGACAAGGCGCACGAGCTGTACCTGCAGCACGGCCTCGACGCGCGGGACGACAGCATCGGCATGCAGTACTACGTCGATGGCTGGTCCTTCGACCCGAAACGGCCCTGCCTGGTCCGCTAAGGACGCCAAGTACGCTTCCCCACGGCCGGTCCGCTTAGAGCGGGGCCGGCCGTGCGGAAATTCCAACAGCTAAATAGAAGGGTGGACTGTGGGCGGCGTTGTCTCCGGAATCCTGATCGTCTCCGTGGTCATTGCCGTGGGCTATTTCGCGGCCCGGCTGCGGATACTGGGGCCCGAAGTCCAGGGTGCACTGACCCGCACTGCCTACTACGTCACCAACCCGGCGCTGCTGTTCACGGTGGTTGCCGGCAGCGACATCCGCGCCGCCCTGGGAACCGATGCCCCGCTCGCGCTGCTCTCCGCGGCGATAGTGGGGCTTCTCTATTGGCTGGCGAGTTTCCTGTTCTTCCGGCGTCCTGCGGCGGAGACCGCCGTCGGGGCCATGGCCAGCAGCTACGCGAATGCCAACAACATCGGCATCCCGGTGTCCCTGTACACCGTGGGAACGGCGCAGCACGTGGCACCGGTGCTGCTGGTCCAGCTCCTGGTGATGGCGCCGTTCTACCTGACAGTCCTGGGGCTGGTCTCCGGCACGAAAATCTCGTGGAAGAAGATGCTGCTGCAGCCGATGGGCAATCCCATGATCATCGCCTCGGCACTGGGTGTGGCCGTCGCCCTGACGGGCTGGACCGCCCCGGACCTGCTGCAGAAGCCGATCGACATGCTGGCCGGCGGGGCCGTGCCCATGGTCCTGCTGGCCTTCGGCCTGTCCCTCGCCGGCCGCGCGCCGCTGCAGAAGGACGACGGACGGACGGAAACCCTCGTGGCAACCTTCCTCAAGATCGCCGGCATGCCGCTCATTGTGTGGGTCCTTGGCCGCTTTGTCTTCGGGCTGGAAGGACAGCATCTCCTCGCCAGCGTGATCATGGCGGCACTTCCCACGGCGCAGAACGTTTTCCTCTTTGCCTCCCCCTATGACCGCGGCATGACCGTGGCCCGCGACGTTATCCTGTGCACCACCGTGCTGAGTGTGGGGGCGCTCCTGGCTGTCGCCTGGCTGGTGGGTTGAGCGTGTCCTACTTGTAATACAAGTTATATACTTGTACGCTAAGTAGCAGGGCAACGCGGCCCGGACAGCCTGCTTTCGAGGAGCAACAATGAGTACCGTCGATGTCATCCGGCACGTTAAACTTTCCACCGCTCGGCTCCCGCTGGCCGTCCCCATCAGTGACGCCAAGGTATTCACCGGCCGCCAGAAGCCCATGACCGAAGTGGTGTTCCTGTTCGCGGAAATCACCACGGAACTGGGCCACAGCGGAATCGGCTTCAGCTACTCCAAGCGCGCCGGCGGTCCCGCCCAGTACGCCCACGCCAAGGAGGTCGCGCAGGGACTCATTGGCGAGGACCCCAACGATATCGGCAAGATCTATACCAAGCTCCTCTGGGCCGGCGCCTCCGTGGGCCGCTCAGGTGTGGCCACTCAGGCCCTCGCCGCGATCGACATCGCCCTCTACGACCTCAAAGCCAAGCGCGCCGGCCTGTCACTGGCCAAATTCCTGGGCGCCTACCGGGACTCCGTCCAGACCTACAACACCTCCGGTGGCTTCCTCAACGCCTCTCTTGACGAAGTCAAGGACCGAGCCACCGTACTCCTGGACGAAGGCATCGGCGGCATCAAGATCAAGGTGGGCCTGCCCGATTCCGCCGAGGACCTGCGCCGCGTGGCCGGCATCCGCGAACACATCGGTTGGGATGTTCCCCTGATGGTGGACGCCAATCAGCAGTGGGACCGGGCCACGGCCCTGCGCATGGGCCGCCAGCTGGAACAGTACAACCTCATCTGGATCGAAGAGCCGCTCGATGCCTACGACTTCGAGGGCCACGCGCACCTGGCCAACGTCCTGGACACGCCCATCGCCACCGGGGAGATGCTGGCGTCCGTGGCCGAGCACAAGGGCCTCATCACCGCTAACGGCTGCGACATCATCCAGCCGGACGCACCCCGCGTCGGCGGCATCACCCAGTTCCTGCGCCTCGCCGCCCTCGCGGACGAACGCGGGCTTGGCCTGGCGCCCCACTTCGCCATGGAGATCCACTTGCACCTCGCCGCGGCGTACCCGCGGGAACCGTGGGTGGAGCACTTCGACTGGCTGGATCCGCTGTTTAATGAGCGCCTCGAAACCAAGGACGGCCGCATGCTGGTCCCGGACCGTCCCGGCCTGGGCGTGACCCTCAGTGACCAGGCCCGCGCCTGGACCACCGAGTCCGTGGAGTTCGGCGCGTAACCTTGAACGCATGAGCCGGAACCTGACCGCGGACCTCGCCGCCGACCTTCGCACCCGCATCGTGGACGGCGTCATCCAGCCCGGCGACAAGCTTCCCAGCGAAAACGCGCTGATGGTCGACTTCGGCGTCAGCCGCACAGTGGTGCGTTCGGCGCTGACGCGCCTCCAGGCCGAAGGGCTGGTGGAAACCGAACGCGGGCGGGGCAGCTTCGCGCTGACCCCGCCCGACGCCGGCCCCCAGCCAGTCCCGGGCAGCCGCCCCGTCGCCAGCATCGAAGACCGCCTCCACCTGCTGGAATTCCGGCTGGGCGTCGAGACTGAAGCAGCAGGCCTGGCCGCCCGCAACCACTCCGACCGCCAGCTCAGGGCTGTCAATACCGCCCTGGAACAGTTCGCCGCCAGCGCTGACCACCCCGGCCACGCCATGAAGGCCGACTTCGAGTTCCACCGGGCCATCGCGGCCGCTTCCGGCAACCCTTTCTACTCAGACTGCCTCGCCGCCTTGGGTCAGACGATGATCGCGATGCCCCGCACCCGGCTGCTCACCGGCGTCGAACATTACGCCCGGGACTACTTTGACCAGGTGGTGCACGAGCACCGGTCCATCGCTGCCGCCATCGCCGACCGCGATGAAAGCGCGGCAGCTGCTGCCATGCGCAGCCACCTCGCAAATTCCCGACGGCGGTTCAAGGCTTCGGTACGCCCACCCGTTTAGGCACCGCCCGCACTCAGCCCTCCTCGCGGCCGCGGGCCAGCACCTGCCCCTTGAAGAACTCGGGCCGCAGCCGGGACATCACCAGCATGAGCACCACGCCCAGCAGGATCACCCCCATGCCCAGGATGAACACCATCCCCACGCCGCCCACCGATGATCCGGAGCCGTACTCGGGGTCCATGGAATCGGACGCGGTCTTGAAGAACATCACCAGCAGGATGACTCCGCCCACCAGCGGCGCCAGGAACGTGTAGAAGAAGGCGCGGCCAGCGCTGAACGCCTGTGCCCGGAAGAACCAGACGCATGCCAGGGCTGTGATGCCGTAGTAGAGGCAGATCATCATGCCCAGCGCCGTGATGGTGTCCCAGAGTGCGTTCTCCGAGGTGGTCCGGGTTACGACGTAGAAGGCTGCGGCAGCAACGCCCGCGGCGATCGTGGCGTAGCTCGGGGACTTGAAGCGCGGGCTGACCTTGCCGAAGCGGCCCGGGAATGCCTTGTAGTGGCCCATCGACAGCATGGTCCGCGCCGGCGACACAAACGTGGACTGCAGCGAGGCGGCCGAACTGCTCAGGATGGCGAGGGACATCAGGATGGCGAACGGTCCCATCACCGGCCCGGAGAGGACGGCGAAGATGCTCGACTGGTTGTCCGGATTCCCGGCGCCAAGGCCGGTTTCGCCCACGCCCGAGAAGGACAAGGTTGCCAGCGCAACGGTCATGTAGATCGCCACTATCACCACCACGGTGACGGTTGCCGCCCGCCCCGGAGTCTTCTCCGGATTTTTGGTTTCCTCGTTCATGGTCAGCGTGACGTCCCAGCCCCAATAGATGAAGATGGAGAGGGAAACCCCGGCAGCAAAGGCTGAGAAGGATCCGACCGCGAACGGGTTAAACCAGTCCGGCGAAATGGCGGTCGCATCAAACGCCGAGCCGTTGGCCACGTGAGTGAAGGCAGCTACGGCAAACCAGCCCAGCACCAGCAGCTGGAACGCCACCAGTACATACTGCACGCCCTTGGTGGCTTCCATACCCCGATAGGAAATCCAGCAAGCCAGGGCGATGAACACCAGGGTCGTGGCGATGTTCAGCGGCAGGTTCTTGCTCAGCTCGCCCAGTTCCGGGTTCCCGAACAGCTGGGCCAGCATGAGGTAGAAGAAGTCGACGGCGACCGCCGCCAGGTTGGACAGCACAATGATGGTGGCCGCGATCAGCCCCCAGCCACCCATCCAGCCGATCCACGGACCAAAGGCGCGCGATGCCCACGTAAACGAGGTGCCGGCGTCGGGCATGGCATTGTTCAGTTCGCGGTAGCCGAACGCCACCAGGATCATGGGGATAAAGCCCACCAGGAAGATCGCCGGCAGCTGCACCCCCACCTCCGATACGGTTGGCCCCAGCGCCGCGGTCAGCGTGTACGCAGGCGCGATGCAGGAGACGCCGATCACGACGGCGCCCACCAGCCCCACCGCCCCGGCCTTCAGGCCCTTGCCCCTGAGGCCCTTTTCAGCCAGGCCATTGCCCGGGGCGCTGGGTGGCTCTGCTGTCACTTCTTTGGGACTCACGGGCTTGCCTCTCTTTCATTCGACGCTGAATGGGTTGGAGCCGGTGCGCTCAGCCGACGGCGGCCACGGCCTCGTTTGCCGCATGGGCAGCGCCCGCTTTGGCTGCAACGCCCGCCGCGTCCACGATGCTCGCCGCTGTACGCTGGCCCATGCGGACGGCTCCGTCAACATGCTGGTAGCCCTCGGCGGCGAGGTCCGAGGAGCACCAGTAGATCGGGCCCACAGGAGTGTGCTGGTCCTTGCCGTAGCGGTGCAGCCCGCCCAGATCGTAGCTGGCGGCGTACGCGCCACGGGTCCATTCCTCGGAACCCCAGTCGGATTCGTAGTAGACCTCAGGCTCCAGTGCCTTGTCCCCCAGGAACCCGGCAATCGATTCCAGGATGGCGCGGCGGCGGTCCTCGGCATCCAGCTCGAAGACGGCGTCGGCCTTTTCATCCGAAACGAAGCCCACCAGGGTTCCCCGTGAATCACCATGGTTGGTGTTGTCGTAGACCTCCTGGACCAGCGACCCGGCGCCGAAACCCGTTCCGGAGAGTCCGTCTTCGCGCCAGAACGGCGTGCTGTAGACGGCGTGGACCTTGATCACCAGGCCCAGCGACTGGTGCTGATGCATCTGGTGCTGCCGCCGCGGAAGCGGCGGGTCAAAAGTGACACGTGAGTAAAGGTTCGGTGGCACGGCCATGATCACAAAACGCGCGTTCACGGTGGCACGCTCCGAGACAACGCTGACGCGGTGTCCGCCGTCGCCGGCATCCTCCCAGTGGATGGTGCGCACCGGGCTGTTAAGTACGACGTCGGCACCCAGTTCCGCTGCCTGCAGCAGGGACACCTGCTGCATCCCGCCGATGACCCGCTTGTCCAGGATGAAGTCCTCGTCGGTGAGGTGGCTGAAGGACCCGGCGGAGGCTGCCATCAGGACCGCCTGCAGTGCCGAAAACGCGTGCGCGGGTTTGGTGAGCATGCCGCCGGCGATGAACAGGCCGATGTTGTTGCAGGCCTCCTCATCGGCCGAATTGGCGCGCAGCCAGTGGTGGAAGGAGATGGTGTCCAGCTCACGGGCCTTGGGGTGCGCCCAGGGCTCGGTGGCACCGATTTCCGCGGCCAGTCCGTCCAGAATGCCGATCAGCTTGTCCATCTCCGCTCCGGTGGCTTCACTTACCGGGAAGGAATCACCGGTGTAGCGGGTTTTCCTGCCGTCCGCGCCGACGTAGACGGATTCGCCCTCACGGTAGCGGGGGTATGTCTTCAGGCCGAGCTCGTCCAGGAGCTCCAGCAGTACGGTCTGGTCCGGGGAGACCCACTGGCCGCCGATTTCCAGCATGGCCCCGTCAATGGTGTCGGTCCAGGTCCGGCCGCCCACGCGGTCCCGTGCTTCCAGCACTGCCACGCTGAGGCCGGCCTTCTTCAGCTCGCGGGCAGCGGTGAGCCCGGAGGGTCCAGCGCCGACGATTACAACGTCGCGGTCAAGATTGAGCATAGTGTCCTCTCTGTGGCCGGTCGAGTGACGCGAACCACTAAATGAATGCCATTCATTTAGTGGAACTATAGCTGTTTTGTGGTCCGCAAGGAAGAGCCGGGTGGAATAATGCTGGGGATATCTGCCCGCGGAAAGGCCACCAATGCCGGCGTCACCAGCCGCTTCACGAAGTACCACGGAGCGCGAACCCGTGCCGAAAACCGGTGCGGCACGGCGCCGCGTGGGTCGGCCCGCCGCAGCCGTCCTGGACAAGGCGGGCATCACGGCAGCGGCCCTGCGGCTCATCGGCAAGAACGGCTACGACGGACTCACCATGGCGGCGCTGGCCCGCTCACTGCAAGTGGCGCCGTCGGCACTTTATAACCATGTGGAATCCAAGCGGGACGTGCTCCTGCTCGTGGAAGACCACTTAACCGCACTGGTGGACGTGACCGCATTCGCGGCGGAACCTTGGGAGTCCGCGGTGAGGAAGTGGGCCTGGAGTTACAGGGACGTCTTCGCGGAGCACACGCCCCTGATTCCCGTCATCGCAGTACTTCCCGTGACGGACGCACCGCAGACCCTTGCCATGTATGAGACCGTCAGCGCCGGCTTCCGGGCGGCCGGATTCCCGGAGGAGCGGATCGTGTCCGCCATCGTGGCCCTGGAATCATTCATCTTCGGATCCGCCTACGACGTCACGGCCCCAGCCGACATTTTCGATTCCGGCAGCATGGCGGAGTCGACGCCGAGCTTCACGGGTGCCGTCCGGAGCTTGGCCGCGCTGGGGCACGAGAAACCTGCAGACGTGGCGTTCAGCCTCGGGCTTGAGGCCCTTATCGCGGGCTTCGGGGCGTTACGGGAATAGAGCCGCTGCCACCCGGCACGGACCCCAGACGCAGAAGAGCCCCAGTCCTCAGACCGGGGCTCTTCTGTATTTGCGTGCGCGAGGGGGGATTTGAACCCCCACGCCCTTTCGGACACTGGCACCTGAAGCCAGCGCGTCTGCCGTTCCGCCACTCGCGCGCAACTTCTTTTCCATGAATTACGGCCGGTTTCCCGGATCCGCAACCGTGTAAAAGCAGCGAGATCAAGCATAACGGACATCGGCGGCAAAACACCAATTGAGCCTCGGGAGGGGTCAAATTCACTGCCGGGAGGGGGCCGGCAGGGAGCCCCCAGCGAACTTTTCCGAAGGCCCGGCCGTTGTGGATTAAGGTCATTCACAGGCCTGCCCAGTAGTATCTGATGTAGTAGTGCCTGCCACTGCCAGGCAGGCCCAAGGGTTCTGAACTGCATTGTTGGCTGAGTTCCGGAACGAATACTGCCCCACAGCCGGGGGGAAAGGAGAAGGACCATGGGATTGCTGGACAAGGTCGAGCGCGGCATCGAAAAAGCCGTCCGCGGTGTCTTCTCCACCGGTTCGCGCGCCCAGGTTGAACCTGTGGAAATCGCCAGCCGGCTCCGCCGCGAGGTGGACAACAAAGCCCTCACCATCGCTGCCGGCCGCACCCTGGCCCCCAATGTCTTCGACGTCCAACTGAGTGACGACGACTTCAGGAGGGCTCAGGACTGGGGCACGCCGCTGGCCGAAGAACTCTGCGACGTTGTCATCAACCACGTCCGGAGCCAGGGCTACACCCTGCAAGGCTCAGTGCGGATCTCCTTCCGCCGGTCCGAGGATCTTCGCGCTGGCAACTTCGAGATCGTCTCCTCCACCGAGAAGTCCAAAGCCGGCCCCGGAGTCTCCTCGGCCAGGCCCAACATGCCGGCAGCGCCCAGCCGCCCGCCCGTACGCCTGCAGCCCGTCCTGGACATCGACGGCCAGCGCTACTCCCTCAATGCCCCCTCCATCGTCCTGGGCCGGTCCTCCGAGGCCGACATCCTGATTGACGACACCGGCGTCTCGCGCCGCCACCTCGAGATCCGCACCGCCAGCGGCGTCACCAGCGCTGTGGACCTCGGCTCCACTAACGGCAGCTACGTCAACGGCCATAAACTGGCAGGCAGCACCGAACTGACCGACGGCTCCACCATCACGATGGGACGGACAAAGATCATCTTCCGCCTGCTTCCCGCCAGCCCTGGGGGCCGCCCATGAGCGACCTGACCATCACTGCCCTGCGGTTTGGGTTCCTGATCCTGCTCTGGGTCCTCATCTTCAGCATCGTTTCGGCCATGCGCAGGGACCTGATGGTGGGCCGCAAAGCCGCCGCCGGCACCCCCACCGCCCGTCAGGTCCGCAAAAACCCTGAACTGGCCGAGGCTCCGCCGCAGCCGCTCAAGCAGCAGGCCCACCAACTGGTGGTCACCGAAGGCCCGCTCAAGGGAACCACCATCCCCCTAGCCGCCAGCCCCATCCTGTTGGGGCGCGCTCAGGAAGCCACGCTGGTACTTGAGGACGACTACGCCTCCGGCCGCCACGCGCGGTTGTTCCCGCAAGGCAGTCGATGGTTCATCGAGGACCTTGGCTCCACCAACGGCACCTACCTGGCCGACCAGCAACTTACCCGGGCTCTGCCCGTTGAGCTGGGTGTACCCGTGAGGATCGGCAAGACGGTCATCGAATTGAGGCCGTAGCCATGGCCGCTGACATTCCCGCCGGCGGGGCCACACCCGTCCAGCGGCCCCTCATCATGCGCTATGCGGCGCGCTCGGATGTGGGACGCATCCGGGCCAAGAATGATGACTCGGCCTACGTCGGCCGCCATTTGGCAGTGGTCGCGGACGGCATGGGTGGCCACGCGGGCGGCGATGTTGCCTCGGCCGCCACCGTGCTGGACATGCTGCACCTGGACCACGGCGACTACGACGGCGACGCCGGCACGGTCCTCGCCGACGAGATCCAGACGGCCAACTCCCTGCTATCCGAACTGGTGCACATCAACCCCAAGCTCGCCGGCATGGGCACCACCGTCACATCCCTGCTGCTCGCCGAGGGCAAGCTGCACTTCGCGCATATCGGCGACTCCCGGGCATACCGCCTGCGTGATGGCGAGTTTGAGCAGGTCAGCGTGGACCACACGTTCGTCCAGCGGCTGATCGATGAGGGCCGGCTCCGGCCCGAGGAGGCCGAAACCCACCCGCACAAAAACGTCCTCATGCGCGTCTTGGGCGACGTCGATGCCAGCCCCGAGCTGGATCTGGACACCCTGGACGTCAAGCCCGGGGAACGCTGGTTGCTGTGCTCGGACGGGCTCAACTATGTGGCCGGACATGTGGTGGAGCGGACCGTCCGCGAGACAAAAGATCTGCGCGAGTGCGTCGAAACCCTGGTCAACCTCACGCTGGAAGCCGGCTCGCCGGACAACGTCACCGTGGTCATGGTGGAAATTACTGAGGAAACGCCCGACGACGTCAGTACCGCCGCCGTCGATATCATCCCTTCGCAGCTGCTCACCGAAGCCCCTGCCGCGGCCAGCGACGCCGCCAGCGCTTCAGCGGACCCCGTGGCGGCCGACGACAAAAAGCCCGCCGCCGACAAAGCTCCCGAAAAGCCAGTTGCCGCGGAACCGGCGCCCTCCACCGACCCCCATCTCGGCGAGCACCTTTCGGCCGAAGTGCTGCGGCAGGAACTCGCATCGCGCCCGCACGAACTCGTCGGTGCTGCGGCCACCGCGGCCGAGTCCGGCTCCATTCCCACGATCGCCGGCCGCACAGTGGCCCGGCGGGCCGCCACCGTTCTGACGCACAAGGCTGACGCGCCCGTTGCGGAGGTAGATGACGCCCTGGGGCGGCCCAAACCCCGCCGCTGGGTCACCATGTCCATCGCGGCGTCCGTGGTGCTGGTCCTGACCTTGGGCCTCTGGCTCGGCTATGCCTGGACCCAGACCCGCTATTACATCGGGGAATACGATTCCCGCGTGGCCATCTTCAACGGTGTATCGCAGCGGCTTGGCCCTATCCAGCTTTCAACCCTTGAAGCCGTAACAGAGATCCGGATGGATTCCTTGCCCCAGTTCTCCCAGCAACGCGTCCGGCAGACAGTGCCCGCGCGTGACCTCTACGACGCCCAGCGGATCGTGAAGAACCTCGAGGGCACCGGCACCATTGCTCCGCCGGATGAGTGCCTCACCCCCTCGCCCACTCCGGCGCCAGCAACGGCCTCCGCTGCAGCACCCACCACGCCTACCCCACCGCCGGACCCAGCCGCTCCCGCGGCAGCACCTGCCCCGGCCGCGTCACCCACCCCCAGTACCGCCTGTGAGGGGGTCCGGTGAGCCAGCTCAGCACCATCCCCAAGCCCCGGCGCAACGTGGAACTGTTGCTGCTGGTCCTCGCCCTGTCCGTGGGCATCGGCGCCAACATGCTGGTGGGCGTTGACCAGGCGAAGGCGTTCGACTCCGATTTCTGGTTCCAGTCCAGCCTCCTCGCGGTGGCCGCCCTCGTCTTCCACATGGTCCTGCGGGTCCGCGCAAAATATGCCGATCCGGTAATACTTCCTTTGGTGGTTGCTCTCAATGGTCTGGGTCTTGCCATGATCCACCGCCTTGACGCCCCCGGGGAGGACACCGGCAACAACCAGCTGCGCTGGACGCTGATCGCAATGGCAGTCGCCATTGGCGTGATCTGGTTCCTCAAGGACCACCGGGTGCTCCGCCGCTTCACCTATATCTCGCTGGCGGTGAGCGCGCTCCTGCTGATTCTTCCGCTGGTGCCCGGTATCTCCGCCGGCGAAATCCTGGGCGCCCGAGTCTGGATCCGGGTGGGTCCCATGACGTTCCAGCCGGGTGAAATCGCCAAGATCACCCTGGCTATATTCTTCGCCGGGTATCTTTCCTCCAACCGCGACCTCATTCTGCTGGCCGGCCGCAAGATCGGCCCGCTGCAGTTCCCCCGGTTCAAGGACATGGGGCCCATGATCACCGCCTGGCTGGTGAGCATCGGGGTGTTGATCTTCCAGCGCGACCTCGGGTCTTCCGTGCTGTTCTTCGGCCTGTTCATCGTGATGATCTATGTGGCCACCAGCCGTATCAGCTGGGTGGTGATCGGCTTGGGCCTCATCCTGGGCGGCGGCTTTGTGGCAGCCCAGGTGTTTTCCCATGTCGAAGTCCGCATCTACGGCTGGCTGAACGCCTTCAGCCCGGAAGTTTACGAGACCGGCAGCCGGCAGGTCATCGAGGGACTCTTCGGCATGGCTAACGGCGGACTGGTGGGTACCGGCCTGGGCCAGGGCCGGCCGGACCTGGTCCCCTTCGCCAACAGCGACATGATCATCGCGTCCATCGGCGAGGAGCTGGGCCTGATCGGACTGTTCGCCGTGGTGCTGATGTACGTCATGCTGTTCACGCGAGGGTTCCGGGCGGCGCTGGGCACGCGGGATGCCTTTGGGAAACTGCTGGCCTGCGGACTTTCCTTCGCCATCGCCCTTCAGTGTTTCGTGGTGATCGGCGGAGTCACACGACTGATCCCGCTGACCGGCTTGACCACGCCGTTCCTTGCCGCCGGCGGTTCGTCGCTGCTGGCCAACTGGATCATCGTTGGCCTGCTCCTGCTGATCTCCCACACGGCGCGGGGACCTGTGGACACAACACCACTTCCTCCCGGCGGCGCCGCGGAACCTGCAGGAATTGATACTCCCACCGAGGCGGTGAAACAAGCGTGAACCAAGCAATCCGTAATTCCTGGGTGGCAGCGATCGCCATGTTCGCCTTGATCTTCGGCGCTATCAGCTTCGTCCAGGTGGTGGGTGCCGATGACCTCAAGGACAACCCCCTGAACCAGCGCGCCATTCTGCAGAATTACTGCAACGACCGCGGCGCCATCATCGTGGGCGGGAACCCCGTGGCCGAATCGGTGGAAGGCACGTCCGAGGTCTGCCAGTTCCAGCGAACGTACGCGCAGCCGGCACTTTATGCGGGCATCACGGGCTACTTCTCGAAGAACTACGGTGCCACCGGCCTGGAAGTTGCGATGAACGCCCAGTTGGCCGGCAGCTCAGACCAGCAGTTCTTCGACCGAATCGGCCAGCTTTTCCTGGGCAACCAGCCGAAGGGCGCCTCGGTGGAACTCACCATCGATCCCGCCATCCAGAAGCTCGCCTACGACCTCATCCCGGACGGCCAGCGGGGTTCCATTGTGGTCACCAACCCCAAGACGGGGGCCGTCCTGGCCATGGTGTCCAAGCCTTCCTATGACCCCAACCTGATCGCCACCCAGGACCCGAAGGCCGAAACCACCAACATCAACGAGCTGGTCAAGGTACCCGGCATCAACCTGAACCAGAATGTCAGCGGGCCCACCGGCGAGTTGCTCGCTCCGGGATCGGTCTTCAAGCTGGTGGATGCCGCGGCGGCCCTCGCCTCAGGGAAGTACAACAAGGACAGCGTGCTCCCCAACCCGGCCGAGATGCCCTTCCCTGGGATCCAGTACAAACTGCCGAACTACGCCGGAGGCAACTGCTACACCCAGGACAAGGCCAGCTTTGCCTTCGCCCTGCAGCAATCCTGCAATACGCCGTTCGCCAGCATTGCCCTCGACCTAGGCCGCGACGCCATCGCCGAGCAGGCCGCAAAATTCGGCTTCGGCGAGGGTCTGGGCGACCAGCTCAAGCTCGACTACGCCAGGGGCAGCGGCTTCCCCGATGACCTGGACGGGCCAGGCCTGGCCCAGTCCGCCATCGGCCAGAAGGACGTGCGCGCCACTCCGCTGCAAATCGCCTTGATGACCTCGGCCATCGCCAACAACGGTGTCCAGATGAGCCCCAGCCTGGTCAAGACCGTGCGGTCCCCGGACCTCAGGGTCATTGACGAGCCCCAGCCTGCAGCGCTCCGGACGTCCACCACCCCGGAAATTGCCCGCCAGATCACCGAATGGATGACCAGTGCGGTGAGCCAGGGCATAGCCCGCGGGGCGGCCGTCCCCGGTGTCCAAGTGGCCGGCAAGACCGGAACCGCTGAACTGGGCAACGGCCTGAACAACTCATGGTTCACCGGGTTTGCCCCGGCGAACAACCCGGAGGTGAGTGTCACCATCGTCATGGAAGGCGTAGACATCACCACTGGCGCACAGCTAACCAGTCCGAACGCGAAAAAGATTTTTGAGGCGGTGTTGAATAAGTGAGGCCTACAACGGGAATCACCCTCGGCGGCAGATTCCAGCTGACCACGCGGATTGCGATCGGCGGGATGGGAGAGGTCTGGAAGGCCAAGGACCAGGTCCTGGGCCGGATTGTCGCCATCAAGGTGCTCAAGGAGGAGTACACCGGTGACCCCGGTTTCCTCCAGAGGTTCCGCGCCGAGGCACGCCACACCGCCCTGCTGAACCACGTGGGCATCGCCAATGTTTTTGACTACGGCGAAGAGGATGGCTCGGCCTACCTGGTCATGGAGCTCGTTCCGGGCCAGCCGCTGAGCAGCATCATCGAGCACGAGCAGGTGCTGTCCCCGGACCGGACGCTGTCCATGATGGCGCAGACCGCCCGCGCCCTTTCCGTCGCCCACGCCCAGGGGCTGGTCCACCGCGACATCAAGCCGGGCAACCTGCTGATCACCCCCGACGGCCGCGTCAAGGTCACCGACTTCGGCATCGCCCGCCTGGCCGACCAGGTCCCGCTGACGCAGACAGGCCAGGTGATGGGCACCGCCCAGTACCTCGCCCCCGAGCAGGCCACAGGCCAGACCGCAACCGGCGCCTCGGACATCTACTCACTCGGCGTGATCGGTTACGAGTGCCTCACCGGGCACCGGCCCTTCTCCGGCGAATCCCAGATCGCCATTGCCCTCGCCCAGGTCAACGACGCCCCGCCGCCGCTTCCGGAGACTCTCCCCAAACCGGTCCGCGCGCTGCTGATGTCCATGCTGGCCAAGGACCCCAAAAACCGCCCGGCCAACGCCATCAAGCTGTCCGAAGCCGCCGAGGCCATCCGGAACGGCGATATTGACGCCGCGCACGCAGCGGTTCCCGGCATGCTGCTCTTCGAGGCAACCACGGGCCCCATTACCGCTCCGGTGGACATTGCCACGGCACCCACCGGCGTCATCGCCCAGAAGGACAGCAACACGACATCAACGTCCGCCCTGCCCGTGCTGGGTGCCGCTGCCGGCGGCGCTGCAGTCGGCGCCGCGGCCGCTGGAGCCGGGAGCACGCTTTCGCGTGCGGACGCCCTGGCTGCGGAGCGCAGTTGGGTGCAGGAGGAAGAGAAGTACGACGACGAGCCGGCCGACGAGCCCGACCGTCGCGGCCGCAGCCCCTGGACGTGGCCACTGGTCGCCCTGATCGTGCTGGTCCTGTTCGCGCTGGTGGGGTTCTTCCTGACGCAGCAGGGGATCTTTAACCCGGCAACCACCGTCACCAACTCGGCATCAAGCACCCCGTCGTCCACCAGCGCCAGCCCGACAAAGACCTCGGCATCCGCCACACCTACGCCCAGCTTGACCACCGAGGCTCCCACGCCAACGCCCACCCCCAGCACGGTGGACATCATTTCGGCGGCCTACCTCGGGAAGGACTACCGTCAGGTCCAGGGGACGCTGGAAACCATGGGCCTGTCCGTCCGGGTCATCCCGCAGCAGAGTACTTCCGCCGCCGGAACGGTGTTGCAGGTCAACCCCACGGGCACCGTGCCCAAGGGGGCGGAAGTGACGGTGACCTACGCCGTCCCGGTCCCGGCCAGCATGCCGACCGCTCCGCCGTCCTCGCCGGCCGCCTCTGCTGAGCCAACGTCCACCCTCCCCAAATGCAACCCTGGCCAGCTGCCGGGATTGCCTCCTACCTGCGCGCCGTAGCGGTCGGAACTGACAGTGAGTGATTCGGCCCGCACCCCGCTCCACCGGGAGGACAGCCTCCCGGTGGATAACCAGCGTGTCCTGAGCGGCCGCTACGAACTCGGCGGAATCATCGGCCGCGGGGGGATGGCGGATGTCCACCGCGGCGTGGATACCCGGCTTGGCCGGACCGTTGCCATCAAGCTTCTCCGCCCGGATATGGCCCGTGATCCGCAGTTCCAGGCGCGCTTCAAACGGGAAGCGCAGTCCGTGGCGGCGCTGAACCATCCCTCCATCGTCGCCATTTACGACACTGGCGAACATACGGTTCCGGACGGCTCCGAGGACAGTGTCCGGGTGCCCTACATCGTGATGGAGTTTGTTCAGGGCCGGACCATCCGCGACCTGATCCGGGCCAAGGAAGTCAGCATTGACCAGGCCATCGACTTCTGCCTGGGCGTGCTTTCTGCCCTTGAATACAGCCACAAGGCGGGCATCGTCCACCGGGACATCAAACCCGCCAACGTGATGTACTGCGAAGGCTCCAATTCCGTGAAGGTCATGGACTTCGGGATTGCCCGGGCCATCGCCGATTCATCCGCCACCATGACGCAGACCCAGGCCGTGGTGGGCACTGCCCAGTACCTCTCGCCCGAGCAGGCCCGGGGCGAAACAGTGGATGCGCGCAGCGACCTCTACTCCGCAGCGTGCCTGCTGTACGAAATGCTCACCGCCCGCCCGCCCTTTATTGGTGACAGCCCCGTGTCCGTGGCGTACCAGCACGTCAGGGAAATCCCGGAGCCCGCGAGCAGCGTGAACCCGGAGGTCTCGGCCGCCCTGGACAGTGTCCTGGCCAAGGCTCTGCAGAAGAACCGGGCGGACCGTTTCCAGGACGCGGCCGCCTTCCGCCGTGCGCTGCGCGCCGCCCGGGCGGGCGTGTCCGTGCCCGCGCTGGCCGCGACCGAAGCCCCCACCGATCCTAATGACCATGTCCCGACGCCGGAACGCCCGCCCGTGACAGAGGCGTTCGGGCTCACCGGAGCCGGCTTCCTGGACGATGCCCCCACCGGCCGGCAGCGCAACGCGGACGACACCCGGACTGACGGCGTACCGGTCATGGCGGCAGCCACCCTCGGACAGTCGGATGTCGATGAACTGCCCTTGGGCTTCGCTCCGGAACGTGAGCGGTCCGCCCGGCAGAAGTCCCGTCGTCGTACATGGATTGCCACACTGGTGATCTTCACCCTGCTGGTTCTTGGCGGCGGCGGTCTCTGGCTGTACAACACTGTGAACCGGCCCGCGCCCCCGCCGCCCAAAGTGGCGGTCCCGGCGGTGGCGGCCCTGACGGAATCGGCGGCCCTGCAGGAACTTTATGGTGCCAACCTGCGCCCGCAGATCAAACGGAACAAGCACGAGACCATACCCAGCGGAACGGCCATCGGCACTGACCCAGTGGCCGGAACCTCGCTTGACCCCAATGCGGAGGTGATCCTGAATATTTCTGAAGGCCCAAGCGCCGTCAAGATTCCGGAGAACCTTCCGGGCCAGACAGAAGCCGCGGCGCGGGACATCCTTCGCCAGGCAGGACTCGTGGGAGCGCCTTCCACCACCACAGCCAACAGCGCCACCGTTCCCGGCGGCAGGGTGATTACCACCAGCCCGGCACCGGGCCAGATGGTAGGCCCGGGCACCACGGTGGAGATCGTGATTTCCACCGGCAAGGTGTCCATGCCTGAACTGCGGGGCCGCACGCGAGCCGAGGCGGAAACGGCGCTGAAGGAACTTGGCCTTGTGCCGAACGTCCAGGAAGTGGAGAATTCCGAGGTGGAGGCGGGCCGGGTCACGGATCAAAGTGACCCGGTGAATGCCGCCGTCGACCAGGGCAAGACGATCAATATTGTGGTGGCCAAGGAACCGGCCCCGCCGCCATCGCCAACGCCCACGGCCACGCCCACAGCTACGAAAAAGGGCTAAAAGCCTCCACCTGCTCCTTAAAGCAACGCGGGGTCACTTCGCGCCCATCCCGAAGCGGAACATGGGAGCGAAGTGACCCTCCCCACCCGCACCCTAACCTCGCAAGCTCGGCCAGGGGACCCGGCGGGCGTGGGCCCACGTTGTTCGTGTGCCCGTCAGTGCTGGATGAGCGGGCTCAGCGTGGCGGCACGGGCGGCGGCTCCCGCCATTCCCAGGGACTCGAGCCAGTTGCCCAGCATCTGGTAGCCGCCTTCGGTCAGGACCGACTCCGGGTGGAACTGTACGCCGCACAGCGGTGCAGTGCGGTGCTGCAGGCCCATCACGACGCCCGTTGCGGTCTCGGCGGTGATCTCCAGGACGTCAGGGATGGTGTCCCTTACCGCTGCCAGCGAGTGGTAGCGCGTCGCTGTCACGGGGGAGGGGAGCCCGGCGAAGACGCTGGTGCCGTTGTGCTCCACCAGCGAGGTCTTGCCGTGCATCAGCTCCGGCGCGTGGGTCACTGTGCCGCCATAGGCTTCGGCCAGGGCCTGATGGCCTAGGCACACACCGAACATCGGCTTGTTGTTCGCCCCGCACCACTTGATGAGTTCAATGCACACACCCGCCTCGGCGGGGTTTCCCGGCCCGGGTGAGATGAGGACGCCGTCGCGCGTTTGTGCCATCTCGATGGCTTCAGCGAGGGTCACGTCGTCGTTACGGACAACGGTGGTCTCGGCGCCGAGTTCCTGGAGGTAGCCCACCAGGGTGTAAACGAAGCTGTCGTAGTTGTCTACGACCAGGATTTTGGTTGTGGTCATGGCTGGCTTGCAGAACCAATCGTTGAGTCGGTGAATGCGGTGAACCCGGACATCCAGGGGAACAGGAACTGAACCATCAGGATCAGTGCGCCGGCGATGAGCACCAGCGACGTAAGGATCCGCAGCCAGAGGGGGCCCGGAAGGTGGCGGAAAATCCAGCCGTACATACTCAGTTTCCTCCCACCGCTGCGGCGACCTGGGCGGCGATCTCGGCCGGCGGGCCCGCCGAGGCAGGCTGCCAGCTGTCCAGCAGTGCGTACGCGATGATGCGTTCCTCGGCGCCGAAGCGCGGATTGCAACTGGTCATGGTGAGGAAGCTTTCGGTGGGAGTGACGCCGGGGCGGGTGGGGACCGGTTCCAGGACATCGGTCCGGGACGGCATCACAATCTGGTTGTTGCGGAAGACATAGATGTAGTAGCCGTCCTTGGTCTGGACGTAGATTTTGTCCCCCGGGACAAGGGTGTGGATATTGTCCAGGACGGCACCGTGCGTCTGCCTGTGGCCGGCCACCGCGAAGTTGCCGACGGCGCCGGGCATGGCGGTGTTGGCGTAATGGCCAAGCCCCAGCGTATCCAGGACGTCCCCGGTGGTTCCCTGCACGATGGGCCGGGTGTAGTTGGGGCCAAAGCGGGGGATATACATAATGCCGATGGTGCCGGCATGGCCTGGTGCCGCGGCAACGGCCGGGGTGCCGTAATCCACGGGCGCTGCCGATGGATCCGGTTCGCGGATTGCAGGCACCGGGCCGCCCAGCCCCTGGGCGAACTCCTTGATGACGGCACTCTGCTTGGCGTCGGATTCGATGTTGGTCCACCACAGCTGCCAGCCCACAAAGAGCAGGAGGATAATGCCGGCTGTGATGAGCAGCTCGCCGAGCACCTGCACTGTGCCACGCAGTATGGAAGCGCGGGCCGGCGCCGCACGGGCGGGCCGCGTAGCGGCGCGCCTCGCCTTCTCCTGCACTGCCACGCGTTCTCCTCCGGGGTGGCCGCGATGGGCGTTTGAATGCCCTGAACTACGGCTAGAATTGACTGCTAGTAAGAATCCAGATTTGACCAAGATCGCGCAGACCGCTGGCAACTTCCTTCTTGCAGGATATCAAGCCCGCGGCGCCGAGCTTGCTCCAGTCCGCCAAGGAGAGCACGTGCCCGAGTCAAAGCCTCGCAAGAAGACTTCCAGCGCCGCACAGCCCGCTTCCGGGGCGCAAGCGTATAAGCCCAACGCTGTTTGGTTCAAGCCGGTGATGTTCGGCCTGATGATCATCGGGCTCTTCTGGATCATCACGTTCTACATCAGCGAGGGCCGGTTTCCTGTCCAGGCCTGGGAGTCGTGGAACATCGTGGCCGGCTTCGGCATTGCCATCATCGGCTTCCTGATGACCACGCGCTGGCGTTCCTGACCTGACCGCAGGACCCGCATGAGTCCCGCTGCCGCTGCCCAGCCCCTGAACGAGGGTGCGGCCGGAACTGTCCTGGGCGACGACGGCCTCGCCCGTCCGCCGTGGGCCGCCGTGGATCCGCTGTTGCGCGAGTACTACGACTCCGAATGGGGCCTGCCCGTCCGGGACGAACAGGGCCTGTACGAGCGCATCTGCCTCGAGGGCTTCCAGGCAGGTCTCTCGTGGGCAACGATCCTCCGGAAGCGCCCTGCCTTCCGTCAGGCTTTCCTCGACTTCCAGCCGGACGCTGTCGCGGCTTTTACGGAAGCGGATGTTGAGCGCCTGCTCCAGGATCCCGGCATCGTCCGCAACCGGCTCAAGATCCGTGCCGCCATCACCAATGCCCGGGCCACCATCGCGCTGCGCGAGCGGGAAGGCCTGGTTGACTTCGTGTGGCAGTTCCAGCCCCGGGCCACTCCCCAGCCGGTCACGCACGCTGAGATCCCCACGCAGTCACCGGAATCGGTGGCGCTGTCCAAGGCGCTGCGGACGCAGGGATTCTCGTTCGTTGGCCCCACCACCATGTTCGCGCTGATGGAAGCCATCGGCATGGTGGACACCCATCTTCTGGACAGCCACCGGCGCGGATCCTCAGGCGTCTGGACCGGCTGACCTGCCGCTCCGCGGGGAACTGGCCGGACGCTCCGCCAAGGCCCGTTTTCCACAGCTGTTGGGAAAGTTATCCACATTGTGCATAACTTTCCCGGCGCCGGAAGCGACAGCCGCCCATGCAGGCCATGACGCACAGGACCGGAGCCAAAGCGCTCGGACGGACAGTTATTAACAGTGTGGATTGGCTGTGGATAATTCACACTGACCCGACGACGGTGTCCTTGGTGTCAGCGCTCCCGGCGGACCGGATGGTGGCTGGTGATGGACACCCGGTTAAAGGCATTCATGGTGATCACCAACCAGCTGACCGCCGAAAATTCATCGGCGCTGAGGTGCTGACGCGCATATCCTTCCTCAAGCTCGGTTGTCCGGTGGTCCGGCAGTTCGGTGATGCATTCCGCCAGGGCAAGGGCAGCCCGCTCCTTGTCCGTGAACAGGGCCGTCTCCCGCCACGCCGGCAGGACAGCCAGCCGCTGGTGGCTCTCCCCGGCCTCCACGGCGTCCCGCACATGCATGTCGAGACAAAAGGCGCAGCCGTTGATCTGGGAGATCCGCACGTTGAGCAGCTCTATGGTCTTGCGGTCGATCCCGGCCGCGTCGGCGGCTTCGCGCACTTTCAGCCCCAGACCATTGAGAGCGCGCCATACCGCGGGGTGCTGTTTGTCGAGGTAGATGTGCTGGGTTGTTGCGGTGGAGCTCAAGGCGGTCCTCCTGGCTGGAAGCTTGTCGGGTCCGATGCTGCGTACGAACACCCTCGCACACACGCGTGTTATCCACTTACTAACACTGGACTACCCACAAGTTATCCACAGGTGTGGAAAACAATCCACAGGAGGGCCCGAGCGAACCCCTCGGCTGCCCCAGCCGGGGAAACACCGAAGGTTAACTACATGTCCGTAAGTTGTTAACACTGTAAATAACCCTGTTGATACGGGCAGGTGGGATCCCCTCCTTTGTGTCCCCGGCGCGGGAAATGGCCGGGATATCCACAGGGTGGGCTCAAATGGCATGTTTTTCCACTTAACCACAGGCGCATCCCCAGGTGTTGTCCACAATTGTGGATAACAGGATGATGAAATCCGGCAAAAGGGCGGACGTGCGGGAGCAGGGGCACATTGAAATCCTGAACTACACCCGTGTAAGTTACCAACAGTGTGGATAACCGCTGTGGATAACTTCGGCGCCATCGTCAGGGGCCTGAGGCCGATCAGGGGCTGCTCGCACGGCGGGACGCACCCAGCAAGTGAACGGCATCGCGGTTCAGAGGCCACACAAGGCACAAAAAAACCCCGGTGTCCGTTGGGACACCGGGGGTTAAGCGGTCTGTTGGAGCTGGGCCACGGACCCGGGCGGTCAGCCGGCTGTGACGCGGAGCCAACTCGCGAGGACCAGTAGGAGAACCACTCCGGCCAGTCCGGCGGCATGCAGCAGGCGCTGCCGCGGGCCCCGGGGTGTGTACGCAATGACGGCAGCGCACAAGGCTCCTGTGACGAGCCCGCCCAGGTGCGCCTGCCAGGCGATCTGGGGGACCACAAATCCGATCACGCCGTTGATGGCGATCAGGATCCACAGCTGCCGTGTATCCCCGCCGCGGTGACGCTGCACCAGGAGCATCGCCCCGAAGAGTCCAAAGATGGCGCCCGAGGCGCCCACCACTCCGGCAAGAGGCACACCAGGCACATAGCCGGGAGTCAGCAGAAGGTAGCCGACCGAACCCCCGATGGCAGAGATAAGATACAGGGCCAGGAAACGGACCCGGCCGAGAAGCGGTTCGAGCGCCTGGCCGAAAATCCACAGCATGTACATGTTCAGCACAATGTGGAGGATGAATCCCTGGGAGTGCAGGAACGCCGCCGTCAGCATCCGCCACGGTTCGAACTCACCGAATTCGGGAGTGGCAAAAACATTGGCGAACGCCAGGTTCTGGTAGATCCACTCGCCGGGGACCACCCATTGCAGAACGTACATCACCGCGCACAGGGCGATAATTCCAAACGTCACTAGTGGTTTGCCGGTTGCCACGGCGCCGCCGTAGACAGTCTTGACCGCCGGCGTCGTGCGCTTTGTTTCGTTGACGCAGTCAACACACTGGAATCCGACGGCGGCCGCCCGCTGGCAGTCCGGGCACGCTGGGCGGCCGCAGCGCTGGCAGCGCACATAGGAGGGCCGGTCCGGGTGCCTGGGGCACACCGGAACCTGCGCGGACGGCTCAGCCGCCGGAATTCCGTAGCTCATGTGTTGGGTTAGAGCTGCTCGATGTCGATGCTGTTGATGGTGACGTCCTCAACCGGGCGGTCACCCATGCCGGTGCGGACGCCCTCGATGGCGTCGACGACCTTCTTGGATTCCTCGTCAGCAACCTCGCCGAAGATGCTGTGCTTGCCCTGCAGCCAGTCGGTGGGGATGGTGGTGATGAAGAACTGTGAGCCGTTGGTGCCCTTGCCCGCCTGGATGCCGGCGTTGGCCATGGCCAGTTTGTAGGGGGCGTTGAAGCTGAGTTCGGGGTGGATTTCGTCGTCGAACTTGTAGCCCGGTCCGCCTACGCCGCGGCCCAGCGGATCGCCGGCCTGGATCATGAAGTCCTTGATGATGCGGTGGAAGATGGTGCCGTCATACAGCGGCGTGCCCGTCTTGTCCTCACCGGTCTCGGGGTGGGTCCAGGCCTGTTCCCCGGTGGCCAGGCCAACGAAGTTCTTGACCGTCTTCGGCGCGTGGTTGCCGAAGAGATTAACGACGATGTCGCCGAGGCTCGTGTGGATGGTTGCTTTTGCAGTTGCGATTGCAGTCATGCCGCCTATTCTTTCACGGCAGGTCAACGCGGACAGGGCTGGACCGGCAGTTCCGCGCTGGGTGAAATCAGCCGTAAATCCGCTGGAAGAATAGCCCGTGCAGGTCAAGGCACGTAGGCTAACAACAGAACCGTCACATTAATCGGGAGGTAGTTGTGAAGAAATCGGATCGTATTGCCCGTGACCTTGAACAGTCAGTCAACAGCGCAGTTGAGAACGCCAAGGACTGGGCATCCCCCCGCGTGGAAGCAGCGGTGGATTGGGCAGTTCCCCGCCTGCAGCATGGCCTGGACACTGCCTCTCCCAAAATCCAGGAAGGGCTCAAGACCGCGGCCCATAACCTTGCGGACGGCGTCGCAACGGTGACACCGCGCATCCAGGAGGGGCTCGCCCAGCTCGCCCCGAAAATCCACGACGCCGTTGAGGTCGCTACGCCGCGCCTGTACGAAGCCCTGGACAAGGCCACTCCCGTGATCCAGAACGCCCGTGACCGCGTGGTGGTGGAATACCTGCCGCGCCTTTCGGACCAGATCGGCCACGCGTCCGACGCCGTGCACCGCACGTTGGAAAGCGCGCCGTCCCACGTGGATGCCGTCGCCCAGCGGCTTGCCGATTCCGGCGTCGTGCATTCCCTCCAGGAACAGGCACAGACGGCCGGCACGCAGCTCAAGGCCGCCGCGCACGAAGCGGGCAAGGCCGTGGGAGTCCAGATCGCCCAGCCGCAGAAGCCCAAGAAGCGCGGCTGGCTGGTGTTCGGCATCATCGCCGCAGCCGTCGCCGCCGGCGTCGCGGCCTGGAAAGCCTCCAAGCCCGTGGAAGACCCGTGGAAGACCCCATCTCCTGTCACTCCTGCACCGGTTCCTGCCACCACCGTGAACGACGCCAAGGACACGGCCGCGGATGCAGCCAGCAAGGCTGCAGCCGCCACCGGTTCAGCCGCTGACGCCGTGGCCGGCCAGGCAGAGGATGTTGCCGCGGACGCGGAGGATTCGGCAGAGAAGGCCAAGCACGTCGCCGATGAATCGGCAGACGCAGCAGCCAAGGCGTCCACCGATGCCAAGACCGCCATCAAGAACATTGCGGCCAACATGAACGGTTCCGCGGACAAGGGCAGCAACTAGCACTTCCGGCGCCGTCGCGCCGCCCACTGAAGGGGCCCCGCCTGGTGCGGGGCCCCTTCAGTGTTTTCCCAGTGTTTGTCCGGGCCGGGCCCAGTCGCTGGCGGGACGAACCCTGATCGGTGCTAAATTTGAACTGATGTCAGCCGATAAATCCTCTGGGGATGCCTTGAACGACGCAGCACAGCTGCCGCTCGTGTCCATTGTCATCCCGGCTTACAACGAGGAAAGTGTCATCCGGCAGTGTCTTATCGCTGCGGTGTACCAGTCGGTGCCGGCCCACGAAATCATCGTGGTGGACAACCTCTCCACTGACCGCACCGCCGCCATCGTGGCGCAGATGCAGCTGGAGTATCCGGAAAGCCCCATCATCCTGCTCAGCCAGGACCGGGACCAGGGCCTGATTCCCACTCGTAATTTTGGCCTCAACCATGCCACCGGCGACGTCCTGGGTCGCATTGACGCCGATTCCGTCGTCGAGCCCGACTGGGTGGAGCAGGTTCAGAAGGCCTTTTTTGATCCGTCCATCCAGGCAGCCACCGGACCGGTGGTCTACTACGACATGCCGATGCGGCGGTTCGGGCTCAAGGCAGACGACAAGATGCGTCAGCTGATGCTCAAGCTCGCCAAGCACCAGTACCACTTCCTGTTCGGCTCCAACATGGCCCTGCGGGCTACGGCATGGGAAACCATCCGGGCCGAAACCTGCCGGGACGAGAAGGACGAGATGCACGAGGACATCGATCTCTCCCTGCACCTCGCCGACCACGAACTCAAGGTCCAGTACTGGCCCCAGATGGTATCCGGGATGTCCGCCCGCCGGCTCGAGGATTCACCGCGGGACTACCGGTACTACGTGACCCGCTTCGACCGCACGTACAAGGCGCACAACGTCAAGAAAATGGCCCTCAAGGCACCCATGGTGGTGTTCTTCTCGGTCTATTTCCCGGCGAAGCTCCTGCGGGCCATCCACACGGTCAACACCGCCCAGCCTGTCCGCCGCGGCGGACAATAGGCCCGCTTCAGTCCGTTCCGAGTTCAGCCAGACGGTCCGACGGCGGTTCATCCCCACGCTCGGCGGAACCTTCGCGCCGTTTCCTGAAGCCTGACCGCTGTCCCAGAACCACGACGGCGAGGCCCACGAGGATGAGCCCCAGCCCGCCGTAGGTGCCGGCGGGCAGCGTCTCGTGCAGGAAGACCGCGGCCAGCACGGCTGCGCCGGGGATCTCCAGCAGGATAATCATGGACACCAGCAGCGGGCTCATCGTGGCCAGCAGGTGATTGAAGGCTGTGTGGCCCACCAGTTGGGCACACACGGTGATCGCCAGGATCCCCACCCAGCCAACGGCGTCGAACCCCACCAGCGGCTGGCCGCTGAAGAGCGCCAGCACCGCCACAAAGGCCGCACACATCCCGTAGCAGAGCGTGGTGTACGTTCCCGTGGTCATGGTCTGGCGGGCCTTGCCGCCGGCGAGCGTGTAGAGGCCGGCCAGGGCCCCGCCCGCGACGGCCAGGAGGTCGCCCAGGAGCGCGTCCGGCGAGGATCCCAGGTCGAACCCGGTGATGGTGATAACACCACCAAAGGCAATCCCCAGCCCTGCCAGCACCTGCCAGCGGTGCCTGGTGCCGCGGAAGAGCTGGAAGACCGCGATCCAGGCCGACTGCAGGCAGACCAGGGCGGTGGCGGCAGCCACGGACGTCAGCTGGAGGGACGTAATGAAGCAGGCAAAGTGTAGGGCCAGGGCCACGGCGGCGAGCAGCGACCAGCGGAACTCAGGGCCGGTGATCCGGCCGAACTGCCGGGGTTCGCGGACCACGGTGGGGGTGGCCATCACGGCGGCCCCGATGGCGTTGCGCCAGAAGGCGATGGCGAGGGCACTGACGGTGGTGGCACCGAGGGTCGCGGCGATCAACGGCCCGGACGACGCCACACCCAGGACGCCCACGGCCGCAAGAAGAAAGTTCACCGCTCAACCCTACTGTCCTGGATTAGCACTGTGCCGCCTTAACGAAAGAGTCCCGGACAGCTTTTCAGCTGTCCGGGACTCTTTTCTTATGGTGGAGGCACGGGGACTCGAACCCCGAACCCCCTGCTTGCAAAGCAGGTGCGCTACCAATTGCGCCATGCCCCCATAAGAAGCAACCCGTCAATCATACCCTAGAACCGTGGAGCCTTTTGCAAGCTCCCGGTCCGGGAATCCGGCCTATTCGACCTTGTCGGTCGACTGGCTCCAGACTGTTTTCCGGGCCTCGGATTCCTGTGCTTTCCTGTAGAGCAGGACGCCTGCGATCGCAGCTGCAAGTACCAGCAACTTCTTCACATGCTCCCCGTTCCGATCCTGCCTGCCGTGAAGCAAACCGAACCTTCCTTCGAACCTGCACAGGTTCCGTGGGCGTACCAGGACTTGAACCTGGGACCTCTTCGTTATCAGCGAAGCGCTCTAACCGCCTGAGCTATACGCCCCGATGCCTCATCGGGCCGAGACATGACTTTACAGCACATCCCGGCCCGATCTCAAATCGAGGCATTTCGCCGGAGAAATTCCGGTGAAATTAAGGGTTTTCAGTCGTCCGTGAGGGTGACGCCGATGCCGCCAACAAGCGTTGCTGAGATGTTGTAAAGCACCGCTGACAGCATGGACAGCGCCGTCAGCAGGACAACGTTCACCACGGCGATAATCGTGGCAAAGGAAGCCACCTGGCCCAGGGATGCGACCTTCTTCAGTTCGAACCCGCCGCCTTCGGAGCCTGCCAGGGTGCCCAGGAGGCTGTCCACCTGGTCAAAGATTCCGGTGAGGTCCAGGACGGTCCAAAGGACGATGGCGGCCACGACGGTGACGATTCCCAGCGCCACCGACAGGAGGAATGCCATCTTCAGGACAGACCAGGGATCCACCTTGCTGACCAGCAGCCGTGCACGCCTGACCTTGGCCTTGGGTGCAGGCTTGACCAGGCCGGGCTGGGCCTGCGGAGACCGGCCCGGCACTGGGCGCTGGCTTGGCTGTGCTGCCGCCTGCCGGCCCTGGCCGGCACGCTGGCCGGCCTGGCCTGCCGGAACCCGGTCCTGCGCAGGGCGCTGGCCGGGAACGGCCTGCCGCTGCCCCGGCGCACCGGCAGGGGCCGGCGGGCGCTGCTGCGGACGGACGGGGGCGTTCACGCGGGGTGCGGCCGCCGGCGGCGGCGTTCCGCCGGGGACATTACTGCTCGGCTTGGGATATGAGTCGGGATTACTCACTCGTTACCTCCGGTGTAGTCTTCGTTCGGCTCAGCGTCGCCGGAGGCGTCCTCTGACTCAACAGCCGGTGATGTTTCTGCCGTTGTTGCTGACCCTGCGGATCCCTCGGGGGACCCGGCCTCTTCAGCCAACGTTACGTCATCGTCCACGGATTCTTCGCCCTCAAGGCCGCGTTCGCTATTCCTGGCCACTTCAATGATGCGGTCGTTCTTGTCCGGCTTCGCGAAGATAACACCCATGGTGTCGCGGCCCTTGGCCGGTACGCCGGCCACGGATGATCGGACAACCTTGCCGCCTTCCATGACCACCAGGACCTCGTCTTCTTCCTGGACAATCAGGGCGCCCACGAGATGGCCCCGTTCCTCCTGGTATTTGCCCACCTTGATGCCGAGGCCGCCGCGGCCCTGCAGGCGGTATTCCTCCACCGCGGTGCGTTTGGCGTAACCGCCCTCGGTGACCACAAAGACGAACGAACCGTCCGTGACGACGTCGGCTGCCAGCAGCTCATCATCCTCGCGGAACTTCATGCCCGTGACACCGGACGTGGCCCGGCCCATGGGGCGCAGGGCATCGTCGGTGGCGGTGAAGCGGATGGACTGGCCCATGCGGGACACCAGCATGAGGTCATCCGTTTCGGAGACCAGCTGGGCGGAAACCAGCTCGTCCTCGTCGCGCAGGTTGATCGCGATGACGCCGGCGGAGCGGTTGGTATCGTAGTCCTCCAGCCGGGTCTTCTTGACCAGGCCTCGCTTCGTTGCCAGCACGAGGTAAGGGGCCTGCTGGTAGTCCCTGATGTCCAGGACCTGGGCGATGTGCTCGTCCGGCTGGAAGGCCATCAGGTTGGCGACGTGCTGGCCCTTGGCATCACGGCCGGCCTCCACCAGTTCGTACGCCTTCGCCCGGTAGACCCGGCCGAGGTTGGTGAAGAAGAGCAGCCAGTGGTGGGTGGTGGTCACAAAGAAGTGCTCCACCACGTCGTCGCCGCGGAGCTGGGCGCCCTTGATGCCCTTGCCCCCGCGCTGCTGCGACCGGTAGTTGTCGCTGCGCGTGCGCTTGACGTAACCGCCGCGGGTAATCGTGACAACCATTTCCTCCTCCGGAATCAGGTCCTCCATGGACATGTCGCCGTCGAAGCCCATCAGGATCTTGGTGCGGCGGTCATCACCGTGCTTGGCCACGATTTCGCCCAGCTCGGTGCTGATGATCTCGCGCTGGCGTTCTTCGGAGGCAAGGATCGAGTTGTACTCGGCGATCAGGGCCTCAAGTTCGGAATGGCGGTCCTGGATCTTCTGGCGTTCCAGGGCTGCAAGGCGGCGCAGCTGCATGTCCAGGATGGCCCGGGCCTGCAGCTCGTCGATGTCCAGCAGCTGCATCAGTCCGTCGCGCGCGGCTTCGGTGGTGTTGGACGCACGGATGAGCGCAATGACCTCGTCCAGCGCATCCAGTGCCTTCAGGAGGGCACGCAGGATGTGCGCCTCTTCCTCGGCCTTGCGCAGGCGGTACCGGGTACGGCGCGCAATGACGTCCAACTGGTGCGTTACCCAATGGCGGATGAAGGCGTCCAGGCTCAGCGTGCGCGGAACCCCGTCCACGATGGCCAGCATGTTGGCGGAGAAGTTGCTCTGCAGGTCGGTGTGCTTGTACAGGTTGTTCAGCACCACCTTGGCCACGGCGTCGCGCTTGAGCACAATGACCAGCCGCTGGCCGGTGCGGCCGGAGGTCTCGTCGCGGAGGTCCGCAATGCCGGAGATCTTCCCGTCCTTGACCAGTTCGGCGATCTTGATGGCCAGGTTGTCCGGGTTGGCCTGGTAGGGCAGTTCGGTGACAACCAGGCACGTGCGGCCCTGGAGTTCCTCGACGTTGACCACGGCGCGCATGGTCACGGAGCCGCGGCCCGTCCGGTACGCGTCCTCAATGCCCCTGTGGCCGAGAATGGTCGCGCCGGTGGGGAAATCGGGTCCCTTGATGCGGAGCAGCAGCTCTTCGAGCAGTTCCTCGCGGCTGGCCGTCGGATTGGCCAGGTACCACTGGACGCCGTCGGCTACTTCGCGGAGGTTGTGCGGCGGAATGTTGGTGGCCATGCCCACGGCAATGCCGGAGGAGCCGTTGACCAGCAGGTTGGGGAAACGGGCCGGCAGGATGGTGGGTTCCTGGTTCTTGCCGTCGTAGTTGTCCTGGAAGTCGACGGTTTCCTCGTCAATGTCCCGGACCATCTCCATGGCTAGCTGGGACATCTTCGTTTCGGTGTACCGCGGGGCGGCGGCACCGTCATTGCCCGGCGAACCGAAGTTGCCCTGGCCCAGGGCCAGCGGGTAGCGCATCGTCCAGTCCTGGATCAGGCGGACCAGCGCATCGTAGATCGCGGTGTCGCCGTGGGGGTGGTACTGGCCCATGACCTCGCCCACCACACGGGCGCACTTGTTGAAGGACCGTTCCGGCCGGTAACCGCCGTCGAACATCGCGTACAGCACGCGGCGGTGCACGGGCTTGAGGCCATCGCGCACGTCGGGAAGGGCACGGCCCACAATAACGGCCATGGCGTAGTCCAGGTACGAGCGCTGCATTTCCGTCTGCAGGTCCACCTGCTCCACGCGGTCAACCAGCACGTCGCCTTCAAGAACGCTTTCCGGAAGATCGGCGGATTCCGCCGGGTTCTCGGGTGTCTCGTCACTCATCGTTTATATTTTCCGTTTCAGGTATATGTCGGTCTTGGAATATCTGCTCGGTGAACCGGTCAGATATCCAGGAACCTGACGTCCTTGGCGTTCTGCTGGATGAAGTTTCGGCGGGACTCCACGTCTTCGCCCATCAGTGTGGAGAAGGTCTGGTCCGCTGCCAGGGCATCGTCCATGGTGACCTGCAGGAGGGTCCGGTGGTCCGGGTCCATGGTGGTGTCCCACAGCTCGGTGTAGTCCATCTCGCCCAGGCCCTTGTAGCGCTGGATGCCGTTGTCCTTCGGAATACGGCGGCCGGCGGCCTGCCCGGACAGGAGCTTGGCATCGCGCTGCTTGTCGCTGAAGACGTAGTCGTGCGGCGCGTTGGACCACTTGATCCGGTACAGCGGGGGCTGCGCCAGGTACACGTAGCCGTTTTCGATCAGCGGGCGCATATAGCGGAACAGCAGCGTCATGAGCAGCGTGGTGATGTGCTGGCCGTCGACGTCAGCGTCGGCCATCAGCACGATCTTGTGGTACCGGAGCTTGCTGAGGTCGAAGTCCTCGCCGATGCCGGTGCCGAACGCGGTGATCATGGACTGGACCTCGGTGTTGCCCAGGGCCTTGTCCAGCCGGGCCCGCTCCACGTTCAGGATCTTGCCGCGCAGCGGCAGGATGGCCTGGGTTTCAGGGTTGCGGCCTCGCTTGGCGGAACCGCCGGCGGAGTCGCCCTCCACGATGTACACCTCGCAGCGGGCGGGATCCTTCGAGGAACAGTCGGACAGCTTGCCGGGCATCCCGAAGGATTCCAGCGGGCTCTTGCGGCGCGCATTGTCACGGGCCTTCCGCGCGGCCATCCGGGCCTGGGCCGCGGAGATGGCCTTACGGATGACATCGCGGGCGGGGCCGGGGTTGCGTTCCAGCCAGTCGCCCAGGCCGTCGGTGACAACGCGCTGGACGAAGCCCTTGACCTCGGAGTTGCCGAGCTTGGTCTTGGTCTGGCCCTCGAACTGCGGCTCGGCCAGCTTCACGGAGATGACCGCCGTGAGGCCTTCACGGATATCGTCACCGGTGAGGTTGTCGTCCTTTTCCTTGATGATGCTCTTCTCCCGCGCGTAGCGGTTGATGAGGGAGGTCATCGCGGCGCGGAAACCCTCTTCGTGGGTGCCGCCCTCGTGGGTGTTGATGGTGTTGGCATAGGTGTGGACGCTCTCGGAATACGCGTTGGTCCACTGCATCGCCATTTCCAGCGCGATGTGCCGTTCCGTGTCCTCGGTTTCGAAGGAAATGACGTCTTCGTGGACAACATCAACCTTCTTGCCCGAGTTCAGGTGCTTCACATAGTCCAGCAGGCCGTCGTCGTACTGGTACACCACGGTGCGGTGCTCAGCGGCGACTTCGCCTTCCGTGACCACAGCGTCAAGGTCAAGGTCCTCATTGGCGTCCGCGTTCGAGGCTGCGGTGCGCTCGTCCGTGAGCGTGATCCGCAGGCCCTTGTTCAGGAAGGCCATCTGCTGGAAGCGGGCGCGGAGCGTCTCGAAATCAAATTCAGTGGATTCGAAAATTCCCGCGTCCGGGTAGAAGGTCTGGGTGGTGCCGGTGGTGGCGCTCTCTTCGCCCTTGACCAGCCCACCCTGGGGCTTGCCGCCGTCGGCGAAGGACATCCGCCAGACGTTGCCCTGCCGCCGGACTTCGGTGTCCACCCTGCTGGAAAGCGCGTTCACCACGGAGATACCCACGCCATGGAGGCCGCCCGAGACGGCGTAGCCGCCGCCGCCGAACTTGCCGCCGGCGTGCAGGATGGTCATAACCACTTCCACGGTGGGCTTGTGCTCGGTGGGATGCATGTCCACGGGGATGCCGCGGCCATCATCTACAACTTTGACGCCGCCGTCGGCCTGCAGGACTATTTCGATGTGCGTGCAGTACCCGGCCAGCGCCTCGTCAACAGAGTTGTCCACGACTTCATAGACCAGGTGGTGCAGGCCGCGCGGCCCGGTGGAGCCGATATACATGCCCGGGCGTTTCCGGACGGCTTCGAGGCCCTCAAGTACAGTGATGTCGCTTGCGCCGTACTCCCGGGGTGTCACGGCCTCCGCCGGGGTATCGGGAGTAGGGACATCCTCCGTAGCGCGTTCCACTGCCTGGGTATCTGTATTGTCGTTAGCCACAGGTGCTGTCGACTCCTCTTTTTCGATGATGGCCGGCGGCGGCCTTCCAGGGGAAAGCATCCGCCAACAGGCACAAGCTGATGGCGCTGACGGATACGTCGACGTGCAGGACCGAAGTCCGCCTGCGGAGAGCGTGCGGAAAACGGACTCAGTCAACGTTTCACCGGCGCCCAGTTATCTGCTGTGATTCTATCGTGAAATGGGCTGCAAACCCGCATTCCGGCAGGCGTCGCGGGACCTTGATGTGCCGATGCGAGGCCATTGACCCCGCCTAGGGCGCCCTCGAGGTCCCGCCTCCGGGTGCCTATACACCCCAAGGGCGTTAGCCCGCCCTACACGCCGCCGGACGAATATTCAAGAGTCGACGGCGGCTAACCGTACGTATCGCGCGGCCCGCGGCCGTTGACGGTGCGTCCCCCCTTGCGCCAGCTGGGTGCTGACGGGCCGAGCACCTGGATGCTGGTGACCACACCATCGCCCAGTTCCGTGCGGAACTTCTCCAGCAGGCTGTTGCTCAGCAGCCGCAGCTGCGTGGACCAGGCCGTCGAGTCGCAGCGCACATGAAGGGTGGTATCGGTGAAGCTCTCCGGGGTACAGTGCGCTGAAATCTCCGGGCCAACCAGTGTGGCCCACTCTGCCATGACCGACCCCACCGCTACCGGCGAGCTCCAGCCGCGTTCGGCCACGAGCCGTCCCACCACTTTGCCGAGCCCCAGCGGATCACGGCCGGTGGAATGGAACTGGCTGAAACCGCGGGTATCCCGGATCCCACCCTTTGTCTTGGCGGCGCCGGCCTTGGGGGGCGCCTTCCGGCGGATTTCGCCGCGTGCAGCCGCGGCCTCGCGCATGCGGTTGAGCGCAGCCTGCGGCGCGTCGATGTTGTCAGGATCCCGGCCAGGCTGTAGCCCGCCCTTTTCATCCTTATTCATCGATTCCTCCCGGGACGACCTTCACCCGCCGGCCGGAGAGTTCCTCCGGGATATCGGCGTCGACGGCGGCGGTCACCAGGACCTGTTCCGCGCCGGAGACTATTGCCGCCAGTTTACGCCGGCGCCCCACATCCAGCTCGGCGAAAACGTCGTCGAGGATAAGGATCGGCGCAGACCCGCCGGTCCTCGCGTCATCGAGCATGACGTAATAGGAGGCGAGCCGGAGGGAGAGGCACATCGACCAGGTTTCGCCGTGCGAGGCGTACCCCTTGGCGGGCGCTTCGCCGAGGATCAGTTCGAGCTCATCCCGGTGCGGCCCCACCAGGGAGATTCCGCGTTCAAGTTCCTTGCGGCGGGAGGTCGCAAAGGCCTGGACATAGCGGCCGGTGAGGTCCTCAACGGTGAGGTCCCACAGATCTTCGGCAGCGGCGGACTCTCCCGCCAAAAACCCGCCGCCGGCACCCGGTGCCGCGCCGCCGTCGTCGTCCATCAGGTTTTCGAGGGTGGACCGGTAGACGGCATTCGCTTCCTTGGAGCCATCCGTGAGCTGGGCATACGCCTTGGCCAGGTGCGGTCTCAACAGTTCCACCAGTTTCAGCCGCGCGTGCAGCAGTTCGGCGCCCGCCCGGGCCATGTGCTGGTCCCAGACATCGAGGGTGGCCTCGTGCCCGGCAGTGAATTTTCCGGCGCGGGCGGATTTGAGCAGGGCGTTGCGCTGTTTCAGGACGCGGTCATAGTCCGTGCGGGTCGCCGCGTGCCGGGGCATGAGGCTGACCAGCAGCTCGTCGAGGAACCGGCGGCGGTTGGACGGATCTCCCTTGACGAGCGCCAGGTCTTCAGGGGCGAAAAGCACTGTCTGGCAGATCCCCAGGAGATCCCTGGCACGGACGGGATTGCTGCGGTTGATCCGCCCCCTGTTGGCTCGGCTGGCGTTGATCTCAAGTTCCAGAACTGTGGTCTGGCCGCCGCGGACCAGGCGGGCACGGACCAGCGCGCGGTCCGTGCCGAACCGGAGCAGCGGGGCGTCGGAGCTGACCCGGTGCGAGCTGAGGGTGGCCAGGTATCCAATGGCCTCCATGAGGTTGGTTTTGCCGATGCCGTTTGCCCCGACGAGCACGGTGACCCCCGGTTCGAGCGGGAGGTCAACCTGGGCGTAGCTGCGGAAGTCAGTGAGCGATAGGTGTTCTAGGTACACGCTGTGTTCGACAATTCTCGGAACCCACGGTCCCGGGGTGGATTTTACTTGGCGGGACGGGTGGCATGCCCGCCGAACTGGTGGCGCAGCGCGGAAACCATCTTCATGGCGGGCGAGTTTTCCTCGCGGGAGGAGAAGCGCGCGAAGAGTGCAGCTGTGATGGCCGGCGCCGGGACAGCGTTGGCAATGGCCTCCTCAACGGTCCAGCGGCCTTCGCCCGAGTCTTCGACGTAGTCATCGATGGATTCCAGTCCCGGGTCCTCGTCCAGCGCCTTGACCATCAGGTCCAGCAGCCAGGACCGGACCACGGTGCCCTTTTGCCAGGCACGGAACGTACCGGGCAGGTCGTCAACAATGTCCTTGGCAGCCAGCAGTTCGTAGCCCTCGGCGTACGCCTGCATCAGGCCGTACTCGATGCCATTGTGGACCATCTTGGCGTAGTGTCCGGCACCGATTCCGCCGACGTGGACAAAGCTGTCCGCCCGCTCGCCTTCGGGACGGAGCACATCGAAAACAGGCAGTGCCCGCTCAATATCGGCGGCATCGCCGCCGGCCATGAGCCCGTACCCGTTCTGGAGGCCCCACACTCCGCCGGAAACACCGCAGTCGGCGAAACGGATCCCCTTCTCAGCCAGCGCGGCACCATGTTTTTGGTCCTCGGTGAAGCGGGAGTTGCCGCCGTCGATCACCAGGTCGCCGGCGTCGAGCTTGTCCCCGAGTTCGGTGATAACGGCATCGGTGATGTCGCCTGACGGGACCATGACCCAGATCAGCCGCGGGGCCGGAACCGCCGCAATGAGCTCATCCACGGAGGCAACATCGGTGACCTCCGGGTTGCGGTCAAGACCCGTGACCTCAATGCCGCCCTTGCGCAGGCGTTCGCGCATGTTGAAACCCATCTTGCCAAGGCCGATCAGTCCAATATGCACGTGGGTCTCTTTTCTGCACGGGGTTGGCTGTTGCTGAACGGGTCATCCCAACTAGGTCGCACTAAGTGTCGTTATGAGGGCCCATAACGACGTTTTCTGCTACCTAGTTGGGAAGGCGGACGGGCATGACCAGGTAACGGTAGTCGTCCTGGTCCTCACCGTCGGCGTCTGCCTGGGCCGTGATCATCGCGGGCTTCGGCGCCGTGGTGAAGGAGAACCTGACGTACTTCGTTTCGATGACGCTCAGGCCTTCCACCAGGTAGTGCGGGTTGAAGGCGACGGTGATGTCGTCACCGGAGAGCTGGGCTTCGAGTTCTTCGGAGGCCTGGGCATCTTCGCCGGTGCCGGCGTCCAGGTGCAGCAGTCCTTCGGTGAACGCGAGGCGAACCGGTGTGTTGCGTTCGGCCACCAGCGACACACGGCGGACGGCTTCCACAAGTTCCTGCGTCTGGACAGTTGCGTGGATGGGCGTGGAATCCGGGAACAGCGAGCGGATCTTGGGGTAATCGCCATCCACGAGCAGCGACGTGGTGGTGCGGCCGCCGCTTTCGAAACCGATCAGCCGGCTGTCATCGTCAGCAAGGGCGAGGTTGATGTCGCCGCTGTTGCCAAGCGTCTTGGCCACTTCGTTGAGGGTTTTTGCCTTGACCAGCGCACTGGTGGAAATTCCCGGGGTGGTGGGCTTCCACGGCACTTCGCGCATGGCCAGACGGTAGCGGTCGGTTGCCAGAAGCGTGATGAGGTCATCCTCGATCTCCATCCGGACGCCGGTCAGGATGGGGAGCGTGTCATCCTTACTGGCCGCAATGATCACCTGGGACACAGCCTGGGCGAATGCGTCACCCGGGACGGTGCCGCTGATGGCGGGCAACGCAGGCAGCGGCGGGTATTCGGCCTCGGGCATGGTGGCCAGGTGGAAGCTGCTGCGGCGGCAGGTCAGCGTCACCTTGTTGCCATCGGTCTCCACGACCACCGGAGCGGAAGGAAGGCTGCGGCAAATGTCTGCGAGGAGGCGTCCGGAAACGAGGATGGTTCCCTCGGCGGTGATGTCCGCGGGGATGTCCAGCCGTGCGGAGGTCTCGTAGTCAAAGCTCGAGAGGCTGACCGTGCCGGCTTCAGCCTTCAGGAGCAGGCCGGACAGCACTGGAACCGGCGGCCGCGGAGACAACGACCGGGCTGTCCAGGTGACGGCTTCTGCCAGGACGTCCCGTTCGACTCTGAACTTCACGGAAGGGTGCCGCCTTTCATTGCTGCTGCCTTGTCTGAACCGGAAACTCCCACAGGGAGCCCAAAAGTAGTGGCGCCCCAACAACGGAACCTGCATGGTTCATCAAGTGCTGAACCACAAAGAAACCCGAGGATGGGAGCGCTGCTGACAGCTTAGCCGGAAGACAGCTGATTAACCCATCCCCGGTCAGGACGCCTGGGGTCCGGAGGCCCTTGGGCCTGGGCCGGTTCGGGGTGCGGATCGAGATTGTTATTTGAGGGAAATCAATTTCTTGGGATTAGTAGTGTTAATAACTGCTGTGGATACTGTGGATAACTCGATCCGGCCGCAGGATCCAGCGGTTAAGCCCTGTTCATGGATTGTGGGTGACGCAGGTTTTAAACAGGCTGTGGATGGGGATAACAATTTTTGGGTTTTCGCTGATCCACAGGCGGCTTAAGGGTTTTAAGCCCATTAAGCTCAGTTGTCCCCTTAAGTATCCACAGGGTTATCCACATGCACCTGTTAATAAGGTATAGAGGCGACGGCTCAGGAGTTGCGCTGCTGCTGCTTGATCCTGTTGGTGAGTTCGGTGACCTGGTTGTAGATCACACGACGCTCAGCCATCAGTTCACGGATTTTGCGGTCCGCGTGGATCACCGTGGTGTGGTCGCGGCCGCCGAGTTCCTGGCCGATCTTCGGTAGGGACATGTCCGTGAGTTCGCGGCAGAGGTACATGGCGATCTGCCGGGCGGTCACCAGCGTGCGGGTCCGGGACTTGCTGCAGAGTTCCTCCATGGTGAGCTTGAAGTACTCCGCCGTCTGGATCAGGATCTGGCTCGACGTGATTTCCTGGGCCCCGTCGTCCGTGATGAGGTCTTTGAGGACCATCTCAGCCAACGCAACATCGACGGGCTGACGGTTCAGGCTGGCGAATGCCGTGACCCGGATCAGTGCGCCTTCGAGTTCGCGGATATTGCTGGAGATCTTGGAAGCGATGTATTCCAGGGCATCGTCCGGGGCGGAGAGGCCTTCGCTGAGCGCCTTCTTCCGCAGGATGGCGATGCGGGTCTCGAGCTCGGGCGGCTGGATGTCGGTGAGGAGGCCCCACTCGAAGCGGGACTTCATCCGGTCCTCGAAACCTGCCAGCTGTTTGGGCGGCAGATCCGAGGTGATGACCACCTGTTTGTTGTTGTTGTGCAGGGAGTTGAACGTGTGGAAGAACTCCTCCAGCGTCCGGTCCTTGCCTGCCAGGAACTGGATGTCATCGATCAGCAGCACATCCACGTTGCGGTACGTGGTCTTGAAGCTGGCGCCTTCGTCATCGCGGATGGAGTTGATGAAGTCGTTGGTGAACTCTTCGGAGTTCACGTACCGGACCCGGATTCCGCTGTACAGGCGGCGGGCATAGTGGCCGATCGCGTGCAGGAGGTGGGTCTTGCCCAGTCCGGAATCACCGTAGATGAACAGCGGGTTGTAGGCCTTGGCGGGCGCTTCGGCCACGGCCACGGCAGCTGCATGGGCAAAGCGGTTGGACGAACCGATCACAAAGGTATCGAAGACGTACTTGGGGTTCAGCCGGCCGAACTCGTGGGAAGTGCTCGGCAGCATCGGCTGCGGCTTCTGTTCGATCAGCTGGTCCGGCGAGTAGGAAGGTTCGACGACGGGTTCCGGCTCCGTGTGGAGCGGCACCAGATCAGTGTCCACGTCGATCGCGCAGCGGATGTCCTCGGAGAAAACGTTATGCAGGGCGTCATCCAGGGCGTCCTTGACCTGGGTCTGAAGGACTTCGCGGGTCAGTTCGTTGGGAACGGCCACCAGGAGGGTGGATCCGATCAGGCCCTGGGCCTGCGCCAGGATGACAAAGCCCCGCTGCCGTGGAGATACGCGGTCGTCCTGCTCGAGCAGGCTCACCACCCGACGCCAGGAACTTCCGACAGTATTGGCGTGGTTGGCTTCGTCTACTGTCATCAATCAGTTCCTCAAAACTTGCGTGCCTGCATTACGTGCAGCCCCAAGTCCCGAACCAGGATGCTGGTTCAGCTTCATCCACAGAGTTATGCACAGTCCGTGGATAATCGGCTACTGAGCCACTCTAGGGGAACAAAAGGCCAGAAGATAGCTGGGAAGTAGCTTGTGGATAATTACACCGTTGTGGTTCGAAAACAGGCCTTGTGAGCCACTTCATCCACAGGCTGTGGGGCCAGGTTAACCACAGCCGGGGACAGGGACGCAGGGGTACCCCGGTTTGACTCTGGCAGGCATTTTGCCCTAACGTTGTGAAGTCCTTTGTGTACGCTTTTTGGCCCCTTCTGAATCTCTTTGACGCACCGCGTTGAAGCAGCCGGGGGAAGCGTGCATATACAAAACTTAGCGTCGGCCAGTTCTTCCCCTTTTACTGATCGGGTGGGCGCACCTTTGATCCACTGGAGTAACTAACGTGAGCAAGCGGACTTTTCAGCCGAATAACCGCCGTCGAGCCAAGAAGCACGGCTTCCGCCTTCGTATGCGTACCCGTGCCGGCCGTGCCATCCTGGCAGCCCGTCGTGGCAAGGGCCGCACCGAACTGTCGGCCTAGATATCTGACTCGTCGGTAATCTTTTCTTTGCGAGTTTAAGGTGCTGGCCACCCGTAACCGTTTGAGGACTGCAACCGATTTTTCAACAACCGTACGTTCCGGTGTCCGCAATGGACGCCGGAACGTAGTGTTATATGCGGCAGCTATTGCTGCCGACGAACCCAGCCGGATCGGGTTCATTGTTTCCAAAGGTGTCGGGAACGCTGTGGTCAGGAACCTCGTTAAGAGGAGACTGAGAGAAGCCGGTGCTGCCTCGCTGCGCGAGTACGGTACCGGGTTCGCCATAGTGGTCCGGGCGCTGCCTGCGTCCGCTGACGCCAGCTGGGATCAACTGCTGGCGGACTACAACGCCGCACTGGAATCAACTATGAGCCGGTTGGGCAGCCGCCTTCCGCGGGCTGCCGTAAACGGTTCGACCGGTACAACACAGGAAGGGACACAGCGTGCGTAAGGTAACTGCCGCCGTCGTCCACTCCCTTCATCCTGTTGCTGCCGCTGTGGGCACCTTTCTCTGGAACCTGCCCAGAAACATTCTTATTCTGCTGCTGATGGCATACCGCAAGGTGATTTCTCCCTTGTATGGCCAGGTCTGCCGTTTCTTTCCTTCCTGCTCGGCGTACGCCCTTGAAGCGATCACTGTCCATGGGGCGGTGAAGGGCAGCTGGCTTGCGGCCCGTCGCCTTGTGCGCTGCCATCCGTGGAATGCCGGCGGTGTGGACCATGTTCCCGCCGGCCACCGCCACTGGCCCGATCACCGGACCCCCACAATTGTTGTGCTGAACAACCCGGACAAGTACCTGGCTGCTCAGACTGATGGAGAAGGCCGCCTTGCGGCCTGACGAATAGGGATATCGTATGGACTTCTTTGAAACAATCATGTTTCCGTTCAAGTGGCTCGTTTCCATCATCATGGTGGGCTTCCACGAGGGCCTGAGCAGCATCGGGCTGCCGGAGGCTTCGGGCTGGACGTGGACGCTGTCCATCATCGGGCTGGTGCTGGTGATCCGTGCCGCCCTGATCCCGGTCTTCGTCAAGCAGATCAAGGCGCAGCGTGGCATGCAGCTGCTGCAGCCGGACCTGAAGAAACTCCAGGACAAGTACAAGGGCAAGACTGACCAGCTTTCCCGCCAGGCCATGGCGCAGGAACAGATGGCCATGTACAAGAAGCACGGGACCAACCCCTTCTCTGCCTGCTTGCCCATGCTGATCCAGATGCCGTTCTTCTTCGCGCTGTTCACCGTGTTGTCCGGAATCAGCACGGCCCGTGACAAGGGCCTCGGCATCGGGGCGATGAGCCACGACCAGGTAGTGCAGTTCGATGAGTCCACGATCTTCGGCGCCACACTGTCCGCATCGCTGCTGCACGGCGGCGAGGGCAATCTGACGTCCGTCTGGATCCTCTCGATTGTGATGATCCTGGCCATGACGGCCTCGCAGTTCATCACGCAGAAGCAGATCATGGCCAAGAACATGTCTGAAGAGGCCATGGCCAGCCCGTTCATGCGCCAGCAGAAGATGATGCTTTACATCCTGCCCGTCGTGTTCGGTGTGGGTGGTATCAACTTCCCCATCGGTGTCCTCATCTACTGGACCACCACCAACCTCTGGACCATGGCGCAGCAGTTCTTCGTCATCCGCCGCATGCCGACGCCGGGATCCCCCGCCGCCAAGGCACTCGCCGAGCGCCGGGCTGCCAAGGGCCTGCCGGTCCTGCCCATTCTGGGCGGGAAGAAGGCCGATGCCGAAGCGGAGGCAGCTGCCGCCGCTGCGATCATCGAGCAAAAAGGACAGCGCGTCCAGCCCCAGCGTAAGAACAGGAAGAAAAAGTAATGTCAGCCGAAAGCACCGAACACGCCCTTTCCGACGAGGTCATTGACGATCAGGACGAAGCCTCAACGGACGCCGATGCTTCGCCCAAGGGATCCGCTGCCAGCCGCCTCGAAGAGGAAGGCGACGTTGCCGCAGATTACCTGGAGGAACTCCTTGATATCGCTGACATCGACGGCGACATTGACATTGAAGTCCGGAATGGCCGCACATACATTTCGATCGTTGCCGAGGAAGAAACTGATGGTCTCGACAGCCTCGTAGGCGAAGACGGCGAAGTCCTCGAAGCCCTTCAGGAACTGACCCGGCTCTCTGTTCTCTCCGCAACGGAGAACCGTTCACGCCTGGTCCTGGACATCAACGGCTACCGTCAGCAGCGCGCCGTCCACCTCCAGAAGATCGCCGAGGATGCGGCAGCTTCGGTCAAGGAGTCCGGCAAAGCCGTGGCACTGGAGCCGATGAGTGCCTACGAACGCAAAATCGTTCATGACGCCGTCGCTGACCTGGGACTCGTCAGCGAGTCCGAGGGCGAAGGCCCCGGGCGTCACATCGTAGTATCCGCAGACTAGAGAATGCTGAACCGCTAATCATGGTTGACATCACGGCAGCAGAATTGCTGGCGGCCGAGAAGATCTTCGGTGACCGCCTGGACCTGGCCAAACGCTACGTGGAGCACCTGGCCACGTCCGGAACCGAACGCGGGCTGATCGGGCCGCGTGAGATCCCGCGGTTGTGGAGCCGTCACGTCCTTAACTGTGCCGTCATCGAAAGCGAGATCGCGCACGGCAGTCGCGTTGCCGACGTCGGAAGCGGAGCCGGTCTCCCCGGACTTTGCCTTGCCATCGCGCGTCCGGACCTCCAGCTGACACTGATCGAGCCGCTGGAGCGCCGGGTGATCTGGCTCCAGGAAGTGGTGGACGATCTAGGCTTGACGAACGTCACGGTGATGCGGACCCGGGCGGAGCTTGCGGTTGGCATGGTGGACGCTGATGTTGTGACTGCCCGGGCTGTTTCCGCGTTGAGTAACCTCGCCGGCCTGACCATCCCCTTGCTCGCCGGCAAGGGTGAAGTTGTGGCCATTAAGGGACGCAGCGCAGGCGAGGAAATTGAAAAAGCAGCGAAGGTCATCCGGAAACTCGGTGGCGTCCAGACCTCTGTAGTGACTGTCGGTGAAAACCTCCTGGAGGAACCCACCACGGTGGTACGGATCGTCGTTAACAAGTCCCGAAAGATCTCCTAGTCCTGGCCCGGTAACCTTGGTCTGCAGGGCGAAGCGGTTAGGCTAGACAACGGCAGCAAAAGCCGAACGAGAGTGAGTGTGTCCCAGTGACCAGTAGCGAAGCCTCCACACAGCGGATACCCCCGTTCGTGTCTTTGGGGTCAGCACGATCAGTTGCTGGCATGGGTATGGGTTCCGCACCCGGACGAGGGGAAAGTCACCCTAATCCGGTTGCGGAAATGGCAATTCTTGCCTCTGTTTCACGTGAAACAACAACGGGTGGCCGGATCAACGTCATGGATACCATGGACGATTCCAGTCCTATCGCCCGGGAACTCGCGCACGAGACCAGGCGCCGCGAACGGCTGGTTGGCCGGAAACTTCCCAAGCCGGAGAAGACCCGTATCTTCACGGTGTCCAACCAAAAAGGCGGCGTGGGTAAGACCACCACCACCGTGAACATCGCTGCTGCCCTGGCCGCAGCCGGCCTGAACGTCCTGGTCATTGACATCGATCCCCAGGGCAACGCCTCCACCGCCCTCGGCGTCGAGCACCATGCCGACGTGGACAGCATCTACGACGTCCTCATCAACGATTTCCCTCTCGCTGACGTCGTGGCCCCCTGCCCGGACATCAGCAACCTGATCTGTGCTCCTGCCACCATTCACCTGGCCGGCGCGGAGATTGAGCTTGTTTCGCTTGTGGCCCGTGAGCAGCGGCTCCGCCGGGCGATCGACGTCTATGCCAAGTCACGGGCAAAGAACGGCGAAGAACGCCTCGACTACATCTTCATTGACTGTCCGCCCAGCCTCGGGTTGCTCACGGTTAATGCCTTCTGTGCTGCCGGTGAGGTCCTTATCCCCATCCAGTGTGAGTACTACGCACTGGAAGGCCTCAGTCAGCTCCTCAAGAACATTGAGATGATCCAGAAGCACCTGAATGCGGATCTGGTGGTCTCCACTATTCTCCTCACGATGTATGACGGACGGACCAATCTTGCAGCCCAGGTGGCAGCGGAAGTTCGCCTCCACTTCCCCGAGCAGGTCCTTGGTGCTGTAGTCCCCCGCTCAGTGCGGATTTCAGAAGCTCCGAGCTACCAGCAAACCGTCATGACGTACGATCCTTCCTCCAGTGGAGCCCTGTCTTACCTGGAAGCTGCAGCCGAAATCGCTGAACGCTAGAATCTTCAAGAACTGCAACAACCGGAGTCCGGCAAGATCTGACTCTTCCATCGGAGGGAATTATCCATGAGCGAAAAGCGACGTGGCCTAGGCCGCGGTCTTGGCGCACTCATTCCAAGTTCCGCCGGTAGTGCGTCGGGCAACGGTGGCGCTGTGTCGCGGCCTGTGGATCTCTTTTTTCCTGAAGGCCGCAAGAAAGTGGCGTCCCCTGACGACGGTTCAGGGAATGATGGGGCGGCTCTAGATGCTTCCTCTTCTGAGTCGGTTGCTTCCGAGTCGGTTGTGCCGGCCGAGGCCAACGACGCATCGGTAACGAAGAAAGCAGCCGCTCCGAGAACGGCCTCCCTCGCGAATCCGGCGGCCAAGACAGCAGAGAAGCTGCCGGCCGCAAAAGCTCCCGCCAAGGCTCCTGTGAAAGCTCCCGCAAAGGGCGGTTCAGCTGCATCAACGGTGGACGGTTCGCCCACGCCGGTTGAAGGCGCGCCTGGCGAGTCTGTGTCCGAGGCGCCTGAATCCCAAAGCAGTACGCCGGATAACGGTGTTGACCTCGTGGAAGTCCCCGGCGTGCGTTTTGCCGAGATTCCGGTCACCGACATCCATCCGAACCGCAAACAGCCCCGCTCAGTCTTCGATGACGATGACATGGCCGAGCTCATCCACTCCGTGCGCGAAATCGGCGTCCTCCAGCCAATTGTGGTTCGTACTTCAACCGAAGAAGGTGGAGAACCATATGAGCTGGTGATGGGTGAGCGTCGGTGGAGGGCAGTGCAGGCGGCCGGGATGGCGACCATCCCTGCAATTGTCCGGGACACCACTGATGATGACCTCCTCAGGGATGCACTGCTGGAGAACCTGCACCGCAGCCAGTTGAACCCGCTCGAAGAAGCTGCCGCTTACCAGCAGCTGCTTGAAGACTTCGGAACGACTCACGAGCAGCTTGCGGACCGCATTGGCCGTTCACGCCCCCAGGTTTCGAACACGCTGCGTCTCCTCAAACTTCCGCCCCTGGTTCAGCGTCGTGTGGCGGCCAGCGTTATTTCAGCTGGCCACGCGCGCGCGCTGCTCGCCCTGCCGGATGCAGCTGCCATGGAACGCCTCGCCCAGAAAATCGTGGCTGAAGGCATGTCTGTTCGGGCAACCGAAGAAGCCGTCACTCTCTATCAGGATCCTGCCAAGCCTGCCAAGAACAACATCCCTCGTCCGGGAGCCCGCCATGAGCGCTTGGACTATCTTGCATCCTCGTTGTCAGACCGCTTGGACACCAACGTTAAGATTTCCCTGGGTGTCCGCAAGGGGCGTGTCAGCATTGAATTCGCCAGCGTTGAAGACCTGAACCGCATCATGGAAGTTCTTGCGCCGGGATCTGAAAACTAGCGTTCTCTGTTCAAGGAAGGGCCTGTTTCACGTGAAACAGGCCCTTCCTTCGTCTGTATTGACGCCATCCTCGCACTCCGGAGCTGATACTGGCGTGGCCATCGTGGTTGTGACACGCCCCGGGATTGAGCCCGCGGTTCGCATCGCGTGCCACTCTGGTCCCGATGGGATAGTTCCGTTGTGGCGACGCAAGTTTCGCATTGTCTGCTGCCTTGGACTCCTCCATAGACTGGACTCCGCCAACGACTGGTCCCCTCTTGAGGCTGGCGTCTCTGCCGGTGTTGCCACGGCAGCGGTGGACGTCGGTGGCTTCGGTTTTGCTGACGCACTAGAGGTGCGCACTGAAGGCGATGCAGCTGGCGGAGTCGCGAACTCCCGAGACGGCGGTCAGGCAGGAGCGGTGGATTCGACGGATCGCTGAACACTCTGATACGAGTCGTGATGCTTGACGCCCAGTGGGCTCCCGTTGCTGCGAAGCGGTGAAGAATGCGTCGATTCGCACAATTTCTAATCAGTCGCGTGCGGTGTCCTTACTGCCAAGCGGCAGGAACACCGTGTTCGATGTTCTTGCTCTCTTTTTCTCTTCCAGGGAGCTGGTGTGCAGCGTAGGCACCCGTGCAGCTGTTGGCCCCAGCCTGCGGCTGGCTCGGTGCCTAAGCGGATGCGCCAGGGTGGACGTCTCCCCCCGCGACTGGTCGCAAGATGGCCTTCTGACTTTCAATCTGGTTCGGCAACATTCGGGTTCGGCAACGTCAGGTTCAGATGGGAAGACGTCTCGCGGTGGCTGTTTCACGTGAAACATCAAGAGGGTATGTGCCGGATCTAGGCGGCGCCATCGAGAACGAACATGAAGTTGGTATGGTTTACAGCTAACGCCGCGTGATCTCGCCAGCCTCGCCTGATCTACGGCCACGGCTGCGGTGAAGCAAACTCGGCTTTGCAGCATACGGGGTCTGCGCGGGCAGCCAATACCGGGCCAGAAATTACTCCTGCAGCAATTCACTACGCTTCGTGAGGGTAGCCGAGATCGCGGGGAAGGCTCGGTATACGCCCCGGTCGTCTTCCATATGGTTTCACGTGAAACATCGTGACGAGTCCAGGGCACTGCGCCCGGCATCTCCGCGTGGCCGCGGAACCCCTGCACTCCGGCACTCCGGCACGCCCACGCCGCGACGCCCCAACGCCCCAACGTCCCGACGCCCTAACCGTGCCGGCGAGGGGGGCTGGGACACGGATTGCAACATGCAGCCTAAACGCCCTCCCATCTCGATCGCCGCGGGAACAGAGATAATTCACAGACCTTGGAGCTAACGGACTAGAGCCTACGTTGACCTCTTCACGCCTAGAGGATGATGTCGACCCCAATCCCCCGGCCGGCAGTGACGGGCCGCCAGTGGCTACATCCTGCTGAACCAGCGCATGGCCGCCCATGACTCTGGGACCTTGGTAAGCCGTCCAGAGGGTTCGTATCCAGCGGAGAGCCATGCCGTGGTCCAGATTGTCCCGTCCGTCGCGGCCAGACCCTGACGCCTGAGTTCCATCCGACGGGCAGATAGCCGAACAGATAGCTTCCTGGCGCATCCGAGGACCTTTGAGCTGGCAGCCACTGACGACGCTTGAGATTGAGGCACCTCAGATGTTCCGGCCGAGGCCGGGATGCTGGCCACACGCCGGCGCATCGTTGGCATCGGCTGAGGCGGGCGGGCAGGCAGGTACGACCTCGCCCTTGGGGACCTTCGTCAAATGGTCTTCTGTGGAGACAGGAAGTCGACAAAAACGAGTCTGTAAGATGCCTCCATACAAACAAGTTTCAGGAAGGGCGCCTCGATCGCCCGACTTGGCCAATAGGGGCGTCTGCTGCCTCATCCGGTAACAGTCCTGGGCAGGAACGCGACGGTCCAAGACGTCACATCATAACCTTGGGCAATCTGTCATAGCGCGTCTCTGGGCCAGCTCCGCGACCGGGCTTCGCCCCTTTAGGACCTGACCGCGGGGTGCCCAGAATACGCCCCAGTCGGGGAGTGTCCGGGAGTGGAAGGAATTGGTGGAGGCCGAGTCGTCTTGCTGTGCAGCAGTTTGAGACAGACGGAGCTGTTCGGAAGGTTCGGACTCGAGGGGGCAGCGGCCAAAATTGCAAGCACGTCAGATCATGGCTCGGCCGAAGATGAATCAGCTAACCAGGCGGACAGCAGTCTGGTTTAGGAGAAAGAAGATCCCCCAAGATTATGATTCCTCGGCCCACTGTTCATCATCGTGTGCGGCAAACCTGCCACAACAAGAGATGGAGCCAGTACAGTCTTGGGCCCGTAGGTGTGGATTAAGCGGTGGATATCACGGTGGATATCGCTGTGGATAACTTTGTGGATAGATTCCTTAGTGGCACACATCACGAAGAGATTTGGCCCACACGAGCGGATCCTGCAACGAGCGGTCAGCGTGAGCATTGGATAGCGCCTGCAGTCCCGTTTCACGTGAAACACTACCAAGGCCGATTCAGACTCTTTTTCGGGACGGAAAGCGACTTCAATAGTTGGATTTCCGGCGATTTCTCCAGTCCCACGTGAGCATGCGCCTCGTCCGTGGTAGTTGCCCTGGGAGCAAAGCCAGCTTGTTGGTGTCGGCTGAATTAAAGGACAACACTAGTGGTACTGCATCCACGATTTGCGGGCAGGTGGATAAGCCTGTGGATATCGGTGTGGATAACCTTTGGGGATAACTTTGAAGTCGGTGGACATCAACGCGATGGAACCCTCCAGTCGAACCGGACAGTCACACCTCGGATGGCTACGATTCCGTCGCCCGCTGACATTGGGCACCTACTCTATGTCATTGGCTGGAGTTGGTCGGGCACCTAGGTTCCGCCGTTCGAACAGGAAAGTCTGCATTGGCCAGCTGATTCATAACCCGCCCCTAGGATGCGTTCGCAGCTGGGTGCCCGGTGCCTTGCTCCAACGCGCATCCCATCGGCACAGGCCGACGCGTGTCGCTTCGGTCGGGAACTGCAGGGCGGACTGACATGTTGTTGACCGGGCAATCGGTTCCTATACCGTCCTTCGTTGACGACCGGGCAGGTGGCTCTGGTATGGTGCTTCGCTGATTGGACGGCTGCCGTAGCGATCTTGCCAATAGAGATGTGCGTGGGGGCGGAGCTGTAGTGCCCATTTGGGCACGGGCAGGTAGACGGCGGTCGCCTTCTTCCAGACCAGGTTCAGTCTGACTGTCCCCCATCGACGCTGCAGACCAGGGGCCGTGGGCGAAGGCCGAGCCTTCACGTTTGCGTCCATAGGGCCCGGTGGCAGGATTGAGGGCGCCCGGCAGTTTAGAGAATTCCTGCGGTGAGCAGAGTATTCCTCGTCTGCCTGGGTTGTGTAGGGGTGGTCCGAGTGTCTACGAAGTGTTGGTCGTGGCGCTACTAGCTTGACGTGGGGATGCGGCTATCTGGTAGTTGGCCTCTGAAGATGGCGTCCCGCACATACGAAGCCGGCGTCCTTGGCATGCCGTCTCGGAAAGGCTGGGAGGAAGATTTCGGTCAGTCGGTTTCACGTGAAACAGTGTCTGGCCATCCACGTAGTGGTCAGAGGGGCCGGACTGTTTCATGTGAAACAGTCCGGCGTGGAAGAACAGCCGCGTCCCTATTTCCGTCTTTGCCGGCCCGCACCCATGGCGAACAGGACGTCTCTTGTATGGCCCGCGAATACGAGTACGGCGTCGTTGTCAAAGGATGAGGCCGCAACACATGTGCGTCGAGACCGTCGCTGCAGGCGGTCGAGAGCTAAATCAGGCTTGTTCAATCTCCGCATGTGCTGCCTCTTCAGCTATTGGCACTCATGGATACGTCGCACAATACGACGATTGATCCCGAATGGACCCACCAGAGCGGCCAGTACAATTTGAATGCGCGACGCGTGCCCTGTCCGAACGGCCTCTCCATCACTATCCGACGCTGCAGGTATCGGCTAAGCGCTTGGTGAGACTCCGGGCCGACGGTTCCGACTTCGTCCGCATGCTCGTCTGTGCTGGAGGTTTCCCAGCGCTGCGTGAGTATGCTCCCGGGGGTCGCTGAATCTTGGATCGCGCGCGCTGCTGTGTCGATATGCAGTGGACAAGACTGGACTGTTGCAACTGGTCAGGCTGGCACTGAACTGGATACCGACGTGGCAGGATAGCAACGTGCTGCGATTTGGCGACGAGACTTGTGCGCATTTCTGACGTGGATCCATTTTCGAGAGAGGGCAGTCAATTACGAGGGGACGCCGCCATTTGAAGTCGGGGACCTATTCCAATTGCTCGTAACCTTGCGTTATGGGAGAGACCGGACATCCCAGGCGCCCTTGCCTTCTCCGGCCGGCCCCGACACCCCCCGACGAGCGCCGACTCCCCCGACCACCGGCGTTGCGTCTGAGCAATCCGTGGAACCTCGATTTTCGAGGCATCAACCACGAGAATCGGCGTTTGATTCAGACCATGGACGGCCAGCGAGACTGATACGCCGACCTGGTCGGTGTGCTTCCGGTAGTCTGTTGCTCCGGTTCCATTGTCCCCCGCGTCGTGAAACGGGCCGTGAAAGTCACTAGGCCACCGAATCCAATTGGTATTCGCCGCTCCTAGTTCGATCTAATCTCTGAGTTCGCCGCGGCTATTCTCCTCAGCGAATGGATGGGACGCAATACGGCTACATCGCGTGAATTCGATACATGAGGCCTGGCTCGAAGTTGCCATCGGGCAGGCCTATGGGAACTGGAGGGAGCAGACTCACGCAGTCTTCGCAGTGTTTCACGTGAAACATAGCCCGGGGTACGCATGAGTGCGCAGTGTTTGTCCGTCACGAAAATGGAAGTCTGGGTTAGTTGTTTTACCGTCGTGAGCCGAACTGAACCCAACTGAATTCAAGGATGTCGAGCCGAATCGCGGCGGCATTGTTGTGCCGCAAGGGAACCCGGATGTAAGGATTAGCATGCACTGACGCTGAAGATATTTTGTCGGCCCGCGACCCTACGCCGCTCGGCTTGGCGAACGGTGGATGTTTCACGTGAAACAGTGCACTCAGTCTTGCGTCGGCGGGCATTTTGAGTCTGGTAACGATCTGGAGTCCGGGAACCCTCTGCCTACTGTCGGTGAACCTATGCCTTCTTATCGCGGTTCGCGGGCCGAAGCCCACGAGGACCGCACGTTCTGCGAAGATTCTCACAGTGTCGTACGCCAATTCCTCACGTGAGCGAGGCCAGAAGTACGAGGCTCTGCATCTCGATCGCCAATGTTTCACGTGAAACAGGAATCCGAATCCGGAAAGGCGAACTCCAGGACGGCGGCGGGGACGTCTGACCGGAATTTGCGGCTCACTAGCCTAGCCCCTATAAGTAAGACACCCAGCTCTGCACTGGTCTCCAGGGGCGACTCAGAGCAATTAGTGAGGTTCGGAAACAAATGACGGTTGATGCAATGTTGTTGCGCTTCAACGGGCTCGGTCTTAAAGACGCGTGGCCACCGCTTCAAGGAAGCAGTGGCCACAGGCCGGTGTCGCTGGTCTTATGGGACCGAAGTCCCCTACCTGCTTAGGACAGGACGTCCGCAAATTCCTTTTCGAAGAACTGCTTGGGCCTCGCACCGATAACAGTGCTCTTCACTTGGCCGTCCTGGAAGAGGTAAACGGCGGGGATGGACGTGATTCCGTACTCGGCGGCGATGGCGGGGTTGTCGTCGACGTTGAGCTTGACCACATTAACCTTCTCGCTGTATTCCACCGAGATCTCGTCGAGGATGGGTCCCAGCTTCCGGCAGGGGCCGCACCATTCAGCCCAGAAGTCCACAATTACCGGCTTGTCGGCGGACAGTACGTCCGCAGCAAAACTTGCATCTGTTACGTCTTTAGCGTTGCTCATAACCTTGTCTCTCTCTTCGAACGGCGGGTACGCGAGATTACGCGTGAAGGTCTGCGAGGTAGTGTTCCACGTCGATCGCGGCAACACATCCGGAACCGGAGGCCGTGATGGCCTGACGGTAGGTGGGATCAACAACATCGCCGGCGGCGAAAACCCCAGGAATGGTCGTCTTGGAACTCCGGCCCTCGACAGCGATGGTACCGGCTGCCGTGATCTCCAGGGAGTCCTTGACCAGGTCGGTGCGGGGGTCGTTTCCGATGGCGACGAAAACGCCGGTGACGGCGAGGTCGGACACGGTACCGTCCTGGAGGTTCTTGATCTTGAGCCCGGTGACTTTGTCCGTTCCGATGACGTCGTCAACGGAACTGTTCCAGATGAACGAAATCTTGTCGTGGGCCAGGGCACGGTCCGCCATGATCTTGGAGGCCTTGAGTGTGTCGCGGCGGTGAACAACGGTGACCGACTTGGCGAACTTGGTCAGGAAGAGGGCTTCTTCCATGGCCGAGTCTCCTCCGCCGATAACCGCAATGTCCTGGTCCTTGAAAAAGAAACCATCGCAGGTTGCACACCAGCTGACGCCGTGGCCGGAGAGGCGCTTTTCGTTCGGGAGGCCCAGCTCACGGTAAGCGGATCCCGTGGAAAGAATGATTGCCTTCGCGCGGAAGGTTTCCCCGGTTCCGATGGTGACAGTCTTGATGTCGCCGTCGAGGTCCAGTGCTGTGACGTCCTCGAACTGGATGTCCGTTCCGAACCGGGCTGCCTGCTTCTCGAAGTTCTCCATGAGGTCCGGCCCCATGATGCCTTCGGGGAAGCCAGGGTAGTTTTCGACGTCGGTGGTGTTCATCAGTTCGCCGCCGGCGGTGACTGATCCGGCCAGAAGCAAGGGCTTCAGGTTGGCGCGCGCCGTGTAGATAGCGGCGGTGTACCCGGCCGGGCCCGAGCCGACGATGATGACATCACGTACTTCGGACGCGGTGTTTTCTGCGTTGCTCACTGGACGGTGAACCTCTTCCTTAGTCGATGCGCCGGCTTTTGCGGCCGGCCACATGGCACAACTGAATCTAGGTGGTGAATATTCCGGGCGCCGCGCGAACGGAGGAACCATCAGCGGCCATAACCCCGTCACCTGGACGGGACGCCCTACCAGATTACCGTCTGAAAACAGCTGAGCCGCGTCTGTTACTGCGGAGCAATGCTCCGGGCAGAACAGTCGCGGCTCAACGGGAACGACGCAGGTGTGGTCCTACTGGATCTTGATCTCCGCCAGGCGGATGCCAAAGCCGTAGCGGGTCTTCGGGGCGGCCAGCTTGGGAAGCGTCTTGATGGACACGATCACGTACTGTGCCTCCACCGGCTCGGCCAGTGGCATGGTCAGATCTGTTGACGTGAAGCTGTTGGTCCCCACCAGCTTGGCTCCGTCCAATGACGGACGGTCATTGGTGAAGACACTGAGATTGCCGCCCGAGGCTCCGAGCTGGGTCAGGGTGATGGATGAAACCTTCGCCGGATTCTTCAGCTTGACGAACAAGGGCACGCCATCGGTTGCGAGGCCGCCCCAGCCCTCGGTGGCAAATTCCATGTCTGACCAGTAGCTGGCTGCGTTGCCGTCAAACGCCTTCACCAGATCCACGTCATAGGTGCCTGCGAAGTCAAAATCCCCCTGGCGGGTGATGCTTTCGATTGCAGGCGGTGCCGCCGGCGGTGCGGAGCTCGGGTTTGGGGAAGCTGACCCGGAGTTTGGCACCGTGGAGCCCGTCGAATTGGAGGTCGGGGCGGCCTGGGGGCCAGATTTGAATAGACTGCCCAGGTTGGTGACCGCAAAGACCAGCCCGGCAATCAGCACCACGGCAAGCAGCCCGCCCACCAGCCAGCGCATGGAGCGGGGCTCACGCTCGGGCTCGTCGTCGTCGTAATAGTCATCCGTCCCGCCGGAAGGCGGTACGGCGGCCGCCGGAGACGCTTTCCGGGCAAGCGACGGGAAGGCGCCCGCTGCGCGATCGGAGCGTTCCGGCGCTCCGGAGACCACGGATTCGTCGTAGCCTGCGTCGTGGGAGCCGCTGGAATAATCGTCCTCAGACCACAGGGAAACCTTGGGCGAATCGGAGCCCGCGCCGGCCCTGGGCTCAGCCGGACCGGAAACTGGCCGGTTCTCCGCAGCCTGCACCGGTTGCGGCGCAGTGACGTGCTGATGTGCGGCAGTGGCGCCAGCAGCGGCGGCCCCTGCTCCAACGGCTCCGGCATTTGCAGGCCCCGACGCCGGACGTACCGCCGGGCGGAGCGGCGGACGGGCCGGAACAACCGGGGGTACAAACGGCGGGGCAACCGGTGCGGCCGACCGGTGGGGGTCACCCTGGCTGGGGTGATTGTCCGAATATTTGATATATCCGGCGTCGACGTTCTCTTCGTCGTCGTACGGTTCCGGTTCGTGTGAACGCACCTGGCCGAAAATTTCGCTTCCCAGGGTATCCGTGAAGAACGGCTCGACGTAAGGCGCGTCGGAGGCAACCACGAGGTCCAACAGGTCTGCCGCGGACGTGTGGTTGGTGATGAGGTACGTGGTGGCCTCAGTGACCCCAAGGTCCAGGACCTGGACGTTGCCTGGGCGCTCACCGGTAGCCACCTCGCGGGCGCTCTGGGCCACCTGTTCGGTGTTGTCCGGGCCGGCGACCAGAATGCTGACCGGTCGGTTGAGAACCTGGTCCACCCCGTCCAGCACCAGATCCTGGTCGTGTGAGGTCAATACCGTGGCTGTGACCTTGTAGCGGCCGCCGAGTACTGATCCAACGTCGATCGGGTGGGACACGTGTTCCTCCTAGACTGTCCGGGAATGCCGGCGTAGCTGATGCCACCGCCGGTCAGAAACCGGCCAAAAGCCAGCCGGCGAGCCGGTCTGCGCTTGCCTGCAACTACCCCTGTTCACTGTCGATCCTAGCCGATCGGCCATGGCCGCCGTGGTCGACAGGCAACCAAAAACCGCGGGAAGATCACTTTTTTCGAGGTCGGCGCGGCCTGAAATGGGGGTTCTGTCCGGCCTGGCCCTGGAACGTGCGCCGGCCGGGAAGGGGAATCTCGTCCCGCAGCAGCCCGCCCCGCGCTGTGCCGGGCACGTCCTCTGCGGGAAGGTATCCCGCGGCGGTTTCAGTGCCCCCGTTAGCCACCGCCTCAGTTTCCCCTTGTGCGCCGTCAGCCGGCGCCGTAGGCGCTGCCTGGCGTTCCGGTACGGGACCTGCGCGGAAGGAGGTGGCGTCGAATTCGCCGGAAATCCGGGGAATCAGGCCGGTGTCCACCGAGACCGTGGCGCGTTCCGGCGTCGGACGTTCCGTTCCGTAAGCGTCAGCATCCGGAGCCGACGACGGCGTTCCCCCGGTGCCGCCCGAAGGTCCTGTACCGCGCCCCAACCGTCCCAGCAGGGGGCGCATGAGGTCGCTGAGTTCCGCGACGCGGAAGATCTTGAGCAGGAAGAGATAGGTAACCAACATGATGGGTCCGACGACGATGACCGTCACCAGCGCGGCGGGCCGGCCACTCCAGGCGAACCCGTCCGCGCTGTAGCTGCCCATCAGCCACAGGGCACCGGCGCCCGCCATCGCGGAACCGAGCGCCGCATAACCCATCCGGATATAGGAGTTGGCGATCCGCGGCCCGTCGAGGTGGCCCAGGAGCCGGCGCAGGAAGAAGGCGCTGATCACCACGGAGAGGATGTTGCCGATCATGTAGAGGATGGCGATCGCGTAGATGACCTGGCCCACGGGCAGGAACTGGATGGCGAAGGCGCCGGCCACATAGACCACGGCGAGCAGCAACTGGATATTGAAGGGCGTGCGGGCGTCTTCATTGGCGTAAAAGACCCGCGACATCATGAAATTCGCGCTCATGAATGGGGTACTCAGCGCCAGGATAGTGAGCGTTTGGGCCAGCATCACGCCGTCCTGCTTTTCCCCGCCGGAGAAGAACATGCCCAGGGGGCCTGCCAGCGCGAACAGGGCAAGGGCGCCAAAAACAGTGGCCACGGCCATGGTGCGGAGGCCGTGGGACAGCGCGTCACGCAGCTCGGCCTTGTTGCCGTCCTGCGAGGCACGGGTCATCCGGTTGAAAAGGACCGTCGCCAGGGACAACGCAATGATCGAGTGCGGCAGCAGATAAAGCTGGCTGGCCACTTCCAGCACGGCGTTTCCAGGCAGGAAGTCGGCGGCGGGGTCCCCCGCCTGCTCAAGGCGGAGGCGTTCGGCGCCGGGAATGGTGGCGATGCGCATGACGTAGAGGAACGCAAGCTGCCCGACGGCGGCGGTCAGTAGCGTCCAGACGCTCAGCCTGGCGGCCTGGCCCAGTCCAACGCCCCGCCAGCCGAACCGCGGGCGGAGGCCCAGCCCGAGCCGGAACACAGGGATCAGCAGGATAGCCGTCTGGGCCACCACCCCAATGGTGGAGAAACCCGCAACGAAGAGCGTCTGGGTGGTGCCCCAGTTGTCCAGAGTGTGGGGGTTGGCCAGGTTCTCGCCGAAGATCCAGATGAACATGCCCAGGCCGCCAATGGCCACCAGGTTGTTCATGATGGGCGCCCACATGGCCGGTCCAAACGCGCCGTTGGCGTTGAGGACCTGTGTGAGCAGGGCGTAGAGGCCGTAAAAGAAAATCTGGGGCAGACACCAGAAGGCGAATGCTACTGCCAGGGCCTTCTGCTGGGGCGAATAACCCTGGGTTGTCAGTTCGATGACCCACGGCGCTGCAAGGGTGACCAGGGCAGTGAGGCCCAGGAGGAGCAGCACAGCCAGCGTCAGCAGCCGGCTGATGTAGTCCGCTCCCCTGTCCGGGGCCTTGCTGGCCTTGATGATCTGCGGGACAAGCACGGCGTTGAACACACCACCGGCCACCAGGAGGAAGATCAGGTTGGGCAGGTTGTTGGCGTTGATGAACGTGTCGTTAACCGTGGAGCCGAGGCCCAGCGCTGCACCCAGCATCCAGGTCTTGCCGAAGCCCAGGAACCGGGATACCAGGGTGCCTGCGGCCATGATGGCGCTGGACCGGGTTTCACTCGAGGTTTCGCTCGGGGCGGCGCGGCCTGCTTTATCGGAGGGGGGATTGGTAGCTGACATCGAGTTCATCGTCTCACCCGGACGCTGTTTGTACCGCAACGGACAGGCCGTATGCCGGAGCAGGCATATGCCACTCCGGCGGATGCAGCCTTAGAGGTGTTCGGGCAGGACGTCCCGGGCCAGATCCGCGATGCGGCGCTCATTGGGGAACGAAAGCTTCCGTGCGAGTTCCTTGATGGGGACCCAGGCGACATCCACGGCTTCGTGGTCCGGATCGTTTTCGATGGTGAGTTCGCCGCCGGTGGCGCGCAGCAGATAGTGGTGCACGGTCTTGTGCACGCGGTGCCCGCTGACAGTGAACCAGTAGTCGATGCTGCCCAGCGGCGCCAGGATGTCGCCCTCGATACCGGTTTCCTCGGCAATCTCGCGGACTGCTGCCTGCTCGTTGTCCTCTTTGCCTTCAGGATGGCCCTTGGGCAGGCACCACTCCAGCCGTCCGCCCCTGTTAAGGCGGGCGATGATCGCAACCCTTAGTTCGCCGTCGGACGTGTCCACCACAACGCCGCCGGCGGAGATTTCCTCCACCGTAGGCAGCGAGGCCGGGGCCGAGTGCAAGACAGGCGCGACGTGGGCACCAATTGCCGACGGCAACGGTGCGTTTGTCCTCCTGCCGGGAGCGCTCGGTACGGGATGGGCCATGGAGTCCACTCTAACGACTCTTGTCCGATCATGATGACCTGAACATGACATCAAAGTGGACTGCGTATGACGCACTTTGAGGGGCTGGAGGCGAATAGGCGCGATCTTGAGGAGAATTTGGCCTGCCAAGCCGCTGGTTTCTGACAAGCTTAAGTAACTATGGCGCACGCACATCACAAGATTGATTCCAACACCGTCGATTTCCAGGTGGACCCGGTGGTCCTGGAGCTCGGGCAGCGCTTTGTCGACGCCGGCCACGAGCTGTCCCTGGTGGGCGGTCCGGTACGGGATCTTTTCCTGGGACGCACCTCGCCGGACCTGGACTTCACCACCGACGCCAGCCCGGACCAGACAGTTGCCCTGATCAAGAAATGGGCGGACAACTTCTGGGAGATCGGCCGCGCGTTCGGGACGATCGGGATGCGGAAAGCCGGCTTCCAGATCGAGATCACCACGTACCGCGCCGAAGCTTACGATCCGGAGTCGCGCAAACCCGTAGTGGCATTCGGCACCTCACTCACCGACGATCTCCTGCGTCGCGACTTCACCATCAACGCCATGGCGCTGCGGCTGCCCTCCCTTGAACTTATTGATCCGTTCGGCGGCGTCCGGGACCTCAGCGCCTCTGTCCTGGCGACGCCCGGTTCACCCGAGGACTCCTTCTCCGATGATCCCCTCCGCATGATGCGCGCTGCCCGGTTCGCATCGCAGCTGGGTATTTCCGTGCACGACGACGTGCGGCTGGCCATGACCCAGATGGCCGAGCGCATCAAGATCATCTCGGCTGAACGGGTCCGTGATGAGTTGGTCAAGCTCATCTGCGGTGCGAACCCCCGCGTCGGCGTGGACCTGCTGGTGGACACCGGCCTCGCCGAGTTTGTGCTGCCTGAGGTGTCGGCGCTCCGGCTGGAATCCGACGAGCACCACCGCCACAAGGACGTCTACCAGCACTCCCTTCAGGTCCTGGAACAGGCCGCCGCCCTGGAAACGGATGCCGACGGCGCCGTGCCGGCCCCCGATTTTGTGCTGCGGTTCGCAGCGCTGATGCACGACGTCGGCAAGCCGGCTACGCGGCGTTTCGAACCGGGCGGCGCGGTCAGCTTCCGCCACCACGACATGGTGGGGTCCAAGCTCACGGCCAAACGGATGAAGACCCTGCGGTTCGACAACGACACGATCAAGGCCGTGGCCCGGCTGGTGGAGCTGCACATGCGTTTTTACGGCTACGGCGATGCCGGCTGGAGCGACTCGGCCGTCCGCCGCTACGTCACGGACGCCGGCCCGCTCCTGGAACGGCTGCACCGGCTGACCCGCTCGGACGTCACCACCCGCAACCAGCGGAAGGCTGAACGGCTCGCCTTCGCCTACGACGACCTGGAAGACCGGATCGCCGTACTGCGCGAGCAGGAGTCCCTGGACGCGGTCCGTCCCGACCTGGACGGCGCCAAAATCATGGCCCTCCTGAACCTCAAACCCGGACCCGTGGTGGGCCGTGCCTACAAGTACCTGCTCGAGGAGCGGATGGAACACGGACCGCTGCAACCGGACGACGCCCAAGCGAGGCTGCTGGCCTGGTGGGCAGAGCAGCCCGAGGCGGCACCCCCGGTTCCGGAAACAGACGAACCTCCCGCCGCCGTCGAACCTTCCCCGAACGAGGAGTCCAAATGACCAACCCGATGACCACGCCCCGCCCGCAGCTCTGGATCCTGCGCCACGGTGAGACCGAATGGTCCAAGAGCGGGCAGTACACCGGGCTCACCGACCTGCCCCTGACCGTGGAAGGCGAGCAGCAGGCCGTAGAGGCCCGCAAAGTGCTGGACCAGGTGGACTTCGACCTGGTCCTGACGTCCCCACTGCGCCGCGCCCGGCGCACAGCCGAACTGGCAGGTTACCCTGACGCACAGCACGAGCCGCTGGCCGTGGAATGGAACTACGGCGACTACGAGGGCATCAGCTCGGACCTGATCCGCAAGGACAACCCGGATTACCTGATCTGGACGCATGGTGTGCCCAACGGCGAATCCCTGGATCAGGTGGCAGCCCGCGCCGACAAAATTGTGGCCCGCGTGCTGGAATCCGGGCTGGACAACGTACTGATCGTGGCGCACGGGCACTTCTCCCGGATCCTCACCGCGCGCTGGCTGGAACTGCCGCCCGCCGAAGGCCGCCATTTCATCCTGGGAACCGCGAAAGTCTGCACCCTCGGCTGGGATAAGCGGACCCCGGCCATTGTCCGCTGGGGACTCTAACGGCGCATTAATAAACTTCCTTGAAAAAATTTGCGAATTAAGTGGCGCATTGCTCTATTCGTAGGGTAATTTTATTCCTGACCCCAGAGCGTCTTTGCCGGGGTCGCGGCGCGCGTTGTCTGGCCAGTCAGCCGAGACAGCGGCATAACGGAAAAGGAGGTTGGGAAAATGATTACTTTGACTAGCGGATGGAAGATGACCATCACCGCGAACCCGGCCTCTGCTGCTTTTGCGCGCCGTCATAATGGAGTGTCTGCCTCCTAACCTTCCTGCAACTGATCCCGCCCCGCGGGGGGGGGGCGTCACCTGCAATGAGGTATGTCCAGGCCACCTCCTTCTCGGATGGCTCGTGCTAGCTAGCGGCTCGCCTCAGGCGACGCCTGCTGGAAGTCTCCTGTCGGCGTAGCTTCTGGGCTGGTCCGCGCGGCGCCGCAGCATCCCCATAGTTCGGAACTCAAGCTTCTTTGTTGGGGTCTGCACCGCCGCTGCAACAGGGTCCTTATTCGCATTCGCGAACAATTCATAACCACCGGGCATTTCCATGCCTAATTCTGCCGTTATTGCTCCGACATTAAATGGCTCTATTTGTCATGCCCAATTACACGCCGAAAGGAGGTGACCACCATGATCAAAAGAATCAAGAAAGCACTGTTCTTCCTGCGGAGGCCTGTCCGGGATTCCGTCCGCGATGACCGCCGGGAATTCAACGGGCAGCTGCTGGAACGGCAGCGCGAAGACGTTTTCGTCCTGTTGCACCAGCAGATGGGCGGCATGAACTGAGGCGAGGGCCAGGAATGAAGTCCAACGTCCGGCAGGGCGTCCCGGGTAAGCTCTCAGACATGCAGGAGACGAAGCCACCGGCGCACCCACGGCGCGCCCGCTTGGTTGTTCCGAGCCGCAGCGACCTGCTGCTTAAGAACTTCACGGAACTGATCGGCGGGCCGATGGGTGCCCGGTCGGCGCCCGGCCTCGTCTCCCCCGGCGTTTTTACCGTGGAACGTGTCCTGATCATCCTGACCGTCGTGGCGGCGCTGGCCGGGCTCGCCGTCAAGGGCTACTGCCGGGCCAACGGCTGGTCGAGCCCCGGCCAGTTCTATTCCACGTGCTATTCCGACTTCCCGGAATTCTTCCGCAACCGCGGCCTGGGGGACGGCACGTTCCCGGTCCTCAGCCCGGGATCCCTCTTTGAAGACCCCGTCCTGATGGGACTCATTGCCGGCGTGACTGCCTGGATGGTCCCGGGTCAGGGCATCAGTGACGCGCGGATTCTTGGCTACTTCGACGTTAATGCCACCCTGGTTGCAGCCGTATGGATTGTCACCGTGCTGGCCACGGCCCGGATGTCAGAGCGGCGCCCCTGGGATGCGGCCATGGTGGCGCTGGCACCTGGCATCGTGCTGGCCGGAACCATCAACTGGGACATGTGGGCCGTGGCGTTGTTGGCGCTGGGGATGCTGTGTTTTTCGCGGGAAAGGCTGGTCCTCGCCGGCACCCTGATTGGCCTCGCCACAGCGACGAAGCCCTATGCCGCCCTGGTTCTCGGAGCAGTCCTCCTGCTGGCCCTGCGGACCGGACGGATCCGCGGGTTCCTTGTCACGGCAGGCGCCAGCGCAGCGGCCTGGCTGGTCATTAACGTGCCTGTCGCGGTGGCCAATCCGTCCGGCTGGGGGTACTTCTTCAGGTTCACCGAGACGAGGGAAGCCGGCTACGGGTCCCTATGGTTTGCCTACAACCTGGTGGCCCGGCGGCTGCGCTGGCCAGTGCTGGATCCCGCAACCATCAACTGGCTGGCGCTGGCCGCGTTCCTGCTGGCCTGCACCATGATTGCCGCGGTGGCGCTGACAGCAGCACGCCGGCCGCGGCTGGCCCAGTTGGCGTTCCTCATCGTGGGTGCTTTTGTCCTGACCAGCAAGGTCTATTCGCCGCAGCATGTCCTGTGGCTCATCCCGCTGTTGGCGCTGGCCCGGCCGCGGTGGCGGGACTTTCTTATGTGGCAGGGCGTTGAAGGCCTGCACTGGGCAGCCGTCTGGATGTACCTGGGCCAAGTGGCCAGCCAGGGCCCGACCCAGCACAATATTGACATGCCCTACTATGTCCTGGCCGTGGCAGCACATATGCTTTCAACGGCATATTTGATGTTCCGGGTTATATGGGACATCCGCGATCCGGACTACGATCCTGTCCGCCGCCATCACCTCGATGATCCACAGGGAGGGCCGTTCGACGGACTCCCGGACTGGTTGCGTTTCAGCCCCAGCCATCCCGCGCATGCGGTGCTCCCTTGGCGGGCGAAACACCATGCCTGATGTCGCCGTCGTCGGGTCCGGACCCAACGGGCTGGCTGCAGCCGCCGTAATGGCGCGCGCCGGCCTCTCCGTCGAGGTCCACGAGGCGGCGGACACCATCGGAGGCGGTACCCGCACCGCCGAACTGATGCAGCCGGGGCACCTCCATGACATCTGCTCGGCCGTGCACCCCATGGCGCTGGCATCACCCTTCTTCCGCGACTTCGAGCTGGCACGCCGGATAGACCTGGTGGTCCCGGAGCTTTCCTTCGGATCACCGCTCGACAGCGGACGGGCGGCCCTCGGATATCACAGCCTCGAACGGACGGTCCAAGGCCTGGGCCGGGACGGCGACGCCTACCGCCGGCTACTTGGCCCGCTGGTTGACCGTATTGACGGCGTGATGGATCTGACGCAGCACCAGCTGATGAGGATCCCCCGGGATCCCCTGGCAGCGGCGCTTTTCGGGCTGCGGACACTGGAGCAGGGATCGCGGCTGTGGAATGCGCGGTTCCACGAGGACCTTGCGCCCGCACTGCTCAGCGGCGTGGCCGCCCATGCGGTTTCGCAGCTGCCCTCACTGGCCTCTGCGGGCGCCGGGCTCATGCTTACCGCACTGGCCCATGCCCAAGGCTGGCCGATTCCGCTGGGCGGATCGGCCTCCATTGCGGCGGCGCTGGAAGCCGACATCCGTGCCCACGGCGGCGTGATCCATACGGGGGCGACGATCGAGAGCCTCCAACAACTCCGCGGCGCGCGGGCCACGCTGCTGGACGTGGCCCCACGGGGCCTGCTGAACATTGCAGGCGACAGCCTCCCGGTCAGATACCGGCAAGCCCTGGAGGCGTTCCGCTATGGGAATGGTTCCTGCAAAGTGGACTTCATCCTGTCCGGACCCGTTCCGTGGGCAGCGAAGGAACTACGGGACGCCGGAACAGTGCACCTCGGCGGCACGCGTGCTGAACTGGCCCGTGCCGAGAACGAAGTATCCGCCGGGAAACACCCGGAGCGCCCCTACGTCCTGGTGGCCCAGCCATCACGGTTCGACACGGGCCGGGCGCCGGCCGGCCGGCAGATCCTGTGGGCATACTGCCATGTGCCTGCCGGATCAACCCGCGACATGGGCGAGGCCGTCACCGCGCAGCTGGAGCGCTTCGCACCCGGGTTCCGGGATGTGGTGATGCAGGCCCGGGTGACCACTGCGGCCGAACTGGCCAGCTACAACCGGAACTACGTGGGCGGGGACTTCAGTGCCGGCATCATGGATGTGCGCGGACTTATCCAGCGCCCTGTGGTCTCCAGCGTTCCGTGGCGGACGCCCGTGCCCGGCGTGTATCTCTGTTCCTCCTCTACACCGCCCGGCCCCGGGGTAACGGGCATGCCAGGGTTCTTCGCCGCGAAACATGCCCTGAAGGACATATTTGGTCTTGGGGTCCCTTCGCTCGGCCTTTGAACCCCGCCTCTCTGCCGGCGCGAACGGACACTTAAGCCCCTGGCGGCGGTGCTCAAGTGTCCTTTCGCGCAAATCGTTGGGGCGCCAAGTGTCCGTTCGCGCGATATGTGTGACGGCAAGTGCATTCCAAATCGGGGCATAATAGCGCCGTGGGGAACTCAAAGAAACTATCGCTTGCCATAGCTGGACTCATCCTCGGCGCCTCATTGGTTGCCTGCGACGACGGCAGAGGGGGTGCCGAAAGCGCGGCCAAGCAGTTCGCGTCCGCTCTTTCCACGCTCGACGTCGGGTCGGTCGCCTTTGATGGCAAGGACTCCGGGGTGGCCCAGCAACAGGTCCAGGACGTCTTCAAGGCCCTGGAGCCGGACAAGCCCACCGTGTCGGCCGGCGAGCTCACCCTGGACGGCGACACTGCAACCGTTCCGCTGGACTACACCTGGAAAATCGGTACCGGGGAGTGGAAGTACACGGTCTCCGCGGAGTTCACGAAGTCAGGGGACAAATGGCTGGCGGTCTGGAACCCGGCAGCCCTGGTCCCCGGACTCGCCGACAGCGAAATCCTCAGCAAGGGCACGCAGTCGCCGCAGCGCGCCGATATCCTGGGCGCGGGTGACGCGAAGCTGGTCACGTACCGTCCCGTGGTCAATGTGGGGATCGACAGAATGCTTCTGGGATCCGCGGACGCCGCCGCGTCAGCCACCAAACTGGCTGAACTGGTGGGCGTGGATCCCGCCGCCTACGCCCAACAGGTTGCGGCCTCCGGTGCCGAGGCGTTCGTCCGGGCCATCACTCTCCGTGATGAGGGCCGCACCGTCACGGACTCGCAGATCACGGCCATTCCGGGCGCCCGCGCCATCCCGGAAGCCCAGCCGCTGGCACCCAGCCGCACCTTCGCAAGGGCAGTGCTCGGCACCGTCGGCGAGGCCACGGCCGAGCAGATCGAGGCGTCCGACGGCGTCCTGACCGCCGGCGACGTGACTGGCATCGGCGGGCTCCAGCAGCAGTACGACGTGCAGCTCCGCGGCACCGACGCCGTGGTGATCCGTGCCCAACGGGCCGACCTGACCCGCGAACAGATCCAGGCCACCGGAACGGATCCCCGCAGGGTGGTCTTCGAGATGGCCCCGACCCCGGGCACGCCACTGAAGACCACCCTTGATCCGAACCTCCAGTCACTCGCCGAGAGCACCCTTGCCGGTGTAGGCCCGGCGTCGGCCATCGTGGCGCTCCGCCCCTCCACAGGGGCCGTTCTCGCCGCGGCCTCAGGCCCCGGAAGCAACGGCTACAACACGGCCATGCTGGGCCAGTACGCGCCCGGGTCAACCTTCAAGATCGTCGATTCGCTGGCCATGCTCCGCAACGGCCTGACGCCCGATTCGAAGGTGGAATGCACACCCACCCTTACGGTGGACGGCCGGACATTCAAGAACGCGGAAGGTTACCCGGAAACGTCTCTGGGGTCCGTGGCACTCCGCGATGCCTTTGCCCACTCGTGCAACACGGCGTTCATCGCTGCGCGCGACACAGTCACGCAGGCCCAGCTCGAGGCCGCCGCCGTCGCCATGGGCGTGGCGGTGGAGGCCCCCGCGCTGGGCGCCGCGGCCTTCCTGGGGTCCGTTCCGGGCGAGGCTGCGGGCACCGAACATGCCGCCTCGATGATCGGCCAGGGCAAGGTGCTCCTTTCCCCGCTGGCGGCGGCCATCATGGCCGGTTCCGTGGGCAAGGGATCCCCCGTCTCACCGCAGCTGGTCCTGAACCCCGACGCGGGGGCTGCCGCGGCAGACACCTCCGGCGGGACGACCGCGGAGGCCGCGTCGCCGTCGTCGACCGTTACACCCGAGGCGCCGTCCAAAGCGTCCGGCCAGCCGATCACTGCCGCCGAGGCCGCGGCACTGTCCGACATGATGCGGGCGGTGGTCACGTCCGGCCACGCCGGCTTCCTGTCTACCGTTCCGGGCGCGCCGGTCGGCGCCAAGACGGGCACGGCGGAGTTCGGCAAGGAGAACCCGCCCAGGACGCACGCCTGGATTGTGGCTGTCCACGGTGACCTGGCAGTGGCTGTGTTTGTCGAGGACGGCGGACTCGGAGCCACCACGTCCGGGCCGCTGCTCAAGCAGTTCCTGACCGCCGCCGGCTAGCGCCCCCGAGTTTTTGTCCAGATAATGCGCGCAGAACTCCGGCAAAGTCGGATTATCTGGACAAAAAGCCGGGTAGGGCTGGCGTGGGAAGATTGATGGCGTGGCCCACATAGACATTTCCGGCATTGACTACTTCCTCTCCGATGGCACCCAGCTGCTCAACGGCGTGACTTTCAAGGTCCCGGACGGTACCAAAACCGCCCTGATCGGCCCCAACGGCACGGGCAAGACCACCCTCTTCCGGATCATTTCCGGCGACCTCGTACCGGACGAAGGTGTGGTCGGGCGCTCCGGAAACATGGGCATCATGCGCCAGTTCGTGGGCCAGGTCCGGGACGATTCCACCGTCCGGGATCTGCTGGTATCCGCCGCTCCGCCGGCCCTGGCCGCCGCGGCCAGGGAAGTGGACGAGGCCGAGCTCGCGATGGTGGAGCACGACGACGAGCCCAGCCAGATGCGGTACGCGCAGTCCATCGTGGACTGGGGAGATGCCGGCGGTTATGACGTGGAGACTGTCTGGGACGAGGTCTGCATGGCCGCGCTAGGACTGCCCTTTGACCGCGCACAGCACCGCCCGGCGTCGAGCCTTTCCGGCGGCGAGCAGAAGCGGCTGGTGCTGGAGGCCCTGTTTGCCGGACCTGACCAGCTCCTGCTCCTGGACGAACCGGACAACTACCTCGATGTGCCCGGCAAGCGCTGGCTTGAGGACAAGCTCAACGAGTCCAAGAAGACTGTTTTCTTCATCAGCCACGACCGCGAGCTGCTCAACAATGCCGCCGGCCGCATCGTGACCCTCGAACCGGGCATCAACGGAGCCGGCGCCTGGGTGCACGGCGGGGGCTTCGGCTCCTATGTCGACGCCCGCGCCGACCGGAACGCCCGCTTCGAGGAGCTCCGCAAGCGCTGGGACGAGGAGCACGTGAAGCTCAAGGAACTCGTCAACATGTACAAAAACAAGGCGGCATTCCGCTCCGATATGGCCAACCGCTACCAGGCCGCCCAGACGCGCCTGGCCAAGTTCCTCGAGGCCGGCCCGCCGGAAGCGCTGCCGATCGAGCAGAACGTGCGTATGCGCCTGAAAGGTGGCCGGACCGCGAAACGGGCTGTCGTGGCTGAGAAACTGGAACTGACCGGGCTGATGAAGCCGTTCTCCACCGAAGTGTGGTTCGGGGACCGCGTGGGTGTGCTCGGCTCCAACGGCTCCGGCAAGAGCCACTTCCTGCGCCTGCTCGCCACGGGCGGGACGGACCCGGAACGGGAACACCTTCCCGTGTCCGACGTCGATATTGCCGAAGTGCCGCACGAGGGGACCGTGAAGCTCGGCGCCCGTATCCGGCCCGGCTTCTTCGCCCAGACGCACGTCCGTCCCGACCTCCTGGGCAAGACCCTGCTGGAAATCCTGCACCGCGGCGACGAGCACCGGTCCGGCCTGGGCCGCGAGGCTGCCGCAGGCGCATTGGACGGTTATGGCCTGGCGTCGCAGTCGGAGCAGAAATACGAATCGCTCTCCGGCGGCCAGCAGGCACGGTTCCAGATCCTGCTGCTGCAGCTCTCGGGCGCAACGCTCCTCCTGCTGGATGAGCCCACCGACAACCTGGACCTGCATTCGGCCGAGGCCCTGGAAAAGGCCATCGACCACTTCGAGGGAACGGTCCTGGCGGTCACCCACGACCGCTGGTTCGCCCGCACCTTTGACCGGTTCCTGGTGTTCGGTTCCGACGGCCGCGTCTACGAATCCGCCGAGCCTGTCTGGGACGAAAAGCGGGTTGAGCGCGCCCGCTGACGCTCTCTGACATGAAAATTAGGTGAGTGCGGTGGGGTGAGCGGTGTTATCCGGTCTGTTGCAGGGGTTCGAGAATGACTTGATAGCCGAGGGATTCTAGTTGTCTGACGGCCCGGGCCATGGTTTTAACGGGTGTCTGCCGGGTGAAGTAGTCGGCGCCGGGGTCGTTGTAGAGTTCACCGGTGGTGAGCATGTGCCACGCTGCAGTGAGGATGGAGTGTTCGACGGCGACGAGGGCTTTGGCGGGTCCGCGCCGGGAGGCAATGCGCCGGTATCTGGCACCGAGGTAGGTGTTCTTCGATTTCGCGCAGGACAGAGCAGCGATGCCCAGGGCACCTTTGAGGTACCGGTTGCCGGGCCGTATTTTGGTGGATTTGACCCGTCCGGCGGATTCGTTGGATCCCGGGGAAGTACCGGCCTAGGATGCCAGCTGCCCTGCGGTGGCGAATGCGCTCATGTCGGCGCCGGTTTCGGCGATGAAGATTTCCGCGATGGTGGTGCTGAACCCCGGGATGCTCACGAGGAGCTCCCGGGCGAAACGAAAGGGCTCCATCGCCGCCTCGATCCTGGCGCTGAGGTCGTTGATATCGGCGGTGTGGGCATCAATCCGGTGCAGATAGAGTCCGGTCATGTAGCGGTGGTGTTCGGTGAACCGGCCGTTGAGGGCTTGGGTGAGTTCAGGGATTTTGGACCGCAGCCGGCGTTGGGCCATCTCCGCCAGGGCCGCGGGGTCGGTCTGCCTGTCGATGAGTGCTTGGAGGATCAGTCGTCCGGAGACCCCGGTGATGTTCGAAGCTACCGAGGACAGTTTGATGCAGGCGTCCTCGAGGAGTTTCTCCAGGCGCTGGATTTCCCGGGTCCGTTCCTGAGTGATGATGGTCCGGGCCCGGGTCAGGTCCCGCAGTTCACGGATCGGAGGCGGGGGCACGAAGGAGGCCCGGACCAGCCCGTGGGCGCCCAGGTCGGCAAGCCAGGCAGCGTCGGAAACGTCGGTTTTGCGGCCCGGGACGTTTCTGGCGTCATGGGCATTGACCAGGATGATGTTCAGTCCGTCGTCTTCAAGCAGGTAGTAGAAGGGGCGCCAGTAATCACCGGTGGCCTCCATGACCACCAGATCCACGTGCTCGTCCAGCAGGTGTTCCTTCAGCCCCAGGATCTGCCCCGTCATCGAACCCCAAGTCGTGACGGTGGATGTGGTGGACCGGCCGCCGCGGCCCTGGATGCGGACACAGACCTTCGCGTCCTTCTTTGAAATATCGACACCCGCGCAGCGCGGGTGAATGACCTCCATGAGAGCTCACCCTTCCTCGAACAGTCCAACAGATGGCGTCTGTGTCCCGGGGAAGGCGGATAAACAACAAATCTGACATTCGTGCTCAACGGCAACATTCCACGGTCCCGCGGACAAAAGCTGCGCCCTCCACCACCAAACTCACTTACAGGCTCACCGGCACTAAAGAGAGACCGGGGTCGACCGGAACACACTCTTCAGTCTGCTCCGGCAGCCCAGACACCGCAAAGGTTCCCCACAGCAGTACATTTTCGGCCCCCACGGCGGAGCGAAGCGCCCCTGAGAAACTCACTTCCTGCGGGTTTTCGGCCGACGCTCTCTCACTTTCTTGAGGAAAGTGAGAGAGCGATGGTGATTTTCTTGCGTTAAGTGAGAGAGCGTCCGGTAGTGCTCTGTTCATATGATCAAAAATTGCTATCATATGAGCATGAAGACTGAAGAGCGGCACCGCCTGATCGGGGAGCTGCTTCGCCGCAAAGCCGAAGTCTCGGTGGAGGAGCTGACCCAGGCGTGCGACGCATCGGGCGCCACCATCCGCCGCGACCTTGAGCTGCTCGCATCGCATGGAGTGCTGCGCAGGGTCCATGGCGGTGCCAGGAGCCTCATTGCCGGCGGCGAAAACCCGGGCTACGGCCAGCGCGAACTCGAAGACCAGGCCGTGAAGGCCAGGATCGCCGCCGTCGTGGCAGGCCTGCTGGGAGATCGCGAACGCGTGTGGCTGGACAGCGGCACCACAGCCACGGAAATTGCCCGCGTCCTCCGCGGGCGCGAACTGACGCTGATGCCCATGTCCATGCGCTCCCTGACGACGGTCACCGACGACGACCCGCATGCCGGCCAGCGTCCCGCCCTGCTGCTCCCCGGCGGAAGCCTGGTTCCTGGCGAGCTCTCCTTCCGCGGCCCGCTCGCGGAAGCCAACATCCGCTCCCTGCGCTTCGACGCGGCGGTGATCACCCCCTGCGCCCTGAACCTCAGGGACGGTCTCCTGGCCCATGATCTGGAAGACGCCGCAGTGAAGCGGGCCGGACTCGAATCCGCGGCGCGGGTCATTGTTGCCTGCGCCGGCGCCAAATGGAACGCCACCGCGATGGCCCTGGTTGCCCCCTTGGACGCCGTGAACGTGATAGTTACGGACAAAGACCTGAGTGCGGACGAACTCGCACACCTCAACGAGCTCTCGGTGGAAGTAGTCAAAGCATGAGCATCAATACCAGCACGACGGCCGGACCGTCCCTCAGGGCAGCAGCCGCCGCCACTTTTGTGGTCTTCGGGATCAACGGCTTCGTCTTTGCCAGCTGGGCCGCCAGGATCCCCGCCGTCACTGAGACGCTGCACCTGACGTCCGGCCAAATGGGCACGCTTCTGCTGTGCATCGCCGTCGGCTCCCTGCTCGCCCTTCCGACGGCGGGACTTGTGGTGGGGAAGATCGGCACCGCCAATGCCGTGCGCACAGGCGGTCTGCTGTCAGCCCTGGCCGGGGTGGGCATTGCCCTTTCCCTGTCGGCGCAATCGGTCCCGGGCACTGCCGTTTCGCTGTTCTTCTTCGGCATTGGCGTCGGGCTGTGGGACGTTTCCCAAAATATTGAAGGAGCCGACGTCGAGCACAAGCTTCGGCGCACCATCATGCCGCAGTTCCATGCGGCCTTCAGCGGCGGGGCCTTTGTGGGGGCACTGATCGGCGCGGGCCTCTCGACGCTCGGTATTGGCCTGCCGGTGCACCTGCTGGTCATCGCCGGTGTCGTAGTGGCGGTGGCGCTCGTGGCGCCCCGCTATTTCCTCCCCCACGCGGCCCTGGCCCCTCCGGTCGAAGGTGAACCGACAGCTGCGAAGGGGCCATCGGCCTGGCGTGACGGACGCACCCTGCTGATCGGCGTTGTGGTCCTGGGTGCGACCCTCACCGAAGGCGCCGGAAACGACTGGATCGCCAAGGCCACTGTTGACGGCCTGGGCAGTTCGGAATCCACCGGTGCCCTGATGTTCGCCTTGTTTGTCCTGGCGATGACGGCGATGCGGCTCTTCGGCGGCCGTGTGATCGACATCTACGGCCGCGTCGTAGTGCTCCGGGCCAGCATGGCCGCGGCCACGGCGGGTCTGTGCCTGTTTGTGCTCGCGGGGAACATCTGGCTGGCCGGGGTTGGTGCTGCGCTGTGGGGCGTGGGCTCCGCGCTGGCCTTCCCCATGGGAATGTCAGCAGCCGCCGACGATCCGAAGCATGCGGCCGCGAGGGTCTCGGTTGTATCCACCCTGGGGTATGTTTCCTTCCTCGCCGGCCCGCCGTTGCTGGGCTACCTCGGCGACCTCACGGGAATCCACCTGGCCCTCCTCGCGATCCTCGCCCCGATCCTGGTGGCACTGCTCCTTGCCGGCGCCGCGAGGCCCCTGCCCTCCAAGCCCCTGCCCGCCATGCCCCAGTCCTCCAAGTAGTGAGGACCCGCCGGTTATAGGGTGGGGAGATGTACAGAGCGTGGCGCAAGGGACCGGGCTGGATCAGCCGCTTTGACCGGCATCTTATCCGCGGCGTGTCGTCGTTCCCGGGTGGAAACCACGATGATTTCTTCCGGCGCCTCTCCGCCTCCGCCACCCACGGCAAGCTGTGGATCGGGGCAGCGGCGATTATGGCCGCCTTCCCCGGAAAGCCCCGCCGGGCTGCCCTGCACGGGCTGATCGCCCAAGCGGTGGCATCGGCGGTGACCAACGTGGTGTTCAAGACCCTGTTGCCGCGGGCACGCCCGCTCCCTGAGCATCTGCCGGTTTTCCGGTTCGTCCATCCGCAGCCCACCACTTCGTCCATGCCATCGGGGCATTCGGCCTCAGCCATCGCCTTCGCGCTCGGCGCCGGGCTGGTCAAGCCGGTTGTCGGTGCGGCACTTGCGCCGGCGGCGCTGGGGGTGGCCTACTCCCGCGTCCACACGGGGGCCCACTGGCCCTCGGATGTGTTCTTCGGTTCGGCGATCGGCGCAGGGGCGGCGCTTGTGACCCGCAAGTGGTGGCCCGTCCGCCCACCTTTTCCCGGAGTATCGCGCACCGCAACCCAGGCCCCGGAGCTGCCGGGCGGTGAAGGCCTCAGCATCGTGGTGAATACGCTCGGCGGCTCCTTCACCGAACAAACGGCAGGCGCTCTCCAGGAAGTATTCCCCAAGGCGTATATAAAAACGGTGGAGCTGGGAGAGAGCCTGGAGGAGGCCATCCAGGCCACCGCTTCCCACCCGGACACCCGTGCCTTGGGCGTGTGGGGCGGCGACGGTACCGTTGGCACCGCCGCCGCCGCCGCCGTCGAACATTCCCTTCCCCTGCTGGTGCTCCCGGGCGGAACGCTTAACCACTTCGCGAGGGACACAGGGACTGCGAACCTGAAGGACGCTGTGGAAGCCGCGGCCGCAGGTGAGGCCGCGCGGGCCGACGTCGGCATTGTGACCGTGGAGCGCGGGCTGGCGGTTAACCCGGAGACAGCTGACCTGGTCATGCTGAACACGGCCAGCATCGGCCTGTATCCCAATCTGGTCCGGCGCAGGGAACAACTGCAGCCGGCCCTCGGTAAACCGCTGGCCGGCGTGGTGGCAATGTTCCGGACGTTCGCCGCGGGAACACCCACCACCCTGACCGTGGACGGCGTCCGGCACAAACTCTGGATCGCGTACATCGGACGCGGGCGCTATTTCCCTCGGGACCACGCGCCCCTGTCGCGGCCCGTGATGGATGATGGCGTCCTGGATGTCCGCATGATCACCGCCGACGAATCCTTTGCCCGGCTCCGGCTCCTGTGGTCGGTGCTGACCGGCACGGTGGCGACGTCCCGGATCACCCATCTACGGGAGGCTACCGAGGTCCGGATTGAGTCGGAGGGCTCCCCCCTGGCACTGGCGGTCGACGGCGAGGCGCTGGCGGGCGTGCGCAGCGTCCGGATCCGGGTGGAACCGCGTGCCTTGACCTACTACTCGCCCCGCACCTAAGGCTGCTGCGCCCCCTGAGGGGACCCCTGATCATCCGTGCGGACTACCCTGATTCGACCCTGAATCATCCCTGAGACAGGCGAAATCCCCCCGAGGCGTCGGTAGCGTGGAGCGTACACACGAAAGCTTCCCCACACCCCGCAGCCACCAGGCTGCTGTTTCTAAGGAACATTTCCATGATTGAGGCAACAGGCCTGTCAAAGGTCTACGGCAGCAAAACGGCGGTTGACGGCGTCAGCTTCACCGTTAAAGCAGGGCAGGTCACGGGCTTCCTGGGCCCGAACGGTGCCGGCAAATCCACCACCATGCGCATGATCATGGGACTGGACCGGCCGACGTCGGGCACGGTCACCGTCAACGGCCTGCACTACGCCGACCACAAGGCCCCCCTGCACCAGGTGGGTGCGCTGCTGGACGCCAAAGCCGTCCACACCAGCCGCAGCGCCTACAACCACCTGCGGGCCATGGCGGCGACGCACAACATTCCCACGTCCCGCGTGCATGAAGTCATCGAGATGACCGGCCTGGAGGCAGTGGCCAGGAAGAAGGCAGGCGGCTTCTCGCTGGGCATGGGGCAGCGCCTGGGCATTGCCAACGCGCTCCTTGGCGACCCGCAGACCCTGATCCTGGACGAGCCGGTCAACGGCCTCGATCCGGAAGGTGTGTTGTGGGTCCGCAACCTGGTCCGCTACCTCGCCGGGCAGGGCAAGACCGTCTTCCTGTCCTCACACCTCATGAGCGAAATGGCCCAGACGGCAGACCATCTGATCGTGATCGGCCGCGGCAAGATCATTGCGGACGCCCCCGTGCAGGACATCATTGCCGGCACCCGTCAGGTCAAGACCCTGGTCCGCACGTCCGCAGCCACCCAGCTGTCCGCGCTGCTGTCCGGCCATGGCGTGACCGTGGACCAGGGCCAGCCCGAAACCCTGGAAGTGACAGGCCTGGACGCACGCCACATTGCCCAGGTGGCACTGGACAACCGGGTGCTCGTCTACGAACTCACCCCGCAGCAATCGTCTCTGGAAGACGCCTACTTCGACCTCACCAAGGACGAAGTGGAATACCACTCACACCTGACCGGCGGACCGGCCGGCGAGTTCGCCCCGGAAACCGCCCCGGCAACGGCAGGAAAGTAAGGACGATGACCACCATGACTGATACCCAAACTTCCCTGGTCCGTTCCACCGCTGGTACCAAGGGCGTGACGTTCGCCGGTGTGCTGCGGTCCGAATGGATCAAGCTGTTCTCCCTGATGTCCACCCGCATCCTGCTGCTCCTGACCCTGGTGGCGATCATCGGCGTCGGGGCCCTCGCCGTCCTGATCCGGTTTTCCTTCCTGGACGAAATGGCCCGGCAGGCCCGGGACCAGGGCCAGACGCTGACGCCGGAAATGATGTCCCAGACGTTCCCGCCGGGATCAGGCTTTGACCTGTACAACCTGCCCAATGCAGGCCTGCAGATCGGCATCCTGGTGCTGGGCTCGCTGGCTGTCCTGTTCATCTCCTCCGAGTACGCCACGGGTATGATCCGTTCCACCATGAACGCCGTCCCGCGCCGCACACCGGCCTTTGTGGCCAAGGCGATCCTGCTCGCCGTGATCTCCTACGTCATCACCACCATCGCCGCCGTGGCCACGTTCCTGATCGCCATGCCGGTCTTCCAGGGACTGGGCCTGGACCTGGACTGGTCCACGGAGGGCGTGCTGTACAGCGTCTTCACGGGCGGCCTCTACGTTGCCGGGGTGGCCCTGATCGGCCTGTCACTTGGTGCGCTGCTGCGCAACTCCGCGGGCGGCATCACGGTCCTGGTGGGCCTGTTCTTTGTCCTGTCCATCGCGGCCAGCTTCATGACGTTCATCCCCGGTGACTTCTGGAAGTACGTGCCCCAGTACCTCCCCAGCGACGCCGGCGGACGGTTCCTGTCCATTGGCCACACCGACGGGGTCATCGATCCCTGGCAGGGTGGCCTGATATTCCTGGGCTACGTCCTGCTGTTCCTGGTACCGGCCATGATCGTGCTCAAGAAACGCGACGTTTAGGCGGACACTAGGCTCAGAGCATGAATGAAGCGGCACTCGTGAGGGACGCGCCGGCCAGCCAGGCCGACGCGTCCCTTGCCGAGATCACGGCCAAGCGCCGCGGCCTGCTCCGGCGTTACCTTTACCAGCATCCCCGGGTGATGGACGGTGTGGTGGTGTTCAGCTACGCGCTTCTGGTGGCGCCGACCGTGGTGGACGCGATCATGTCCGGCGCCTGGCTGGCGGCGGCGCTCCTCCTTGTGGTCGCCGGGGCCCTGTTCTTCCGGCGCTCCCACCCTGTGGCGTTGGCTGCCTTCGTGGCGGTGATGGAAGTGGCAGTCACGCTGCTGCACCCGTGGGGCTCCAATGTCTCGGCGGGCTTGTGGTTCTCGCTGTACGCCGTGGCCGTGGTGCACACGCGCCGGTTCGCGCTGGTGGCCATGGCCGCCGCCACAGCGCCGCTGGCCCTGCTGTACCTGCTGGCCGCCGTTGGTCCCATGGAGAATTCCTTCGTCCATGATGCCGGTGGCAATCCCGGCGCCTTCCACCTCCTGACCAGCATCGCCACCGGCGCCACCATCGCCCTGTCCAACGTCATCGCCACCGGGATCGGCATCTCGGTGCGGCAGCGCCGGGAACATGAGCAGGAGATCGCCGCGTGGGCGGCGCGGACGGCCAGCCTGGCGTCCGTTAACGAACGCAACCGGATCGCCCGCGAAATGCACGACGTCGTGGCTCACTCACTGACGGTGATGGTCAGCCTCTCCGATGGCGCCGCCATTGTGGTCCGGAAAAGCCCCGACCGCGCCGCGGAAGTGCTGGGTGAGCTGTCGCGGACCGGCCGGACGGCGCTGGCGGACATGCGGCGTGTCCTGGGTGTACTCCGGGACGACGCCGGCGGGACGGCGCCGCGTCAGCCGCTCGCTTCGGGCGACAGCCTGGCGACGCTCCTGGAAGGCTTCCGCACCGCGGGCTTGCCGCTGCACTACTCACACACCGGTCCGGCGCTGCCGGACGACGCGGCCTTCCAGCTGACGGTCTACAGGATTGTGCAGGAGTCACTGACCAATGTGCTCCGCTACGGCCGGTCGCTGGGACGCGTGGATGTGGGCATCGTCCGGGCCGGCCCCACGGTCACTATTGAAGTGCTCGACGACGGCGCGGGAGTCCCGGGTCCAGGCACGTCCGACGGCGGCGGGCCAGGTCCAGGGCTCCCTGGCTCCGGCGTCGGCCCCGGTTCCGGCCAGGGGCTGGCGGGGATGGCCGAACGGGCGCGCATCTACGCAGGCACCGTGGTGGCCGGGCGGCGCGGCCGCGGCTGGCGCGTGTGTGCCGTCCTGAACTGGCCGGCCGACGAGCCAGTGGAACCCCACAACCGTCCATCCCAACTGCAAGGCACCCGTGACTGAAACCCAACCCATAACCGTCCTGCTGGTTGATGACCAGCCCCTGCTGAGGATGGGGTTCCGCCTCATCCTCGAGGGCGAGGAAGACCTGCATATCGTGGGCGAGGCCTCTGACGGTGCCGAGGCGGTCCGGCTGGTCCGCGACCTCAAACCCGACGTGGTGCTGATGGACGTCAGGATGCCCGTGCTGGACGGTATCGAGGCAACCCGCGCCATCACAGCCTCCCGATCGTGCGCCCGGATCATCATCCTCACCACCTTCGATGTGGACGAATACGCCTTCGCCGGACTCCAGGCCGGCGCGTCCGCCTTCCTCCTCAAGGACGTGGCGCCGTCGGAGCTGGTCAGCGCGGTCCGGGTGGTGGCCAGCGGGGATGCCGTCGTGGCACCGAGGGTCACGCAGCGGCTGTTGGAGACCTATGTCCGCGGTGCAGCGGTGCCGGCCCCCTCCGCCGCGCCGCGGGATGCCCTGCTCGAAGACCTCACACCGCGCGAAACAGAAATGCTCGGGGCCATGGCGGAGGGCCTGTCCAACGCCGAGATCGCGCACCGGTATTTCCTCTCCGAAGCAACGGTGAAGACCCACGTCCGCCGCATCCTGACCAAGCTTCACCTGCGCGACCGGGTCCAGGCAGTGGTTTACGCCTACGAGACAGGCCTGGTAGTCCCCAGCAATCCGGACTACTGACGCTGGCGAGGACGACTGACGCTGGCGCGGACGACTGACGCTGGCGCGGACGACTGACGGCACAGGTTCCGCACAGGAAGGGCCTATGCAGGGGACAGGCGGGGCGCGTTGGATGGAGCCATGAGCAACCACCTTCCCCACCCCAACCACGACCGCGGCCTTGAATTTGATCTTTCCACCATGATCAGCCGCCGTTCCCTCGGAATGTTCTTCGGCGCCGGCGGTGCGGCCGCGGCCTTGGCAGCGTGCACGCCCGGCGGGTCAGGCACCACAGCCGGCACGTCGACGTCGGCCGCCCCGGAGAGTGCCTCATCCTCCGCAAGTGCCGCCACCACGACGGCGGCGACTCCCACCGCCAGCCCCACGCTCACCCGGGCGATCGCGGAGTGCGGCGTGGAGATCCCGCAGGAAACGGCGGGGCCCTACCCGGGTGACGGCTCCAACGGCCCCAACGTCCTGGCAGCCTCCGGCGTGGTCCGGCAGGACATCACCTCCAGCTTCGGGACCGGGTCCGCCAAGGCTGAAGGCGTGCCGCTGACATTCACCCTGACCCTGCTGGACAACGCCAATGGCTGTGTACCCCTGGCGGGCGCGGCCGTTTACGCCTGGCACTGCGACCGGGACGGCAGGTACTCCATGTACGATTCCGGACTGGCAAACGAAAACTACCTCCGCGGCGTCCAGGAGGCCGACTCCAACGGCCAGGTCACCTTCACGTCCATCTTCCCCGGAGCCTATTCCGGGCGCTGGCCGCACATCCACTTCGAGGTGTTCGAGTCCATGAGCAACGCCACGGCGGCGGGGCAGGTTCTGGCGGTCTCGCAGATCGCGCTGACCGACGCTGCCTGCAAGGAGGTCTACGCAACGGCTGGCTATGAATCCAGTGCACGGAACTTTCCCCGGACCACCCTGCAGTCAGACAACGTCTTCGGGGACGACGGCGGCATCTACCAGCTGGCCACCATGACCGGATCGGCTTCGGCCGGCTACACCGCGGGGCTCAACGTGACCATCTAGACTCGGAACCATGCCTTCACGCTCCAGTGCCGCCGCGTCCAATGCCGTTGACCACATCCAGGACCTGGGCGCGTACGTCATCGCATCGCCGTCGAGCTTCCACGCCGTCCACGAGGCCGCCCGGCGGCTGGACGCCGCAGGGTTCACGGGCCTGGACGAGCGTGAGCCCTGGGGCGGCGGGGCCGGGTCGTTCTACATGGTCCGCGACGGCGCGCTGATCGCCTGGGTGGTCCCGGAAAATGCCGGACCCACCACCGGGTTCAACATCCTTGGCGCGCACACGGACTCCCCATCCTTCAAGCTCAAGCCCAAGCCCACCGCGGGAGCGTTCGGCTGGCTGCAGGCCGGGGTGGAGGTCTACGGCGGGCCACTGCTCAACTCCTGGTTGGACCGCGAACTTCAGCTGGCGGGCCGCCTGGTCATGCTGGACGGCACCGAACACCTCACCGCTACCGGGCCCATGCTCCGCTTCCCGCAGCTGGCCATCCACCTTGACCGTGCCGTCAACGACGGCCTGACCCTGGACAAGCAGCGGCACATGAACCCCGTGTGGGGCCTCGGTAGCCCTTCCGATGTCGACCTGCTGGCGGTTTTGGCATCGCATGTGCCCGGTGCGTCCGTTGATCCGGCCAGGATCGGAGGGTACGACGTCGTCATTGCAGACACGCAGGCACCTGCGGTTTTCGGTGCCAACAGTGAGTTCTTCGCCTCCGGGCGGCTGGACAACCTTTCCGCGACGCACGCAGGGCTGGCGGCACTGATCGCGCATTCTTCTGCTGCGTCCGGCGGCGCGGCAGGTAGGCCGATCGCCGGCGCCCCTATCGCCGTCCTTGCGGCGTTCGATCACGAGGAAATCGGTTCCAACTCCCGTTCCGGCGCGTCCGGGCCCGTCCTCGAGGACGTCCTCGTGCGGATCTCCGACGGGCTGGGCGCAACGGTGAGCCAGCGGCGGCAGGCGCTGGCGGCGTCGTTCTGTGTTTCCGCGGACGCCGGCCACGCCGTCCACCCCAACTACCCGGAGCGGCACGATCCGGCCAACCACCCGGTCCTGAACAGCGGCCCGCTGCTGAAGATCAACGCCAACCAGCGGTACGCGACCGATGCCATCGGCGCGGCTTTCTGGGCGAGGCTGTGCGGGGAGGCGGAGGTGCCGTACCAAGAATTTGTGTCCAACAACGTGATGCCCTGCGGCTCCACCATCGGCCCCCTGACCGCCACGCGCCTGGGGATCCGGACTGTCGACGTCGGCGTGCCCCTGCTGTCAATGCATTCAGCCCGCGAGCTCTGCGGCGTGGATGACCCGCACCGGCTGGCAACGGCCACGGAGCTTTTCTTCCGGACGGCGGTGTAGGCGTGGCCTGAACGCGGTCAGCCAACTTCGGCTATCTGGCCGGAAGGGGCCTCCCAGCGTTCGGTCCGCCCGGTGATGGTTTCGGCGGTGCTTTATGGAAGGCGAGACACCCGACGCTACGGGCCATTTTCAACGGGGCTCCCGGGCACTTGGAAATCATCAACGTGAAGTCCCCTAGGCGCGCTAGCCCAGATACAGCGGTCAAATCCCTAAGATATATGGGCGGAATGAGAACCCTATACCTAATATTTTGACCGGCGGCTAACCCCTGTACTTGGGTAGGGAACGTATATCCGGCGCTCAAAAGTGAGTACCTGCCACTGGTGACAGGCTCCTCAGGCCAGCCATAGGCTCATTTTCACGGCCAGAGTCGAAGGCTAAATGAGAGCTGGGGCCAGAGACCAGACCCATGACCGGATAAAGCGATAAATCTGCGCCCGACTTCTGAGTCGAGTGCGGAGTTGACGAAATCCGCAAGCGTCATGAAGTGGTGAGGTATTTGTCTATTTCAACCCAGCTCCCGATAACATTCCCTATGCTGGCCTTCGAAGCTCCGAGGGCGTCAGTCAGTGTCGTCATCCCCACCCTGAACGAGGCGAGGAATATCCCGTGGGTGCTTCGCCGGATTCCCTCGTATGTGGACGAGGTTGTCATCGTGGACGGCCGGTCCACGGACAACACGGTGGGAGTAGCCCGCGCTATCCGTGACAACCTTGTCATCGTCGATGAGCAGCGCAAGGGTAAGGGCGTGGCCCTTCGTTCGGGTTTTGCCGCAGCCTCAGGGGACATCATTGTCATGCTGGATGCGGATGGCAGCATGGATCCCCAGGAGATCGGCTGGTTCGTTGCCCCGCTTCAGCACGATTTCGACTTTGTTAAGGGTTCGCGCCATGTCACGGGCGGAGGATCCGAAGACCTGACCCGGCTGAGGAAGGCCGGCAACCGCGCTCTGACCGGATTGGCCAATGCGGTCCTGCACAGCAATTACTCTGACCTTTGCTATGGATATATTGCGTTTCGGAGGGAATGCCTGGAGATCCTTCAGCTGGAATCGGACGGCTTTGAAATTGAGACCGAGCTGATTGTCCGGGCGGCAAAGGCCGGTCTGCGCATTGCCGAAGTCCCCAGCCTGGAGCTGGACAGGATCTCCGGCGCGTCGAACCTGCAGACGTTCCGTGACGGCTGGCGGGTACTGGGAACGCTGGCGCGCGAATGCACCATGTGGGAGGCGCCCACCGCGGGCGCCAGACCTGAAGCCCTCCGCCGGGTGAAATATACCTACGCAAATATCAGCGTCCCGCGGACGCCCATGGATCCCCAAACAGTCCTCTCTGCGGCTCGGGGAGCGTAACATGCTGGATCGTGGTGCAAGGCCGAGCGTAACGATCGTCATTTGTGCTTATACCGAAAGGCGTTGGGACCGGTTGCTGGACGTCATAGAGTCCGTCCGGGCCCAATCAGTTGCACCCCAGGAGGTACTGGTGGTGATTGACCATAACGCGGACCTCTACGAGCGGCTCACCGAAATCGTAGATGACGTGACGGTGGTGGAGAGCAGCGGTCCACGCGGGTTGTCCGGAGCACGGAACACCGGCGTCGGACTGGCCGACTCGGACATTGTTGCCTTCCTCGACGACGACGCCGAGGCAGCCCCGGACTGGCTTCAACGGCTGCTCGCCCTTTATGACGATCCTGATGTCCTGGCCGTCGGCGGCCGCGTGGAACCGGTGTGGGAAACAGGCCGTCCGGGCTACTTCGGTGAAGAGCTCGACTGGATCGTAGGATGCAGCCACCGCGGAATGCCCAAGGTGGCCTCCGAGGTCCGGAACGTCATCGGCGCAAACATGTCCTTCAGGCGCGAAGTCCTCCGGCAGGTAGGCGGCTTCAACCTTTCGCTGGGCCGCCAGGGCACCTTGCCCCTTGGCTGTGAGGAGACCGAGATCTGCATCCGTTCGAAGATGGGCTCACCCGGATCGCGGATCGTCTACGAACCTGCGGCTTTGGTCCGCCACCATGTGCCGGCGGACAGGGGGACATTGCGCTACATGCTGTCGCGTTCCTGGTCCGAAGGCATCTCCAAAGCCCAGGTCAGCCGCGTGGTAGGCCAAAAACGGGCTCTCGGCCCTGAGCGGCGCTACGTGCGCAGCGTACTGCCCCGGGCCGTTTTTGCGGGAGTGCGCGATTGGGGCCGGGGCGACAACCCGCAGGGGCTGGGCCGGGCGGGAGCCGTCATCGCAGTCCTGGCCTGGACGGCCGCCGGGTACGTACGCGGACGCCGGATAGCGCACGTGGAGGGCCGCCCGCTGTCCGGGACCGTCATTGCACGCGCACCGTGGAGCGAGGTCCAGTGAGCGCACACTCCATCTGACCTGTGACGGGCGCGTCGCTAAACATGGCAGGGACCCCATCCCTAAGGATGGGGTCCCTGCCATGTTTTGTGGCCCTTCGCATTTAGGCATGGTTGGTTTGTTTTGCCCGGTAGGGACGGTGGCCGCCGGCGGCGAGTAGGCATCTGATTCTGTAGTTGGGGAAGTTGCGGAAGCCTCGCGCTATTCTGCGGGTGGTCTCGATGACGCCATTGATCGCCTCGGTGGGGCCGTTGGAGGCGCCGAGGGTGTCGAAGTAGGCCAAGATCGCGGCTTTCCATTGTTTGAGTGTCCGGCCGAGGCGGGCGACTTCCGGGATGGGGCAGGTCGGGAACGACGCGATGACCTCGGTGACGAGTTCACGGCCGCGTTCCGGCCTTGCGTGGTAGATGTTGCGGAGCTTCTGGTAGCACTGCCAGGCCAGCGTGACTTCGTGGTCCGGGTCCCCGATGGTGAGTTTCGCATCGAGGCGTGCGGCCTGTTTCTCGCTGAGGTGTTCTGCGCCGATCTGCAGGGTCCTGCGGATCCCGTAGAGCGGATCGCCCTTGCGGCCGCGGTGTCCCAGGGTGTCCTGCTGGACCCGGCGGCGGACCTCATCGACCATGGCCGAACCCAGTTTCACGACGTGGAAGGCATCCAGGACGGTGATGGCTTCGGGCAGTTCGTCACGGATCGCGTTCGCGTAGCCGCGGAACGGATCCAGCGCAGCGGTCTTGATCCCGGCGGTGAACCCGGCGCCGCGGTCTTTGAGCCAGTCCGCGTAGGCCTTCCCGGACCGTCCCGGAACCAGGTCAAGCAGCCGGGCGTGAACGATGCCGTCCGCGTCGCGGGTGTGATCCACGATCCCGGTGACCATCCCGGTGCCGGGCGGACCAGTGTGGGCCCAGACATGTTCGTCGACGCCGAGCGCATTCACCCCCTTCAGCCGGCCTGTGTCAGCGATCCGCCGCGCGGCCTCGGCCCGGATCCCGTGCCACACGGTGTGCCAGGAGACGCCGAGCTGGTGGGCCAGTGCCGATACCGAGGAGTCGAAATGCTGCAGCGCGTCGGTTGCCCAGTTCACGGCACGGTCGGTAAGTTTCGCCCGGGGCCCGGCCAGCGGGTGCTCCTCGGTGAACGTCGTCCTCGGGCAGTCCGGATCCGGGCAGCGCCAGACACGCTTGGCCCACAGCAGCCGCACCGGCCTGCCGAAACAGGGAATGTCATGGAGCCGAACCTGCCGGCGCCCGTGCCCGACCGCAACGACGCCGCAGTCGGGGCAGCCGGTGACGTCCTCCCCGGTCTCGACGCTCAGAATCAATCCGCCTGGGGTTGCGGTGACGGAGCTGACGTGTACGCCTTCGACACCGAGCAGCGCATCCGCGCGCGTGCACCAGCGGCCATCAGAACAAGACATAGAGTTATTCATGTCAGGGTCTCTTTTGGTATTGGTTTGCTTGGTCGCTACCAATTCAAAGAGGCCCTGACCTCTTTTCCGCTGCACCACGCCGCACCGGAAACTGCCCCACCCCGCGGCGACAGTCTCAGACCGCCCTAACCACGCTCATCTGCGAAGGGCCTGTTTTGTCCTCTTCCTGCCTGACCTAGCTCAGGGTGAGGATGAGTTTGGGTGCGAGCGTGCTGCCGGCCTCCTTGGAGTTGAGGTCCAGGCCGTCGCCGCTGGTGGTGTCCATTCCCAGGGAGAGCTGTTGGCCGAGTTCACCGGTCAG
>NZ_JANCLV010000005.1:110468-290226 GCF_024294965.1 Pseudarthrobacter humi
CGGTGGCCGTGAGCGTGACCGTTTGGGGCGTGCCGCCGCCCGCGGGAGCCGTGGTGAAGGTCCAGGTCCTGTCGGTCGCCAGCGGGTTGCCGGCAACATCCTTCACCCCAGTGGGGCCGCTCTTGATCGTCGCAGTGTATGTCGTGTTTGCGGCCAGGTCAGCAGTCGGGTTCAACGTCGCAACGTTGCCCGTGCTGCTGTACGTCACAGCTGCCGGCACCGGCGTTGTCCCCGGCCCCGTCAACGTGAACGTGCTCGAGGTGACTGTCGAGGCATCCATTGCCTCCGAGAACGACCCCGTCACATTCGCCGTCACCGCCACACCGGTCGCACCAGCAACCGGAGACGTCCCTGTCACCGTCGGAGCTGTAGTATCACCGCCGCCCGCGGGAGCCGTGGTGAAGGTCCAGGTCCTGTCCGTCGCCAGCGGGTTGCCGGCAACATCCTTCACCCCAGTGGGGCCGCTCTCGATCGTCGCAGTGTATGTCGTGTTTGCGGCCAGGTCAGCAGTCGGGTTCAACGTCGCAAGGTTGCCCGTGCTGCTGTAAGTCACAGCTGCCGGCACGGTTGTCGTCCCCGCCTTCAGCGTGAACGTGCTCGAGGTGATCGTCGAGGCATCCATCGCCTCCGAGAACGAGCCAGTCACATTTGCTGTCACCGCCACTCCAGTTGCCCCATCAGCCGGAGAGATTCCCGTCACCGTCGGAGCCGTAGTATCACCACCACCACCGCTGGGGTCGTAAAAGTGCCAGTACCGGCTTGTGGCGTTCACGTCGGCCAGCAACAGCAGGCCGCTGTTGGCCGTGCCCCGAGTCTGAGTGTTGAGGTTCTGCTTCGTTGACGTCACGTTGTGCACATACTGGTCGGCGTCCACGATGCGAGCCGTCTTCGTCGCGCTGGCGAGCCTGTCGGGGTCGTTCAGCGGCGCGGACTTCTCGTAGATCGCACCTCCCGACGAAGTGCAGACACCGGCGTTCGTCGTGCCACTCGGCTTCGGATAGGTAGCGAAGGTACGCAGCCTCTGCGTGCTCTCATCAATCAGGACGATCACCCGGTTCGGGCATTCGGACACAGGCGCGATCGGGTGCGCCGACCAGGTCGTGCCATTCAACGCCAACAGCTGGATCAGCGGCTGGGGGGCGGACGTGAAGGACGTCTTGACGGCGGCGAAAACCCGGTCACCCGAGGAGTCCAGCCACTTCAAATTCATGTGGTCATCAGCGCTGGCCAGCCCCGAGACCGCCGCCACAGGAGTGCTCCATCCAGTATTCGGGGCTCCGCCGGCACTGTCGGCACGGTAGCTCCAGTACATGCCGTCGGTGGCGCTATCCATCTGCCGGCTCCACATCAGGCCCATCTTGCCGGGTCCGAATGCGATCACAGCCGATGTGTCGTCCACAGACACGTTGCTCAACGACGCAGGATGCTGGAACGGCGTTCCCCAGGTCTTGCCATCCGTGCCAGTGGCGTTCAGATAGATTCGGTTCCCCTGCTGCCACGTGGCCCACACACGACCCGTCGAGTCCTTATCGATGGTCAGGGTTTCAATTTTATAGTTGTTGATCTGTGTAGAAGACAGCAGCGAGTACGTCTTCGTACTCGAGTTGTAGCTGTAACGCCGCATCAAAGTCGGGAAGTTCGCCAAAGCCGGCAGACCGTCGTCGACGAACTGATGGCTCGCCACATACAGCGTCGTCCCGTCCCACAACACGTCATGATGGGTGTTCGCCCGCGTCTCCGTCGCCACACCCGTATTGACCCACGAGCTCGTCGCGGCATTGAACCGGAAGATATGAAAATCAGAGCTGGCAGTGTCCCACAGGTTCCCCCACCAGAGCCCGTCGTTGAACCACAACGCACTCTCCGCCCGCTTCGTACCCGTCGGCGTCCCCGTCCCCGAATGCGACGGACCCTCAACCCCAACATCACCCGGAGCAGCCGACGCCGCAACCGGCACCACCAGAACACCACACAGCGCAAGCAGCAGCGCTGTCAGCAGTGCAGGGAGCCGCAATTTCCGCGACCCGCGTAGGCGAAGACCAGCCGAGCGACCCTCTCCCCGCCTTACGCCTAGGGTGCGCAGGACGAGTGCCTGGCTTAGCCACTTGACGGGCCTATTTACCTTCATGGCTGATCTCCTGGGTTCTTGGATGTCACGCCTGAGCTCCGCATATGCGTCGACAGAAACGACGGCAGAAGCCCTAGGCACCCAGCGTAGGAGCGCCCAATGAGGCCGCACAATGACAGCCCTGTACCTAATAATTACTGGGTTCCCAATACCCCATACCTAAAGAATTCACCTGTTGGTAAATCCCTGTACTTACGAATGGCCAGCGGGAGTGCTCTTAAAAGCGAGTACTGACTACTCGTGATAGCTCATGGAGCGCCACGTAGGCTCTTTTCACGGCCAGAGTCAATGGCAATGAATGAGAGCTGGGCCAGAGACCAGACCCATGACCGGATGAAGCGCTAGTGCCGCGCCCGACTTCCGAGCCGAGCGCGGAGTTGACTAAATCCGCAAGCGTCATGAAGTGGTGAGGCATTTGTCTATTTCAACCCAGCTCCCAATAACATTCCCGACGCTGGCCTTCGAAGCTCCGAGGGCGTCAGTCAGTGTCGTCATCCCCACCCTGAACGAGGCGAGGAATATCCCGTGGGTGCTTCGCCGGATTCCCTCGTATGTGGACGAGGTTGTCATCGTGGACGGCCGTTCCACGGACAACACGGTGGGAGTAGCCCGCGCTATCCGTGACAACCTTGTCATCGTCGATGAGCAGCGCAAGGGTAAGGGCGTGGCCCTCCGTTCGGGTTTTGCCGCAGCCTCAGGGGACATCATTGTCATGCTGGATGCGGATGGCAGCATGGATCCCCAGGAGATCGGCTGGTTCGTTGCCCCGCTTCAGCACGATTTCGACTTTGTTAAGGGTTCGCGCCATGTCACGGGCGGAGGATCCGAAGACCTGACCCGGCTGAGGAAGGCCGGCAACCGCGCTCTGACCGGATTGGCCAATGCGGTCCTGCACAGCAATTACTCTGACCTTTGCTATGGATATATTGCGTTTCGGAGGGAATGCCTGGAGATCCTTCAGCTGGAATCGGACGGCTTTGAAATTGAGACCGAGCTGATTGTCCGGGCGGCAAAGGCCGGTCTGCGCATTGCCGAAGTCCCCAGCCTGGAGCTGGACCGGATCTCCGGCGCGTCGAACCTGCAGACGTTCCGTGACGGCTGGCGGGTACTGGGAACGCTGGCGCGCGAATGCACCATGTGGGAGGCGCCCACCGCGGGCGCCAGACCTGAAGCCCTCCGCCGGGTGAAATATACCTACGCAAATATCAGCGTCCCGCGGACGCCCATGGATCCCCAAACAGTCCTCTCTGCGGCTCGGGGAGGCCAGCATGTTTAGCCTTAACCCGCCGCCGACGGCCTCTATTGTCATTTGTACCTACACCGCGAAGCGTTGGGACCTGCTACTGGATGTCATCGAGTCCGTCCGGGCCCAAACAGTTGCACCCCAGGAGGTCCTGGTGGTGATTGACCACAACGAGGCTCTGTATGAGCGGCTTATCGAGATCGTGGACAACGTGACAGTCGTGGAGAGCTCCGGTCCCCCGGGGCTCTCAGGCGCTCGAAATACCGGGGTGGGCCTGGCAGATTCCGACATCGTGGCTTTCTTGGACGACGACGCCGAGGCAGCCCCGGACTGGCTGGAGCGGCTGCTCGCCCTTTATGACGATCCTGATGTCCTGGCCGTCGGCGGCCGCGTGGAACCGGTGTGGGAAACAAGCCGTCCGGGCTACTTCGGTGAAGAGCTCGACTGGATCGTAGGATGCAGCCACCGCGGAATGCCCAAGGTGGCCTCCGAGGTCCGGAACGTCATCGGCGCAAACATGTCCTTCAGGCTCGAAGTCCTCCGCCAGGTTGGAGGCTTCAATGTCTCCCTCGGCCGGCAGGGCACGAAACCGCTCGGGTGCGAGGAGACCGAAATCTGCATCCGTTCGAAGATGGGCGCGCCTGGGTCACGGATCGTCTACGAGCCGGCCGCCCTGGTTCGTCATCACGTCCCTGCCGACAGGGGAACCATCCCCTACATGCTGTCGCGTTCCTGGTCCGAAGGTATCTCCAAGGCGCGGGTAAGCCAGATCGTTGGCCACAAGCGGGCACTCGGCCCTGAGCGGCGCTACGTGCGCAGCGTACTGCCACGGGCCGTTTTTTCCGGGATTCGTGATTGGGGCCGGGGATCAGACCCCCAAGGCTTGGGCCGCGCGGGTGCGGTGATGGCCGTTCTGGCGTGCACTGCCGCTGGCTATCTGCGAGGGCGTCGGATCGCTCATGTCGAGGGCCGCGCATCGGCCGGGACAGCGCTCGTAGGCACACCATGGAGGGAAGTCCAGTGAGCGAACGCGTCGACGAACTTGGCACGGTCGAGGAGCGGGCTGCACTGAGGTTGGCCCCCGCCATGGAGTGGGCCTTGCCGCCGGAGTGCTTTCCCTGGCTTATTCCTGATCGATAGGGTGGGCGGGGACGCCGACCCATGTTTCGCCGTCGGGTACGTTGCTCAACACTGCCGCCCCATTTCCAACGGTCGCGTAGGACCCCACTGAAGTCCGTGCACGTACGCTGGAATTCAGTCCCAGGTAGGCCGCCCGGCCGATCCGGACTCCGCCGCCCAGCGACACACCCGCCGCGAACGTCGCGAAATCCGCCACGTCGTCGTCGTGCGTGAAAGTCACGGACGGCATTGCCACAACATGCGCCCCAAGCGTGACCGCTGCCGTCAGCGTCACATTCCGCAGCATGATGCTGCCCCGGCCAATCCGGCAACCCTCGGGACACTCAACGGTGGGGTCGATCGCAGTGGCGTACCGGGCATCGCGCACGCCCAGGGCCGCCAGCCGTTCCACCACGGTTTCCCGGGACTTTCCCGAGGCCAGGCAGACCAGCACCAGTGCGTGCGTGAACTTGGAGGCGTCGTCAATGGTCCCCAGCACCGGCGCGCCGTCCACGGTGACGCCTGCCATTTCCTTGTCGTCGTCGAGCAGCCCGACGACGTCATACTGCCCGCTGGCGCGGACCATGGTCAGGACCTCCCGGGCCAGCCCGCTTGCTGCGATCAGCCCGAGTTCGCTCACCGGCGTACACCGGCGGCCGCCCGTACGCTGTTCATGACCCGGTTCAGGCCCACGTTGTCCAGACCGTGGAAAATCGGGAGAACCAGGGTCCGGTCCGTCAGCCGTTCGGTGTTCTGGAGCCCTGCGTTGCCAGTTTCGCGCCACCGGTAGGCAGGCTGCCGGTGAGCCGCCATGGCGCCGCGGCGCGCCGAAATTCCGGCATCGGCCAGGCGGGCCAGGAGCCCTTCGCGGTCAATGGCGAAATCCGGGAGGACTTCGACCCAAAAGGACTGGAAGTTGGCCGTCCCGTACGGTGGGTCGGCCACAAACCGCAGACCAGCCAGGCCGGAAAGCCCTGCCTCATACTTCGCGGCGATCTCCCGGCGGCGAGCCACTATCTCGCCCAGCCGGCCCAGCTGCACGATGCCGACGGTGGCCTGCAGATCCGTCATCTGGTAGTCGAAGCCGACCTCGACATACACCTCCGGCGCGGCAATGCGGGGTCCGCGACGGTCCGCCGCCGGCACGTTCAGGGAGTGGCCGCGGAGGCTCCGGGCCCGTGCCGCCCAGTCCGCCCGGTGGGTTGTCAGCATCCCGCCCTCGCCAGTGGTCAGCACGTTGTCCTGGTGGAACGACCACACGGAAATGTCGGCCCCCGTGCCCACGGGCCTGCCCTTGTATTCCGAGCCTACGGCGCAGCCGGCGTCTTCGATCACAGTGATTTCGTGACGGTCGCACAGTTCGCGGACGGGGTCCAGGTCAACGGGGACGCCGGACTGGTCCACCACGATCACGGCCCGCGTGTCCAGGGTCAACGCCGCCCGGACCGTGGCCGCCGTCACAGTTCCGGTAGCGGGGTCCACGTCGCAGAAGACCGGCCGTGCCCCGATATACGTCACCGCATTCGCCGTGGCGATGAAGGCCAGCGACGGAACCACCACGTCATCGCCGGGACCTATGCCGGCCACTATCAGCGCCAAGTGCAGTGCGGTGGTACTGCTGGAGGTTGCGACGGCGTGGCGCACTTCTTGAGAGACGCTGAACCTCGCCTCGAACTCCCTGACCTTGGGCCCTTGCGAGAGCAGACCGGAGGCCAGTACGTCCGCGACGGCTCGCGCTTCTTCGTCGCCGAGCCAAGGTTCCATGACGTTGATGCGGGCAAGGACGGTTTCCGCAGTCACCGTGCACCGGCCTTCCTGGTGGCCGTTCTCATATCCGAGTCCTTCCCACGTGCAGCTCCGGGATGTGCATTGCCTATTGCAAAATTAGTCCGTTCCGGCCCGTTCCGGTGCGGAACGGCGGCGGTACTGCGGGCGCTGACCGGGAACAATGCGGGAACTGCGGGTACCTGCAACGCCGGCGCCTCAGCCGGGGCCCGACCGGGGCGCACCTCATCCGGGGGCACGCCGCCCCGCTACTGTCCTAGACGGCAGGAAGGACGAACGGCTCCTTAGCCAGGGCGGCTGCCTTGCCGGCCGCAAGGGCCGTCAGCTGGGCTCGTGATTCGACTCCGAGCTTCCTGTAAATCGCAGTCAGGCGCACCTCGACTGTACGGACGGAAACATAGAGGGTGGCCGCGATTTCCTTGTTCCGCAACCCGCGGGCCACCATTCGCGCCAGCACGCGTTCGTGGTCTGCAAGCATCAGCATCGCCGGATTGTCGGGCGTGCCGGCTGGTTCCACCCGCTCGTCGAGCAGCAGCGAGTCCACGTGCTGGGCCCAGGCATGGGCACCCGCTTCGTCAAACATCACTTTGGCACGAAGCAGACCGTCCCGGGCGCTCCGAATGCGGCCGAAGGCGCTGAGGCGTTCCGAGTAGCAGAGCAGTGTCCTGGCGCGTTCCAGCAAGGACTCCTGGGCGTTCCTGTTTGCAAGTGCATCATTGAACATCTGGAGGGACTGCTCGCCGTCAGCCAGCATCGCCCGGCTCCGGGCAACCGCCATCATGAGCCACGGCGAACGCAGGCCCACCGCCCGGCTTTCCAAGTGCCACAGTGCCTGGGCGGCTTCCCTATGCCTGCCCAGCCTGACCAGGACTTCCACCAGATCGGCCTCACAGCGCAGCAGAGTCGGATTGCTGAAGGCCTGGCCGATCTCCGCTGCCCGTGACAGCTGCGCGAAGGACTCGGCGAGATTTCCGCGCATGAGGGCAAAATGCCCTTGGCACGCGGCCAGTTGCGCCGTGATGGCCGGGTGGCTTTCCGCCCCGGAGAAGTGCTGTGCGTCTGTTGCATAGGCGTGGGCGAGTTCCTCGTTTCCGAGCGCATTGGCCCGCCAGACCCGGAAGACGTGCCGCATTCCACGGTGGTATTTGGTTTCCGGTTCGGCCAGTTCAAGGTCCTCGATCAGTTTCACGGCTTTCCGGACGTTGCCGGCACGGATTTCGTTGTCCACAGCAAAGTAATCGGCGGTTTCCCGCCAATTGACGGTATTGGCCTCCAGGACGTTCCGCACCCGGGCAAAGGCCTCTTGGGCGGCAGCATGGTGTTCGGCATAGGCCAGCGCGCGGCCCTGTACCAGAAGGGACGCCACGGTTTCGTTCCCGCCGTCGGTCTTGCGGCCGAACTGTCCGGACTTCCCGCCGATCACCTCGATGAGTCGCCGGGCACTCTCCGCCAGCGCCAGGCAGTCGGGGGAGGCATGGTCCAGGTACTTCTCGGCGTACTGCACCACGCCGGTGGCGTCCTCAAGCTCCCAACGGTCCGCGTAGTACAGCGCAGCGGCCACGAGCAGGCGGGCTGCAAATGCCGGATCATGCTGTCCGAATTCCTTCACCAGCCGGAGCACCATGCTGGAGCGCACGGCGCCGCCCTGGATGAACTGGATCTCGAAGGCGAGGCCTGTCAGCCGAAGGACCAAGGCAGGGTTCCGCGTCACCCGCTGGGCCCAGTCCAGGTAGCGCTTGGCGTAGACGAACTCACCCCTGTTCAACAGCAGTTCGGCCACAGTGGTGAGCCTGGCGGTGGTTTCCGCTTCCCAGGGGTTGATGGTCAGGGCCCGTTCAATGTACTCGACGGCGAAGGGCACCTCGCCGCTTCGGATCAGGTCAACGGCAAACCGGAGCAGGCCAAACGGAGTCTGCCGCTCCAAAGCGGTAAAACTCAGATGCCAGCGGAGGGCATAGGGATCCGCGGGCTCCGCCGCGGCCGCCATGGCACGGTGGCTGGCGGTCCGAGTTGCCGGTGTCATGGCGGCATAAACGTAGCCCCGGAGCAGCTGGTCCTGGATCCTCAGGTGTGGTCCGGACCTGTTGACCATGCCATTTGCCAGCAGTTCGTCGATCCCGCCCCACAGTTGGTCGCATGCCCGTTCCAAGGTGGCGATATCGCTGCGGCAGGACAGCGAGAGAAGGTCCAGGACCTGCCTCGCACTTGGCGAGAGCCCGCCCACGGTGGCGGCGAACTCGGCCTCGAAGCTGCCTTTGCCGGGGAGCGGGACGGGGAGTGCGTATTTTCCCTCGGCCTGGCGTTCCAGCAGCAGCCCAAAAAGCTCGGCGGCGGCGAGTGGGTTCCCCTGGGTGGCCGCTGCAACTGCGTGGACCGCCGCTGTCGCGGTCCGCCGAGCCGGAATGGACTCCAACATGCGGACCGTGTCGTTGTAGCTCAGCGGCGCCAGCTGGAGGGCCGGCAGGGAGGCGAAGGGACTTTCGGCAGTCTCTTCCCGCACGCTCATAAACAGGGCCATATCCGTCCCGGTCAGCCGGCGTGCCAGGTAGCCGATCACGGCCTGGCTGCTGGGGTCCAGCTGGTCGGCATCATCGATGACGATGACCGTCCGGGATGACGAGCGCTGGTGCAGCCCGTTGAGCAGCATGGTGGAGACAGTGGGGACGTTCATGGCGCCGCTGGAATCGCGCAGCAGTTCATCGGCGAAACGGTTTAGGACGGGATCGTCGATGCCGGTGAGGAGCGCGGTAAGGCCGGAGAGCGGCCAGTCGGACTCGGACACGCTCGCGGTGAGAAAAACGGTCCGGAAGTCGGAAAGGCGGGGAATCTCGGACAGGAGGGCGGATTTGCCCATCCCGTGCCGGCCCACCACCTTGAGGGCTGAATCCTTAGGACCCCGGATTACTGAGAGTATCCGGTCCAATTCCCTGCTTCTGCCAATTAACGACATGTGGTCCCCATCCATCGAAGAAGGAGACCGAACTGCTTGCTCTATCCAAAATCCTGGGTCCATCCAGCCGCTTGCGCGACACGTGGACCGGCTTTCCTGGCCGCGTCATTGCGTCCAGCACGGTACCCAGCCGTTCTTGCAAATATAGCCCTGTTCCGCGGCGGGCACCAGAGATTTTTGCCTCATGCGCGGAGCCTGTTTCCAGGGTTATCCACATAGCCCGCCGGACACTTCCGGCGACGCGCGCGCTACGCGTAGCCTTGAGTCAAGCGCGAATCGCCTATCCGGTCCAAATACACTAAGATATTGAAGTCTGTGCTGCGCCCTGCCTCCGTTCTGTTGGCCGGGCATCGCACGGCATCGCAAATGAACCTCCTGTTACGGAAATGCCGTAACCGCTTAGCCCAAAGGAGGTGGGTTCACATATGCGTCCTTACGAATTGATGGTAATCATCGACCCCGAGGTCGAAGAGCGTACCGTTGAGCCGTCGCTTCAGAAGTTCCTGAACGTCATCACCAACGATGGTGGAACCATCGAAAAGGTTGACATCTGGGGCCGTCGTCGACTGGCTTACGAAATCAAGAAGAAGTCCGAAGGTATCTACGCCGTGGTGAACTTCACCGCCAAGCCGGACACCGCCAAGGAACTTGACCGCCAGCTGTCTCTTAACGAGACCATCATGCGCACCAAGATCACCCGCCCCGAAGAGCAGAAGGTTGTTGCTGAGTAATTTCAGCTCCGATTTTCATTCTTTACCCCGCAGGATCGAATTCTTCACCCAGGATCGAACAAGGAGGCAGTAGATGGCAGGCGAAACCACTATTACGGTCATCGGTAATCTCACCAGTGACCCGGAATTGCGGTTCACACCGTCAGGTTCGGCAGTCGCGAACTTCACCATCGCTTCCACCCCGCGCACCTTTGACCGCCAGTCCAATGAGTGGAAGGACGGGGAAACCCTGTTCCTCCGCGCAGCGGTTTGGCGTGAAGCAGCCGAGAACGTCGCCGAGTCCCTCACCAAGGGCATGCGCGTGATTGTTTCCGGCCGTTTGAAGAGCCGTTCCTACGAAACAAAAGAAGGCGAAAAGCGCACCGTTATCGAGCTCGAAGTCGATGAAATCGGCCCGAGCCTGCGTTACGCCAATGCCAAGGTCAACCGCACCCAGCGCTCCGGCGGTCAGGGTGGTCAGGGTGGCTTCGGCGGCGGCAACAGCGGCGGTGGCTTCGGAGGAGGCAACACTGGTGGAAACCAGGGCGGCAACTCCGGTGGAAGCTTCGGTGGCGGCAACCAGCCGGCTGCACAGGAGGATCCCTGGGCGACGCCCGGTGTCTCCAATGCAGGTGGTGGCTGGGGCAACGGCCCCGATTCCGAACCTCCCTTCTAAACCAATCATTTCGGCCCGACGCCGGGACCGCCGATAGTGCCGCAAGGCACCTGACGTGGCTGCGGCCGTCGGACCACCACCATCCCGTGGATCAACATCCACGGGCTCCATAGAATAGGAGCTCCACGATGGCTAAGGCTGAACTCCGTAAGCCCAAACCAAAGTCCAACCCCTTGAAGGCCGCTGACATCACTGTCATCGACTACAAGGACGTAGCATTGCTGCGCAAGTTCATCTCCGACCGCGGAAAGATCCGCGCCCGTCGCGTCACTGGCGTCACGGTGCAGGAACAGCGCAAGATCGCCCAGGCAATCAAGAACGCCCGCGAAGTTGCACTGCTGCCCTACTCCGGCGCTGGCCGCGGCTAAGGAAGGGACTGACTAACATGGCAAAGCTCATTCTGACCCACGAAGTAACCGGTCTCGGTGCCGCTGGCGACGTTGTCGAGGTCAAGGACGGTTACGCACGTAACTACCTGCTGCCCCGCAACTTCGCCCTGACCTGGTCGAAGGGTGGCGAGAAGCAGGTTGAGTCCATCAAGACTGCCCGCGCCGCCCGCGAGCACGCTTCCCTGGAAGACGCTCAGAAGCAGGCCGCTGCACTCTCCGCCAAGCCGGTCAAGCTCGTCGTCAAGGCCGGCGAGACCGGACGCCTGTTCGGCACTGTCAAGCAGGCCGACGTAGCCGACGCTGTTGAGGCCGCTGGCCTTGGCAAAATCGACAAGCGCAAGGTTGAACTGCCGGCACACATCAAGTCGGTTGGTTCCTACCAGGCCAACGTCCGCCTTCACGCTGACGTTGCCGCTGTGATCGAACTCAACGTAGTCGCAGGCAAGTAGCCTTTCCGGTTACGCAGCCTCAAACTGCACAAAAACCCCCGTGGCCGTCACCGGCGGCGGGGGTTTTTTGTGTCTTCTTCCACAGGCAACGCGGGGTCACTAAATGCCCGAAAAAAGCCTCTTGAAGGGCGTTAAGTGACCCCGCGTTGCTGTGGAGGGGAGGCGGGAAGTCAGGGGCTGTGAAGGGCCGTGGTCACGTGCCTATAGCCTGCCCTGATCAGCTCGGCCAGCACCGCCTGGTCTACGTCCTCAAGCCTGTTCACGTACAGGCACCCCGCACCGGTCTTGTGCTTCCCGAGCCGGGGCAGCAGTTCCGCAGCCTCGGGCCCGTACGTCAGCCCGTAGAGCGAGAGGCTTGCCTTCCGGGGTGAAAAGCCCACCGCCGCCGCATCCCCTTCCCTGCCGCTCTCGTATTTGTAGTGGTACCGCCCAAAGCCCACGATGGTCGGCCCCCACATCTCGGGCTCTTTGCCGGTGAACTCCCTCATAAGCGCCAGCAGCCGCAGGCCATCTCGGTGCCTGACAGGGTCTTTCACTGCGGCCAGGAATTCGTCCACTGAGGCGCCGGTTGCCTGGGTCTTGTTTTCAGCCATGACGGAAGTCTGGCAGAGCCCTGGTTACTTGTCAGCTGCACCGTCCGGACGCCAGTACCGCAGCCCGCCGCTGGTGGTGCCGTCGCCGGCGACGTCGACCACGCCGTACGGGAACGCCCGACGGTCCGACTGGTCAGGTCCGCGACCGCGGACGTCCGAACACCACGTGCCGGTGTTGATGTACCGGGTGGGGGACGCCTCGATCGCCGCCTCGAGGGCCCGATGGGTGTGCCCCGAGACGTACCAGGCCACCCCGGAACCGTGCGCCTCGAGCGTACGTGCGAACCGGCCCGCTGCAGCAGGAGCCTCCTCGCCGGCGGCTCTGCGCCCGGCGGCCGCGAGCACCATGCGAGTCGCGGCGACCGGGAGGGCCGACACCGTCCGGAACCGGGACAGGCGCGCCAGGTCCCGGACGGCCACCCCGTCGAGAGCGAGCCGCAGTGACTCGGTCTGCAACAGCTCGTCGTACGCAAGCTCCCGGACTCGGCGTTCCGCCCGCTCGGACGCCAGGCAGGCCCGGGCAACCGCCCCGGCGCGGCTCAGTCGCGACCTCGACGGATGGGCGTTCCAGGCGGCCAGCGGGGGTAGGTTCAGCTCATCGGTGCCGCTGACCGCCGCGCGGAGCACCTCGGGCATCCGGTGCAGCGCGTGGTGCTGGTGCCCGTGCTCGGCCACGAGCACATGGGGCACGTGCAGGAACCACGGGTGCACCCGGACCCGCGTGGGCTCGGCGGGTGACAGCAGCGCCGACAGGCGGGCGGCAACCGAGGGCCGGGCCAGCTCCACGTCGTGGTTGCCGCACACGAAGTGCAATTGCACACCGCGCGCCGCACACGCCCCCAGCGCCCGGAACGTCTCCGGGTGGCGGGCGAGGATGGACTCAAGCCGGGCCAGGCTCTCGTCCTCGGCGAACCCGGCCAGCTCGAACGTGTCACCGACGAAGGCGACGTGCTGCTGCGGACCGGAGTCCGCGAGCACCTCGCGGCGCAGGAACCCGGGCAGCACGCTGCCGGGGGAGCGGGGGTCATCGTCCGACACGCCCAGGTGGAGGTCGCTGAGGAGCCACCACCTCGCCGCCAGGCTCACGTGAGAAGACCCAGCAAGCGTGGAAGGAAGAGGAGCAGGTACATCGTCCACATGACGGCGACGACCATGGGGCTCACCGTTAGGCCAAGGAGCCGCAGGCGAGTGGGCTGCCCGGCATCTGGTCCGGCGCGTCGGACCTCGAGCGCGATGAGGGTGATGAGCAGGGCGGCAGCCGCGAGCAGTCCCGCCAGGTTGATAATGACGTCGATCATGACGCGGCCTCCTGTCGTGCGCGTGCCAGGCACGCGAGGACGGTAATGACGCCCATCGTGACGACGCACGCCTGCCAGGACCACACAGCGAGGTAAAACATCGCCGTGGACACCACCGTGAGCGTGGCGAGGCCGAGCGCCAGGACGAGCAAAGCGCCGAGCGCGAGGTCGGTCACCTGCAGGAGTCGGGCCAGTGCCTGCCCTGGGAGCAGGATCAGGACCGCTATCGCGGCGACCGCCTGCAGCGGTGTCGGCAGCCCGACGAGCGTCACCACCGACAGCGCGACGGCCGCGAGACCGAGCACCAGGGTGTGCCGGCTGACGCTGACGCCGTTCATGGCGTCACCCGGTATACGCGTGCGTCGGCGTTGCTGAACGCGAGCTCGACGCCGTCCTGCGTGCTCAGCCACTTCTCCAGCTCGGCGAAGCCGCCCGCGCTGCTGGCGCCCTGGAGCACGAGACTCGCCTCCGACGAGCGCGTGAGCAATATGACGGCACCGCCAGGGCTGTGCCGGGCGTAGTCGTAGACAAGTGGGCCGCACGTCGCCGTCGACAAGTCGGACCGGCACATGTCGTCGATCGTCCGGGCCCGGTGTTCGAGGTAGGCCTCGCTGCGCCACGGGGTCGGGTGGGCAGCCGAGATGATCGTCGAGCCGGGGGGCGCGAGACGCTGCACGGCGGCGACGGCGGCGATCTCAGGGTCGGTGAAGACGTCATACTGGGCGTTCCCGAAACGGCCCGTCACGGTCAGCACGGCCAGCAGGAAGCAGGTGAGGACGAGGCCCCCCGCGGCGCGGGCGGAGGGGCGTGTGCTGGCGTCCGTAGGAAGGAGGACCGAGCACGCCAGCAAGGCGATGAAGGGCAGCGCGAACAGCGAGACGCGGATGAGCATCTCCCCGCCGTACAGCTGCGCGGGGAAGAGCAGCAGTGGGGCGACGGCCAGGAGGACCACCCGAATGTCGAGACGTCCTCTGCGCCAGTCACGCACCGCCCCCGCCGCGGCGAGTGCCCACAACACGAGGGTGAGAACGATCCGGACCTGCACCACGAGCACGTGACCAGCGGTCCCGCCCAGGCGGTCGATGACGTTCGCCTCGGTCGCGGCCAGCAGTCCTGCTTCCGCCAGGGGCGGGTTCCCGATGAGGTAGGCACTCGCGGGGTAGACGAGCCAGAGCGTCAGCACGACTGCGGCGATCAGCGGCAGCCGGCTGGGCCAGACACGCCCGCTCAGGGTGAGAGCGGTGATGGCGATGAGCATGATGAACGGTGTCAGCTGATGGCTCGCGCAGATGACCGTGACGAGCAGTAGGGCCACCACGAGGGCGCTCACGCGGTGCCCCGGCCGGGACTCGGCGGGCGACCGCCCTCGCCACCACGCCGTCAGGTCGGTGTCTCGGAAGCCGCGGAACTTGGGGGGCCGCGCGGCCAACGGGCCGAGGACCAGCGCGATAACGACGAGGTACAGGAAGAAGCCGAAAGCCTGTGGTGACAGGTAGTCCTGGTCCTGCCAGTTGCCGAGGCAGAAGATCCAGAGCACGAGCCAGCGCCGTCGCGGATCGCGCGTCAGGTAGCCCGTCAGCACGCCCAGGGCAGCGAGCCACAGACCCATGTTGAGCACCGGCGCCCACAGGGCAACGGCCACCGGGTCGAGACCGGTCGCCTCGAGCACCGCCGCCAGGAGGGCGAAGAAACCCGGCCAGTTGAAGTACGCGTCGGTGTCCGGGGCGATCCCCTGGGTGCCCGAGAGGGCGTCGGCGATGCCGAGATGACGGAACGCCACCTCACCCCGCGGCACGTCCGTCACGAAGGCTGCGGTCCCGAAGAGCACGAGGACGAGCACCACGACGAGCCACACCATGACCGGGCGGCGCGCCGGGCCTGCGGCATCCCCCCGCAGCGCCACGACGAAGGCGACGTTCAGAAGCAGCACCCCCACCCAGAACGGATAGGGGAGCACGGCGACGAGCCCCAGGTCGCTGTTCACGGGTACGGCCACCGTGGAGGCGGCCCCCGCGGCAAGCGCCAGCGACACGCCGCCCGCCAGTGCACACCACACGTCACGGGGCTTCCAACGTCCCTGGGTGCGGCTGGTCGCATCGAGCGTGCCGGTCATCGTGTGTTTCATCGTGCGTTCTTCCTTACGCGTCGGAGGACGGCGATCAGCCGGAGGCCGACCGCCGCGGCCACGATGGAGAGCACCACCAGCCACGCAAGGGCCATGGCGGTGGGGCCCCTGTCGGCGGTCCACAGCGCTGCAGCGCAGAGGGCGACTCCGAGCATCACGCCGACCACGATCGCCTCCGTGTAGCGACCGAGGGCCCGGCACACGGCGTTGTAGGCCTGCAGCACCGCGTACGGCACCAGTCCGGCCGCCAACCACCGCAGAGCGCCGGCGGACGAGTCGGCGTACCGCTCCCCCAGCAGGCTGAGCAGCGGGTGGGCGAGGAGGACGAGGACGGCGGCGGTCAGACCTCCGACGACGAGTGACCAACGGAGACTCGCCCAGGTGGTCGACACCAGGCGGGCCGGGTCGCGGACACCCTCGGAGAACTGGACGATGCCCATCAGCATCGGAGCGGAGTAGGCGGCCCAGGCCATCATCCATGCGGGATACCAGTAGGCAGCTGCCTCCGGCGCCACCATGTGCGCGAGCAGGAGCGGCAGCACCAGCCCAGGAGCGCGCTCGGTGAGGGTGAGGAGCTGGTACGGAAGGCCCACCGCCAGCAGTGGACGGCCGCGCGCCGGGCGCAAGGACAACCGCGGCCGGTAGCCGACCAGTCTTCGCAGCTGGACTGCGCCGACCACGCACGCCACGGTCGTCCCGAGGGTCCAGCAGGCCATGAGCACGTCGGCGGAGGCGCCATGCGCCCCCCAGGCCACGAGCGCTGCAGCCCCGAGTGAGACCCCGCCGCCCAACGCGTATCTTAAGCTCGCGCTGGCACCGCGTCCCAACGCCACGAGCGCCTGGTCCAGCACGATGACCAGGGTGCCGGTGACCGCAGCCACGAGGAACGTGAGCCAGAAAAGAACCGATAGCGAGGCCGTGTCCGGAGTGACGGCCGACTGCAGCACGAGGTAGCCGAGGGCCAGCAAGGTGCCGGCGACCCCCACGATGGCGAACGCCGCGTCCAGCACCCGCGCGGGCGGCTCCCCTCGTCCCACCGCGACGATCACGGCCGACCCGGCGCCCAGCACCGCGAGCTGCGTGCAGATCATCACCGCCGCGACGGCGGCCATGGTGAGCCCGACCTCACGGTCGGACGTCGCGCGCGCGGCCACCACCCAGAAGGCGAAACCCGCGCCCGTCTGGGCGGCCTTGCCCACGATGAGACCGAGCGAGCTGCGCAAAGCGGAGTGCCGGACGGTCGAGCCGTCCCTGACAGTGGTCCCCCGCTCAGCGCTCACGACGCAACCCCTTCGCCAGGCCTGCGTAGTTATACCAGCAGAAGGCGAAGTAGTAGCGGAGCCACCGAGGCTGGCCCGCGGCGAGGCTCAAGGCGCTGCCGCGGACTGCCGCGGCGAAGGGCAGCAGCGCCAACCTCGCACCGCGCCAGCCGTGCTTGCGGACCATCCGTCCCAGTCCCGTTCCGTCCATGAGGAACTGGTCGAGCGCGAAGTCGAAGTCGTCTGCGGCGAAACGATGTTCGACGACGACCCGGCGTGACACCGCTGTTCGCAGCCCTGACTCCCGCATCCGCCAACGCAGCTCGATGTCCTCTCCCGACTTGAACGAGTCGTCGAAACCCACGCCCAGCATCAGGTCGCGGTCCACGACCGTCGCCACGAGACCGAACCAGTTGCGGCTGCGGCCGGTGCGATGGTGATGTGCCAGCGCCTGCCCCCAGTAGCCTGGTCCGGCGACACTCTCCAGACCGGCCTGGAGGGCGTCGTAGCCGCCCTCGACCAGCTCCGTGAGCAGGTCGGCAACCCCTGTGGGCCCGAACACGACGTCGGCGTCGACGAGCACGACCCAACGGGTGCTGCTGCTCTGCACACCGAGCGTTCGAGCCCATGGCAGGCCGCGCCCCTCGTCACTCAGGACCCGGGCACCGGCCGCGAGGGCGAGGTCGACGGTCCGGTCGGTGGAGCAGCCGTCCACAACGATGATTTCGGCTACACCTGACTGGCGCAGGGCCCCCAGACAGCGCGGGAGCAGGTGCTCCGCGTTGCGAGCCGGAACGACCGCGGTGACCTCGGCAGGGCTGTGACCCTCTGTGTCCCGCACGTCAGGCCTCCTGGTCGAGGACCGACGGTAGCAGCTCCTCGAGATACCGGACGATGTCGTCCGACGCTTCGTCCGCCGTGTACGCGGAGGGCACCTGCAGCAGGTGGCATGGACGTCCGTCGAGTGCCTTGCTCAGCACGACCCCCTTCGCCGCGAAGTGCTCGCGCCACGGGAGGACGGACGTGGCCGCCAAGCCAGTCACGACGCGCTGCGAGAAGCCCGCCATCTCGATATGGAAGTTGCCGATCATGCGGTCGACCATCCAGTCGCTCGTCCGCTCGACGATCCGAGACCGGGCGCCCTCGAAGCGCTCGATGTAGATGGCGGCCGCGAGCGGGGCCGAGGTCGTCACTTCTCGCCCAGGGAACGCGGTCGCCGCCTCGACCATGCGGTGCTCCGGCGACCATCGCCGGGAGAAGTCCGCGAGGCGCGGATAACGAATGACGTAAGGATGCACCAGCGTCGTGAGACGGCCGACGCTCTTCGAGAGCTGTGACGGGACGAGGGGTTTCCGGACACCTTCGAACAGGTGCGGGTAGATGGCCCGGTGGTGCGGCTTGATGAACATCGGCTTCGCGTAGCCGAGCAGCGTGGCGTCCTCGGCGAGGAAGGCCCAGTCGTCACCCATGAACGACCATCCCTCGCGTCTCATCAGCTTGGCAGCGGTGCTCGTCTTACCGGTCCCTCCGGCGGCGGGAAGCGCAATCGCGTGACCCCGGTACGCCATCGTTGCCGCGTGGATCATGCCGGCTCCTCGACCAACCATGGCGACATCGAGAACAGGGACCACGGAGGTCAACAGCTCGCCCGGCCCGTGAATGCGCCACTGCTCTGCGTCCCTCACGATCTGGACCCGATCGTCTTGGAAGCGCACGCTGTTCCCCGTGTACGCCAGCTCGTGCTCGAGCAGACCCGCATCCGGCATTGGCTCTGGCCCGGCGTCGACGACGATGTCGGCCGGCCGTTCGGTGTCGGTGGCGAAACACGCCAACATGCTCTGTAGCTGGGTCGCTGACGGCGCCTTTGCGTCGACGCGGATCGTGATGCGGCCGTGGATGTCGAAGTGCAGTGCCTTGCTCTGCCAGGTGCGCATGGTCGTCTCCTGTCTGGGGTGGTCTCGGTCGGATGGTGTCTCGGCCCCGGCGACTAATCCAGCCAGTGCCTCTAGAGGAATTCGAAACCCCCGGCCGAGTGACTCTGCCCGTAAATTGAGCATATGACCAGCCCGGCCAGGTAAACACCAGTACTGAGTACTCGCTTTTTGCATCGCGTCCTACATAGGGAATTTCGTGCTCCCGCCGGAGCTAGGTGTGGAGGGGCAACGCCAAGTGATCTGTTAGGTGCACCGGGGACTCATCCCGTAAGCGCTTTAGGTAGAAGGGGTGCCCCTCCCGCGCATACCCGGAAACGCAGATGCTCATTTCATGCCAGCCGGAGTCCAACCGCCGGTGACCTGGCACCGCTGGAATAAACGCGGACAGGCATCGGTTATCTCGATACATGCAAACGCATGTAGAATGAGCTGTACCGAACCTCAGGAGTCCACGTGGAAACCCGCCGCATTACCGTACTGTCCGCCGGCCTGGGCGTGCCGTCCTCGAGCAGGCTGCTCGCCGACCAGCTCGCCGCTGCAGCAGAACACCGCCTCGCCGATGCGGGTTTCGAGGTGAAGGTTGAGGTCGTTGAGCTCCGGGACCTCGCGGTGGACATCGCCAACAACTTTGTCACGGGCTATGCGGCCCCTCGCCTGGCGGATGTCATTGCCGGCGTGGAGGCAACCGACGGCATCATTGCCGTCAGCCCGGTGTTCAGCGCCTCCTACAGCGGCCTGTTCAAATCCTTCATTGACGTCCTGGACCCCAAGTCCCTGGACGGGAAGGCTGTGCTCCTGGGTGCCACTGGCGGCACGGACCGCCATCAGATGGTCCTCGAGTACGCGATGCGCCCGCTGTTCAGCTACCTGCGCACCAGGATGGCCGCTACGGCCGTTTTCGCCGGCCCCCAGGACTGGGGAAACACGGACGACGGCGGCTCACCCCTCTCGTCGCGGATCGACCGTGCGGCGGCTGAGTTTGCCGCCCTCCTCGCGGAGGATCAGCCCGGCCGCAAACCGGCGGCACTGGAGTCCCTGCCGTTCGCGCAACTCCTGGCAGGCATTTCCGGCGGACGCTAAGGCGCGCGGTCCGCAAAGTCAGCGCCCGCCCGCAAAGCTCCCCCGTCAGCGCCCGGGATCCCGGCTGCTGAACTATTCGGCGTCCCCGGTCGTTGACCGGAACATGAAGTGTCCTGTGGATTCAATTGACCTGATCATGAGCGAACGCAGCGGCGTCGAAATCGACTACTGCCCGCAGTGCCGCGGCGTCTGGCTGGACCGCGGTGAGCTGGACAAGATCATCGACCGCGCCAACGACGCCATGAACGGCCGCGCTCCTACCCCGGCGCGGCCTGCGGCCGCGGCGCCTGTCGCTGCCCCGGTTCCGCCCCCGCTGTATCCGAACTTTGAACCCCGCCGCGAGCAGCCGCGTTACGACCAGCCGCGTTACGACGACCGGAAGTACGACAAGCCGGGGTATGACCGCGACCACGACCGACGGCGGCCCAAAAAGAAGGAAGGCTGGCTGGGAGACATCTTCGACTTCTGACAGCCGGACGGCGCACTGTGCCGCGGCTGAGAGCCCTGGGGTGCAGGAGCGTAGCCGCCCACGAGCCCTAGTCGTCCAGGAGGGCGATGAACTCGCGCGCCTGCTTCATGGAGATGTCCGAGTGCTTGGTCAGCGCAGTGGCGGCGCCTTCGGTGTCGCCACTGCGCGCCAGCGTGCGGATACGGCCGTAGATCTCGTCGTTGAGCATATTGCTGCTGACCTCTCGCGTCACATCGCCCTTGCTGGCAATGGCCCGGTAGCGGTAGGGGAACCGCTGGGGCGTGTCGTCATCGTCGGGCTCTGCCTCCGCCGCTTCAGCGGCCGGGCTGCGGTAGGCCTGCGGGTGGGCGGCCAGCGCCCCCACCGCGTCCCGGGATGCCCGCAGTCCTTCTCCTGTGGCCTCGTAGTACATCTTGATGGCCGCCATCGCCTGTCCCTGGGCAATCAGCGCGTACAACCTGCGGTGCTGGTCCTCAGAGAGCTTGGCGGCAGCCCGGCGGGCCACCTCCACCGGATCCAGCGCAGGGGCGGTGCCGGGCTGCTTGGCGGCCGCCTGCCGCCTGCTGACCGCCCGGGCAGCCAATACGACACCGACGGCCACAACCGCGAGGATGATAACGGGGATCACGAGCGATTCCATTTCTAAAGCCGATCTACATACTTTTTGGCTGTTGCCAGGTCAGTTTGGGTTGCCTGGCGGAGGAGTTTGATGGCCTGGATCTTATGCCCGTCGTGCGCCATCGTTTGCAACTGCATTGCCAGTTGAGGGTCCTGAATCCCACCGGGGAGGGCCGCATAGCCATACTGGCCGGCACCCGCTCCGGACTGCCCGCGACGTGCAGCCCGGGCATGGTCTTCCTGCTGTGATTGCTGCTGTTCGTTCTGGCTGGGCCGGGTGTTGGCCTCCAGGCGGGCACGCACGGCTGTTGCCACGCGTACCTGCTCGGCATAGTGCTCCGCAGAGCGTCTCGCCAGGTCCTGCTGGTACTTCTCGGCGTCGGACGTCCCGGAATTACGGGGTCTGAGGGCCGTCGTAAATGCCCAGATTATTGCCGCCAGCACGCCGGCCGGCAGAAACACCATCAGTACATCGCCCATAGTCAGAGCTTATGCCAGATGCCCGTTATCCACAGCACATTCCTGCCGTTGCATACAGCCGATTCGCTGTGGCGTCAAAACATGGCTGGTGGTGTGTCGTGCATCACCAAGCGGGCATGAATCACCGGTGGAGACACTCGGAAAGCGGGACCTTTCAAGCAGCGCCGCGTCGCAAGCTGTGGATGAAGGTTGAGAAAAAAAGAATTTAGTCCACATCCTAGACGAACGTTTTCGCAGGTCAGACGCCTGTATGCGGCAAAAGTTTTTTTGTTTCCACAGGTTCACCCACAGGCTGTGCACAAGCTATGCCCCTTAGTGCACAGGTTATCCACAACCCTCCGGGTTGGTGGGCTTGGACGCTGGGGCGGTGGCGGCTACCGTTGCGGGATACCTGCTTTTGGGGCGCTGTGACGCCGTCGCGGACCTATGCTGTCGCAGCAGCGGAGGACTTCGGCCCGGCTGCTGCGGCGCATTCTGTGGATAACTTGCGGAACATGGGGATAACTCCCACGCGCGTTGCGCAGACTCAACGTTGCGAAGGCTTCAATCGGGCCCGCCGGGCTTCATTGTCGGAGGCCGCTGATAGACCTGAACGTATGCCGTCCCGTGGAGGTCCCGCAGGAGGGCACCCCGGCAGGTGAATGACTTACTCGCCGCATCAAGTCGCGGCACACTATGGAGGACGGCAGCTTTGTCAGTAACGCACCTGGACTCGATCGAGGGTACCCGCGGATCAGAAGGCAGCCGTAAGCCACCACAGGACATTCCCGCCGAACAGTCCGTCCTCGGCGGAATGATGCTTTCCAAGGACGCCATCGCGGACGTCGTGGAAATCCTCAGGGGCCAGGACTTCTACCGACCGGCGCACGAGACTATCTACGAGGCGATCATCGACCTCTACGGCCGCGGCGAGCCGGCGGATGCGGTCACCGTCTCGGACGAGCTGACCAAGCGCGCCGAGATCAACCGGATCGGCGGACCCGCCTACCTGCACGAGCTCATCCAGACTGTCCCCACGGCCGCCAATGCCGGCTACTACGCCGAAATCGTGGCAGAACGCGCCATTCTGCGCCGGCTCGTCAACGCAGGCACCAAAATCGTCCAGCTCGGATACGGTTCCGACGGTGAGGTGGAGGACCTGGTCAACCAGGCGCAGGCCGAGGTTTACGCCGTGGCGGAGCGCCGCACAGCAGAGGACTATGTGGTCCTCAAGGACGTCATGGAAGCCACGGTGGACGAGATCGAAGCGTCCGGACACCGCGGGGAAGGCATGACCGGCGTACCCACCGGGTTCTACGAACTCGACGAACTCACGCATGGACTCCACCCGGGACAGATGATCGTCATCGCCGCCCGTCCGGCAGTTGGTAAGTCCACCTTCGCCCTGGACTTCGCCCGCTCTGCGGCCATCAAGAACAACCTGGCCACGGTTATGTTCTCGCTCGAAATGGGCCGGAACGAAATCGCCATGCGCCTGTTGTCCGCCGAGGCAACCATCGGCCTGCAGGACCTTCGCAAGGGCACCATCAAGGACGAGCAATGGTCCAAGATCGCCACCACCATGGGCCGGATGAATGATGCCCCGCTCTTCATTGATGACAGTCCGAACATGTCGCTGATGGAAATCAGGGCCAAGTGCCGCCGCCTCAAGCAGCAGCATGACCTGAAGCTCGTGATCCTGGATTACCTGCAGCTCATGAGCTCCGGCAAGAAAGTGGAGTCACGCCAGCAGGAAGTCTCCGAGTTCTCCCGTGCGCTGAAGCTGCTGGCCAAGGAACTCCAGGTTCCGGTCATCGCCCTGTCTCAGCTCAACCGTGGCTCCGAGCAGCGCCAGGACAAGCGGCCCATGGTCTCTGATCTCCGCGAATCCGGCTCCATCGAGCAGGATGCGGACATGGTCATCCTGCTGCACCGTGAGGACGTCTATGACAAGGAATCCCCGCGTGCGGGCGAGGCGGACATCCTGATCGCCAAGCACCGTAACGGCCCCACCAAGGACATAGTGGTGGCATTCCAGGGTCATTACTCGCGCTTCGCCAACATGGCGGCCGACGCCGGCGGCAGCGGCTTCTAGGACCGTTCCTGCCGGGGCCGGCTGGCTGGTTCAGCCTGCCCCAGCAGGTGGATCCGTTAGTCTTAGTCCCGCCCCAGCAGGTGGTTGGGCAGCCGGTTCCCCGGGGCGGTCCCACGGATCTCGAGCAGTTCGCGGGCGTGGGTATGCAGGCGTTTGTCCTCCGCCGAGACCGGCACCCAGTTGGGGACAGGCACGGAGTTTCCGTCGGCGTCGCGGGCCACCATCACCGTGAGGCAATATGTGGTGAGGTTCAGTTCCTTGCCCTTCGGATCTCCGGAGCGCACGTGTACGGCGATGTGCATGCCCTTGGTCCCGGTGTAAACCAGCCTGGCCTCGACCTCCACTACGTGGCCGATCAGCAGGGGCCGGTAGAAGCGCACGCCGCCGGAGAAGACCGCCACGGTGTCCATGCCGCAGTAGCGGGACGCGCAGACGTAGGCGGCTTCGTCGATCCACTTCATCACGATTCCGCCGTGCACTTTCCCGCCCCAGTTCACGTCCGTGGGGGCAGCCATGAACCGCAGCGTCACGCGTTCGGCGGTCCCGGCGTCGGTATATTCCTGGGCGTTCATGGCTTCGACAATGCGTTCACGGACCTTGACCCGCGCCAGGGCGTGGTCCCGCTGTTCGATCTCCGCGGCCGTGACGGGTTCGAACTGTTTGACGGGGATGGGCTTGCCGTTGTCGCCGACCGCCACAAAGATCACCATGCACTGGCTGCGCATCGTGGCAGGCCCGCCCTTGGGGTCGCTTGACGAGACGACGGTCCGGATGTGCATGGAGGAGCGTCCCGTGTAGACGATAGTGGCCTCCACCTCCACCATGTCGCCGCTGTTCACGGGGTCCGCGAAGTGGATGTTGCCCACGTAGGCGGTGACGCAGTAGGACTTGGCCCAGCCCACGGCGGCAGCGTATGCAGCCTTGTCCACCCATTCGAGGACGGTCCCCGCATCCACCGAGCCGCTGTGGCCCACATCCGTGGGGGCAGCCAGGAAGCGGAGGGTTACGGAATTGGCCGCGGTCTCAGTCATGCTGAGATCTTACTGAGGCGCGGTGTTACCGGAGGGGTCGGGGCCGACACATACCTGCATCAGGAACTGCCCCGCCCGCCCTTGTGGGGCCGACAGGGCAGTTCTGTCCGTGGACTACTGGAGGCTGCTTTGTGCCGGCATAGGTCATATCCGGCTGTGCGGGCAGTTCCATGCCCACTCCGATGAAGAAGCTGGGGTGCGGCGGTTGGTTGTAGGCGATATTCTCGCGCGCAACCGACTGCCGGTACACAGGATCATGCATCGGCCTGGATGACCGGGGTGCCCTTGGTGCCCGCCATGACACAGTCGAGGTCATCCGATTTGCGTCTCTATTGATAATGATTATTGTTAGCGATATGATAAAAACTCACTCACATCCCGGCCATATGCGCACTTATCCCCAGCAGCTCCCGGCAGTTCTCGCGGTTTCGGCACTGCTCCTCACGGCATGCGGGGCTGCTCCGGGCGCGGGCTCCGGACCGTCGCAGGGCGCAGGCCCTGACTCGGCCGGCGCTTCCGCCGCAGCGGGGCAGGCGAAGGAAGGCCGGGCCCCCACTCCTAGGCTGGTCTTGACCCACGACGCGGGCATTACGGTTCTTGATGCGAAGACGCTGAAGCCCGTGGAGGAAGTGCCGCTGGAAGGCTTCAACCGCCTCAGCCCGGCGGGCGACGGCCGCCACGTTCTGGTGGCCACCGGAGATTCCTTCCGCGTCTTCGATGCCGGTGTGTGGACCGAGGCGCACGGCGACCATGGGCACTCCTATGCCGCCGCACCTCGGCTGACGGACCGGGCCTTCAACGCCAGCAAGGCCGGCCACGTAGTCAGCCACGCCGGGAAGACAGTGCTGTTCAATGACGGTTCAGGGAAGGTGGAGGTCTTTGATCCGGCCGCGCTGACTGACGCACTCAAGGCCGGCCTGCCCGAGACCAGCACCTACACCACACCCGAAGCACACCACGGCGTCGCCGTCGCGTTGGAGGATGGGAAGCTGCTGGTCACCCTCGGGAACGAGGAAGGCCGCACTGGCCTGGCGCTGCTGAGCGCGCCGGGAAATGGTGGCGGGCAGGGACGCGGTGAACTGCTCCGCAACGAGGAGTGCCCCGGCGTGCATGGTGAGGCGGTGGCGGGCCATGAATCCGTGGTGGTGGGCTGTGAGGACGGCATGCTGGTCTACCGCGACGGCGCCTTCACCAAGGTTGCAAGCCCTGACCCGTACGGCCGCATGGGCAACCAGGCCGGAAGCCACGAATCTCCCGTGATCCTCGGCGATTACAAGGTGGACAGGGACGCCGACCTGGAGCGGCCCACCCGGATCTCGCTGGTCAACACCGACACCGGGACGCTGCAGCTGGTGGATCTGGGCGCCAGCTATTCCTTCCGTTCCTTGGGCCGCGGTCCGGGCGGGGAGGCTCTGGTGCTGGGCACGGACGGGGCGCTTCATGTGATTGATCCGACGACGGGCGAGGAGACCACTGCCATTTCCGTGGTTGGCGCCTGGACGGAGCCGGATGCCTGGCAGGATCCCCGCCCAACCCTGTTTGTCCAGGGTTCAACCGCCTACGTCACAGAGCCGGCGGCTTCCAGGATCCATGCCGTGGATCTCAAAACCGGGAAAATCATCAAAACCGCGGACCTGGACCGCGTGCCCAACGAACTGACCGGGGTGACCGGCTGACGCTCCTGCCATTGCCAAGACGTTAAGCGCCCGACGGCGGACCCGCACCTGGGTGCCTGTCCGCCGTCGGGCGTTGCTCGTTGAAGAGGAGTCCGCTTAGGCGAGAACTGCCAGTTTGGAGCCCTTACGGCCGAACAGGACGCGGTCCACGGAGACGCGGCCGGCTCCGGTGAGTGCGAGTGCCAGGGCGGCAGAGCCCAGGAGCAGCACCAGTTCGTACCCGCCCTTGTCGGCGAAGACTCCTGCCGAGGCATGGACCAGGAAGAAGGCACCGATCATATTGACGGCCAGCAGGGCGGCCACCACGCGGGTGAGTACGCCCAGGATGAGGGCAATGCCGCCAGCCAGTTCGAGGCCTGCGACGAAGGGCGCTGACACGCTGGCTGCCGGAACGCCCATCTGGGTGAACGCGGCCTGGGTGCCGGCGATGGTCCATTCGGTGAACTTCTGCCAGCCGTGGGCGGCGAAGAGGAAGCCGAGGGCGACGCGCAGGACGGTGATGGCGGTGGTGGTGAGGCGTGACTGATTCATGAATCGAGTCTCTCTGACAATTGGTTGAAGTGTCAACTAATGGCCCGCCATTGTGTCCCTTGTCATGACTTCCGGCGTCACGGAAGCGAAGCGGCCACGCGGGCGGTGCCGGCCGTTAGGCTGAAACCGTGCCCAATCAATCCGCCCCCGCTGTCATCCAGCGTCCCGCCAGCCATGCCCGGGAAATCCTGCGGCTCGCCGTGCCGGCGTTCGGCGCACTGATCGCCGAACCGCTGTTCCTGCTCGCGGATTCGGCCATTGTGGGCCATCTCGGCGTGGCCCAGCTGGCCGGGGTGGGGCTCGCCTCCGCCGTGCTGCACACCGCCGTCGGCCTGATGGTTTTCCTCGCCTACTCCACCACCCCTGCGGTGGCCCGCGCGATGGGACACGGCCAGCTGGGCAAGGCACTCGCCGCAGGGCGCGACGGCGTCTGGCTGGCACTTCTGCTGGGCGTGATCCTGGCGGTGGCCGGTTTCTGGGCTGCTGAACCGCTGGTGTCCCTGATGGGGGCGGCGGGTGAGGTGCACTCCTTCGCCGTTGACTATCTCCGCTGGTCCATGCCCGGCCTGGTGGCCATGCTGCTCATCTTCGCGGGCACCGGCGTCCTGCGCGGATTGCAGGACACCAGGACGCCGCTGCTCGTGGCCACCGCAGGCTTTGCCCTGAATGTTGTCCTTAACCTGTGGCTGGTCTACGGGCTGGACTGGTCCGTTGCGGGTTCAGCGGCAGGCACCAGCGTGGCGCAGTGGGCCATGGCGGCCGTCTATCTGGTGATGGTCCAGCGAAATGCCGCCCGGCACGGCATCCGCCTGTGGCCCGACTGGAGCGGCATCCGCGCAATGACCCGGGTCGGTTCGTGGCTGATGCTCCGCACCTTGAGCCTGCGCATCGCCATCCTGGCCACGGTTTTTGTGGTCACGGGGCAAGGTGCCGTCAACCTGGCGGCACACCAGCTGGCCATGACCATCTTCTCGTTCCTCGCCTTTGCCCTCGATGCCCTTGCCATCGCCGCCCAGGCCCTGATCGGCAAGGAACTGGGCGCCTCCAACGCCGCCAGGGCGCGGCACCTGACCCGGACCATGATCCGCTGGGGCATCGGATTCGGCGTGGCCACGGGAGTCCTGCTGGCCGTCGCCGCGCCCTGGGCAGGGGGGCTGTTCACTTCCGACGCCGGCGTCCAGTCCGTGCTGACCTACGCCCTGTGGATCCTGGCCGCCGGGCAGCCTCTTGCCGGTTATGTTTTTGTCCTGGACGGCGTGCTGATCGGCGCCGGAGACGCCAGGTACCTGGCGCTGGCGGGCGTGGCCAACCTCGCTGTCTACGTCCCCCTGCTCGTTGCCGTTGCAGTCTCCGGCCTGTCCGCCGCTGCAGGCCTCGTGTGGTTGTGGGCCGCCTTTGCGCTGGGGTATATGGCCGCCCGGGCGCTGACGCTGGGCCTGCGCGCCCGGTCGGACCACTGGATGGTGCTGGGTTCGCCATAGGGCCGGCGGCCACTAAACTGGACCGGTGAACCAACCACTGACGCCCACAGATGCTCCCGCCGGCACCGCCCAGCAGGCAGACCTGTGGAAGCCGGTACTGCTCCGGGCCGTTGCCGCACTGGTGTTCGGCGCCGTGACCATTTTCTGGGCCGGACCGTCGGTCCAGGTCATGGGCTGGGCGGGCGGGCTGTATCTGCTGGCCACGGGACTGCTGCTGCTCTGGGCCATCCCGAAGACCGGCTACGCGCGTGACGGCATGCCCGGCAAGATCCTCTCCGCCGCAGGGGCAGCCCTGGCAGGCGCCGGTGTTGCCCTGGTGCTGCTTCACGGGGACCGCGTCTTCGGCGTCGTCGCGGCAGTGGGACTTGGCCTGGCCGGAGCCGTGGAGCTGTACTGCGGCCTCACGTATCGCGGCCGGCACGTGCTGGCCCGCGACTGGCTGGCCTCGGGCATCATCGGCCTTGGTACCGCGGCGATCCTGCCCTTCTTCATCAGCCTCGGGGCCCATGCCCTGCTGGGCGTTGCCGGCGGCGGAGCCATCATCTCCGGTGTGCTGTGGGTCCTGTCGGGGCTGAGTCTAAGGCACGATTCCCGGCCCGCCTCCGCGAAGCCGTAAACTAGAAGCGAACGGTTCTACCCGGCGTAGAAAACGCGCCCGGAACAACCCCACACATTCGAACCAGCACGCCCTTCGGCATGGCTGTAGGAGAGGAACTACCTTGGCAGACCAGAAACCAGGAAAACCGCGCAAGCTGCGGACCTCGGTGAAGGGGCCGCTGATGTTCTCTGCGTTCTGGGCCGTCCTCGCCTTCGTTACGGTGCTGATCTTCGCCTCCGGCGGCAGCGCGAAGACCCCGCGGTTCGACCTCGCCTTCACGGGCGCCGGCATCGCGTTCATCGTCACGCTGGTGATCGCGGCCATGCTGGCCATGAGCCACAAGGAGAACTCCGAACACCTGGGCAAGGGATCCGGCGTCAACCTGAGTTCAGCCCGGAAACCGTCGCACGGATTCGGGGGACATGGCCCCAGCCAGACCGGCGGCGCCCCTGAGGCTCCGGACGCTGACGGTACCGGCTCCAGCCACTCCTAGCGAACGGTAGCCTGCCGCGCGCGGTACGCTGCCACGTGCGCGCGGTTGGCGCAGTTCCCGGTATCGCAGTACCGTTTCGACCGGTTGCGGCTGAGGTCCAGGACCACGGCGTCGCAGTCCTCTGCCTCGCACACCAGCATGCGGTCCATTTCCTTGCTCCGGATGACGTCCGCCAGGGCCATGGCGGCTTCGGTGCCCATGCGCTCTGCCAGCGGTGCGTCCCTGGCAGTGGCGTGCAGATGCCAGTCCCACTCATCGTGTTTCATCAGCTGGGGCAGGGCGTTGGCCTCGCGCAACAGGCGGTTGACGCCCGCCACAGCAGCGTCTTCGTCTGCCGTCCAGAGGGCGGCAAGCCGCCCGCGCAGGTCGTGGACACTCGACAGCTCCGCCGCATCGCCGGCGCGGGATCCGCTGAACCCTTCGGAGCGGAGGAAGTCATCCAGCTCCGCCACCGTGGCGAGTAATTCGCGTCCGTTGGCCGCCGTGTTGATCAGGTTGACCACGGTTCGCAGGGCTATTTCGGTGTCAGGGGCAAAGACCATCTTGACTCCTTACTGGGAGCGGGCGTAATGTCAGGACCATTACCCCACTTTACTCCTGACAGGAGGCGTCGGTGACTGCCGCCCCTAACCCCGCAGCCGCGGGCGGATTCCTTGGCTCCGGTCTTGGAATCGCATTGTTCTCTTCTGCCGTCTTCGGGCTCTCCGGCTCCTTCGCCAAGGCGCTCCTGGAAACCGGCTGGTCTCCGGGCGCTGCCGTAACAGCCCGCCTGACCGGTGCCGCCCTGATTCTCGCCGTTCCTGCCGTTCTGGCCTTACGGGGACGGTGGTACCAGCTGCGCGACAACTGGGTCACCATCGGTCTTTTCGGCCTGATCGGCGTTGCCGCGTGCCAGCTGTTCTACTTCAACGCGGTGGCCCGCCTTTCGGTCGGAGTGGCCCTGCTCCTGGAGTACTTGGCCCCGGTGCTCATTGTTCTCTGGCTCTGGGCCGCCAGCAGGAAGCGGCCGCAGGCGCTGACCTTCGGCGGAACAGTGCTCTCGCTCGGCGGCCTGATCCTGGTGCTGGACCTCACCGGAACGGTCAGGATCGACATCGTCGGAGTCCTGTGGGGGATGGCCGCTGCCGTATGCCTTGCCATCTACTTCTTCATCACGGCCAAGGAAAATGATTCCCTGCCACCCATCGTCCTGGCATCCGCCGGGCTGCTGGTGGGGGCGGCCGTTATGTGGCTGGCGGCCGCCACGGGACTTCTCCCCATGAACTTCAGCACCGTGGATACCAAGCTTGGCCCCTGGGTCACGCCCTGGTGGGTCTCCCTGGGTGGCCTGATCATCATGGCAACGGTCCTGGCGTACGTTTCCGGCATTGTCGCTGCCCGGGCGCTTGGCTCCAAGGTGGCGTCCTTCGTCTCGCTGACAGAGGTGCTGTTCGCCGTGATCTGGGCCTGGCTGCTTCTTGGTGAGCTTCCCGGTGCCATCCAACTCCTGGGCGGGGCCCTCATTGTGGGCGGCGTGGTCCTGGTACGGCTGGACGAGCTACGCTCCGGGACGGCCGCTGGTGTTGCCGGGACGCCCGCCCCGCTGGACCACGCGAACGACGTCGAACCTGTGCCCTGAGTGCCCGGCGACCCTGTTAATGCAGAGGGGGCCCGGACACTGTGAAAGTGTCCGGGCCCTCGCAGTAGGGCTTCTGCTGTTAGCGTGAAGCCTGGTCCTGCTCGTTGGCGTTCTTGGTGGCCTTCTGACCGGCATCCTTCAGCGCCTGGATGACCTGGTTCAGCGCCGCGGTGTGCGTGCCTGACCATTCGCCACGGAAGTGTTCGGCGTCCGGGCCCTTCCAGTTGGTGCTGTCCAGCACACGGGTCAGGTTTGACCTCTGCTGCTCGATCTCGCCGGCACCGGCCTGCAGCTTGCTGCCAAGAGTCCTGAGCTGCTCTACATCTGCGCCCCACATAGCCATCAGTTTCTCCTCGTTAGTCTTGGATCCGATCCAGATCGGCATCCCCAGCGGCCCCCGGCTGATCCGGAAGATCCATTACCTAGAACCTATCCCGGCCCCAAAACACTGTCGATGGGCACCGCTGCCCATGCAGGGCTGGGGGTCGATCCGAGGCGTTCCAGAGCCTAGCATGGGCATATGTGCCGGAACATCCGAACCCTCCACAATTTCGAACCCCATGCCACCTCTGAGGAAGTGCATGCCGCCGCGCTGCAGTATGTGCGCAAGGTCAGCGGCAGCACCAAGCCGTCCAAGGCCAACGAGGACGCCTTCGAAGCGGCGGTGCACGAGATCGCCCACATCACCCAACACCTGCTGGATTCGCTGGTCACCCACGCTCCCGCTAAGCACCGGGACGAAGAGGCCGCCAAGGCAAGGGCCCGCGCGGCCGTGCGGTTCGGCACCACCTGAGCCGCGCGACCCCTCAAAGAGCTGCCTACTTGCCGAAGCTGCGCAGCCGGAGCGAGTTGGCCACCACCAGGACGGAACTCGCCGCCATCGCGGCCCCGGCAATCATCGGGTTTAGAAGGCCCAGGGCGGCCACGGGAATGCCGACGGCGTTATAGAAGAACGCCCAGAACAGGTTGGTCTTGATGGTGGCCAGCGTACGCCGGGACAATTCGATGGCCTGTGCCACCTGGCCCAGGTCGTTTCCCATGACGGTGAGGTCCGCCGCCTCGATGGCCACATCCGTACCGGATCCCATGGCGATGCCCAGGTCAGCCTGGGCCAGCGCGGCGGCGTCATTCACGCCGTCGCCGGCCATCGCCACAATGGCCCCGCCCGCCTGGAGCCGACGGACGGCGTCCACCTTCCCGGCAGGCAGGACACCTGCAAAAACATCGTCAGGGGAAATGCCGACGGCGGCAGCGACCTGCGCGGCCACCGCGGCGTTGTCCCCGGTCAGCAGGATGGGGCGCAGCCCGAGCTTCTTCAGCTTTGCCACTGCCTCCGCGGATCCCGGCTTCACGGTGTCACGGAGGCTGATGATGCCGGCAGGGTTACCGTCCACCGTCACCCAGATGGCCGTGGCACCGGTGGCTTCCGCCGCGGCCAGCGCCTCCAGCTGCGCCCCGGAAGGGCGGACGCCGTTCTCCGTGAGCCATCCGGTCCGGCCCGCCAGGACCACGCGCCCATCAACGGTTCCCACCACTCCGCCGCCGGGTGCCGAACGGAAGTGTTCGACGGCGGGAAGCCGCCCGCCGTCGTCGTTTGCGGTTTGCGCCTTAACCGCCGCGGCCGCGATGGCGTGGGCGATCGGGTGCTCCGATGCCGCCTCCACGGCGCCGGCGAACCGCAGCACGTCGGTGCCCAGGTAACCGTCAAACGCCACAGTGCTGCCCACGGCGAGCTTTCCGGTGGTGACGGTGCCGGTCTTGTCGAGCAGGATCGTGTCCACCGTCCGGGTGTCTTCGAGGACCTGCGGGCCCTTGATCAGGATGCCCAGCTGGGCTCCCCGGCCGGTACCGGTGAGCAGTCCCACCGGAGTGGCGAGGCCCAGGGCGCATGGGCACGCGATGACCAGGACGGTGACGGCGGCGGTAAAGGCGGCCCTGAGCTCGGCAGGGTCAATCACCGGGCCGCTGAACGCGAGCCACAGCCCAAACGTGACTACAGCGATGGCCAGCACAATCGGGACAAACACCGCGCTGATCCGGTCGGCGAGGCGGGCGATGGGGGCTTTGCCGGTCTGCGCCTGCGAGACCAGCCGGGCCATCTGGGCCAGCGTGGTTTCGGCGCCCACGCGGGTGGCCCGGACCAGCAAACGGCCGGAAGTGTTGATGGTGGCGCCGGTGACTTTGCTCCCGGGCTCCACCTCCACCGGAACGGATTCGCCGGTCAGCAGGGACGCGTCCACGGCTGAAACGCCGTCGATAACTTCACCGTCTGTGGCGATTTTTTCGCCGGGGCGGACCACCACGACGTCTCCTACGAGGAGCTGATCGGCGGGGACTTTATGTTCGGATCCGTGGTGCAGGATGGTGGCGTCCTTGGCGCCGAGGTTCAGCAGCGCTTTGAGGGCGTCGCCCGCTTTCTGCTTGGCGTTGGCTTCGAGGAACCGGCCCAGGAGCAGGAACGTGGTGACTACGGCGGCCACTTCGAAGTAGAGGCCGGCGGACTCCATCCCCTCCATGGCCGGGTGCTCTGTCATCCGGGGATCCAGGACCAGTTGCCAGAGGCTGAACAGGTAGGCGGCGGCGACGCCGATCGACACCAGTGTGTCCATGGTGGACGCCAGGTGGCGCGCATTGACAGCCGCCGCGCGGTGGAAGGGCCAGGCCGCCCAGCTGACCACCGGAAGCGCCAAGGCCCCGGCTACCCAGCCCCAGTTGGGGAACTGCACGGCCGGAACCATCGAAATCGCGAGGACCGGGAGCGTCAGTATCGCGGCCACGATCAGGCGCGGGCGCAGCTGGGCCGAGGTTCCGCCGTGCTTCATGTGGTCGTGGGTGCCAGCGGTGCCTTCGTGGGTCGCGTGGTCACCTTCCGCGCCGCCACCGGCGACATGCTCTGCATGCTCGCTCGTGCCTCGCTTAGACGCATGCTGCCGCATGCCCCCGACGTCGCCGCTTGCGGGCGGCACGTCGAGCTCGTCGGCGTGGTGCTCGTCGGCGTGGGGGTGGCTTTGGCTCGGGTAGCGCGGGAGGCGGACCGTTGCTTTGTAGCCTGTGGCGTTTACTGTGTCCACTATTTGCTGGTCCGTGATGCCGGCCGGGACCGTGACGTGGGCGGATTCCAGCGGGAGGTTGACGGAGGCTTCGACGCCGTCGAGCTTGCCCAGCTTCTTTTCCACGCGGTTCACGCAGGAGGCGCAGGTCATGCCCTCAATATCCAGTTCAACCACCCGGCTTTGGGGCTGGTGCTGGAGATGGTCTGTACTCATGTGGGATCCCCCGATCGGACAGCGTTACGCGTCGTTGGCAACAACGAGGTAGCCGGCCTCGGCTACCGCTTCGCCGATCTCGGACGGCGACAGTTCCTGGCTTGAGGTTATGGTGACGGTGGAAATGCCGCCGGCGTTGAGTTCGACGTCGACCGTTTCAACCCCGGCGAGCGATTCAAGTTCCTCGCTGACGGACGAAACGCAGTGGCCGCAGGTCATGCCGGACACATTGACGGTGGTGGAGGTGGTGCTCATGGCTGGCTCCTTCAAAGGGGCCGGCGGTGGGCCGGCCGTGTCTGGGTGGCAGGTGGTTAGTGGTAGTTGGTCAGCGCAGGAGGCGGCCGATGGCCGCTGTGGCTTCCCTGACTTTGGCGTCTATGGCCTCAGTGCGACGGGCCGGATCGGGTTCCCCGGCGGCGCCCACGACGCAGTGGCCGATGTGCTCTTCCACGAGTCCCAGGCTCACGGCGTGCAGGGCTTTGGTGGCCGCGGCGACCTGGGTCAGGATGTCGATGCAGTATTTGTCCTCGTCCACCATCCGGGCGATCCCGCGGACCTGGCCCTCGATGCGCTTGAGCCTGCGCAGGTATGCCTCCTTGTTGGCGGTGTAGCCGTGCGGAGGCGCCGGGTCAGCGCCGGCGGGTGTGGTCAGGGTTTCCAGCGAAGGTTCCATGCCGCCAACATATACCCTATGGGGGTATTTTGCAAGTACCCCCAGGGGGTATCCATGCGGAGACGAGCGCGACGAGGTTGGGCGCGTGCGGCTCTGGGACGGCACAAAAAAGCTCCGGAGTGCGTTATTGGGGGATACGCACTCCGGAGCAGTATTTGGGCAGATTCACCCGGCCGCTGCGGCCGGATCCTTCTGCTTGAATTAGCTTACGTGCCAGTACAGCCCTCCGCTACCACCTCGAATAACTACTTTCGCTTTATTATTTCGGTCACCCGAAAACCGCCCCGGATGGGCGAGGCAGCCGGCTCAGGCATCGTCCTGATGCGCAGGCCTCCGGTAGGGAACCACCAGCACCGGCCGGCTCTGATGGTGCGTCAGCCAGAGTCCCACTGATCCGTTGAGCATCTCGGAGATCCGGTGGGTCAGGCCGCGCTCCGACGTTCCCACGATGATCATGGGGGAGTTGCTTTCCGCGGCGAGGCGGGCTAGGGCGCGGCCCGGATCCCCCGCCAGGGTCCGCAGCGTCCAGTCCACGGGGGTTGCCGGCGTGGCGGCGTCGGCCACGGCTTCCGCGATCACCCCCCTGAGTTCCGTGGTGACCGAGCGGATGTCGTCGTCGTCCTTGTCCGGGTGCAGCGACAGCCGGTGTGCGGACCTGGTGGGATCCCATTCCACCAGGTAGCTGGCCTCGTCGACATAGGCACACAGCAACGGCACGGCCAGTTTGGCCGCCAGCGCCGTGGCGGTCTTCAGCACTTCCGGGTGCTGATGGGGCAACACGCCCACCAGCAGCGGAGGCGGACCACTGAATCGTTCGGGACTCATAGGATCATTCTGTGCCTGTGCGGAGCCACTTGAACAGGGCCGACTTGAAGGGCCGACGGCACGTGGACGTGTCAGGCGGCAGCGGGCGACGCCGAGACAACCACGTTCTTGCCCCACGGATCTTCCGTGTAGCAGCTGATCAGGACCACACGGCTCGGCACCATGTCCCAGATGGGGCTGTCCTTGAGGCTGTCCTTGAAGTACGTGGTGACGCTGTCCACGCGGTAAGGGATGGTGCCGGTCGCGGTGACGACGTCGAAGGTGTCGCCGACGAGGGCAGCGGAGCTGAGGTGGTTGAACGGGGCGTCCCGGCCCTCCCAGCTGTGTCCGATGATGTACGTGGTGTTGCCCGACCCGTTGCCGGGAGTCCCGAACGGTGTCAGCCAGTACCCGTCCATGGTGGTGGGCGGCTCCACTGTCCGTGTGGCGACGGCCGAGGTGTCCGGTTCAAGGGGATGGACGGCCGTGTCGATTGCCGCAGCGGGATAGAGAATACGCAGGGGTGCGGAGGCTTCCGGCAAGACCGGGCCGGGGGTGGCGGCGTCTGGGGGAGGGGCTGTTGCCGTCTTTGGAGCTGCCCCCGGAGCTTCGCCCGTGCCGGACAGCGGCCAAGGAGCGGGCGACGGCGTGGCCCGGTATCGTGCCGACAGTTCCGCTGTGGGGACGGCGGCTTCCCCGTGCTTGAGCAGGGGTGCCCCGAAAGTGAGGGACAGGAAACCCAGGACTCCGCACAGCAGGATTGCCAGGTCTCCACGGTTCCATCCCCGCGCGCGCAGGACTTCCACGACACGCAGAACGCCGCGGCGGACGACGCGGGTGCTGGAGTGCTTGGACATGATGTTCCTTTGCGTTCGGACGCCTTGCGTTCAGCAGGTGGAGGGTGCGCCCGCTTTGAAATTGCGCCGAGGGCGTCCCGCCGGGTTTTGGCGGGACGCCCTCGGTAACAGACCCCGGAGGCTCTGGCGGGCGTCAGCCCGCCGTCGGCGATTCCGTCCGGGACTTGCGGCGCACTGCAACCACAGCGCTCGCACCTAGCAGGACGCCCAGACCGGCCAGCCAGGTAGTACTTTCCTCTGCTCCGCCGACGGCGGTTTGCGCGTTGAAGCCCTGGTTGGTGCCCTGGCTGACAGCGGCTGGAGCCTTGGCGACTGCGCCCTTCGGGGCGGCGGCCTGTGGCGCGGGCGTCTGCGCTGCCGGTGTGACCGCGCCTGCGACCGGTGTCTGCTGCACCACGACCGGCGGTACGACCGGCGGTACGACGACCGGCGGCACTACCGGCGGAACGACGACCGGCGGTACGACTGGCGGTACGACGACCGGCGGCACTACCGGCGGAACAACAACCGGCGGCAGCGTCGCAGCCGCGCAGTCATTTTCATAGTCCGCGATCCCTTGAGCGTCCCAGTTCAATCCGCCAGGCAGCAGCTCATTGGGCGGGATGATGTCCTTTGAGTGACCGCTATGGGCACCCAGGCCGTTCACCCCGCTAAGGTCAATGCTGATGGTCCTCCCCTTGTGGCAAAGAGTGAAGTTGTCTGCCGCGCTGGCCGGGGCCGTGACGCTGAGCATTGCCAGCCCCACAACTCCCAAAGTTGCGAATGTTCGTTTCATGGTTTTTCGTCTCCCCAGGTTTTCCGAAAGGACCATGGCGGCGAGGGAGAAGCGGCGGTTCTGAATGCCCCCAGCAGCATGATCAGTTTTGCTTGTGGCTTCAGGCTAGGGGCGCCGCACGGGCGCCGTCGCGAGTAGCGGGTACTCGTCTTTTTCCGCCTTTGACCTGCGGCGTTACCTGCATGTACGCGGAATCGGGAGCATTGCCAGGTTGTGGCCACCCTTGAACGAGGGCACGGCGGAGCCTAACGTTGAAGCATACGAAAGGTGCGTGACCGGCATGGAAATCTACATGTGGTGGCTGGATCTGGACCTGCAAACCAAGGAATGGCTGAGGGAAAACCTCCGTGCGCCGGAACTGCCGCTGCCGGTGCTGCAGGGCATCGCAGAAGCCGGCGGGCCGCATCCGGATACCCCGGTGGCGGTCCTCACCGAAGCCGACTGGGATTTCATCGAGACGCAGTCCGAATTCGTCGACTGACTGGACCTCCTTGGCGCCGCCGGCACGGCCGCGCCGGACCAGTACACCCGGAGCAGTCCCCTCGGACCAGTCCATATAGCGAAGATAGCGTTGCGGCCCTCCGGCCGGGGTGGTTGCATGGGTGCATGGCAACCCAAGAGAACTTTGTCTTAGCGATCGGGACCAAAAAAGGCCTCTGGCTGGCCACCAGCCCGGACCGGAAGCAATGGTCCTTCTCCGGCCCGCATTTCCTGATGAGCGAAATCCCGAGCATCGGGATCGACACACGGGACGGCCGTACCCGGATCATGGTGGGGGTCAGGTCCGAGCACTGGGGCCCCACTGTGGCCCACTCCGATGACCTGGGCGCCACCTGGACCGAACCTGAACAGGGCGCCATCACCTTTCCCGAAGACACCGGCGCGGCCGTGGAGCGCATCTGGCAGATCTACCCGGACGCAGAGTCGCGGCCAGGGGTGGTCTGGGCAGGTGCCGAACCGATTTCGGTCTGGAAATCCACCGATGGCGGCGAGCATTTCGAACTCAACCGCGGGCTATGGGACCACCCTCACCGCAGCGACTGGGGTGCGGGCTACGGCGGCGCCGCCGCCCACTCGATCGTGGTGAATCCGGCGGGGGACAACGTCCACGTCGCCATGAGCACCGGCGGTGTGTACCGCTCGCTCGACGGCGGTGAGTCCTGGGAACCCCGCAACAAAGGTATTTCGGCCTACTTCATGCCGGACCCCAATCCTGAGTTCGGCCAGTGCGTCCACAAGATCGCGGCGGATGCTGCGGTGGAAGGACGGCTGTACGCGCAGAACCATCACGGCGTCTACCGCACGGATGATAACGGCGAGAACTGGAACTCCATCGCCGAGGGACTTCCGGCCGACTTCGGTTTTGTGATGCTGACGCACCCGCGCCGGCAAGGAACCGCCTGGGTTGTGCCGCTCAAGGCCGACGGCGAGCGGATCCCGCCCGAAGGGAAGCTTGCCGTGCACCGAACGGACGATGCCGGGGCCACCTGGAAGCGCCTGGATACGGGCCTGCCCAAGGGGGAGTACAACAGCGTCCTCCGAGACGCCGCGGGCGTGGACTCGTCCGAGCCGGCCGGCGTCTACTTCGGAACGCGCGGCGGCACCGTGTACGCCAGCGCGGATGAAGGGGAGACGTTTGCTGAGGTTGTCAGCCATCTACCCGACGTCCTGTGTGTCCGCGCCGCCGTAGTCCCTGCGGCTGGACTGCCGGTTCCGGAAGCGGCAGCGGCCCGCGGTGCCTGACATCAGCGTGGTGCTACCCAGCGTCCTCCAGCCGCTGGCCGGCGGCCGGTCCATCCTGACTGCGCCCGCCGACGGGACGGTGACGGTGGGAAGCCTGCTGGATTCGGTGACCGGGGATTACCCGGTGCTGGCCAGGCGGCTGCGGGACGAAACCGGCGCACTTCGCCGCTACGTGAATATTTACGTTGCCGGTGACGAAGTGCGCCGGCTCCAGGGACTGGAAACCGAGGTGTCGCCCGGCCAGGAGGTGCTGGTCATCCAGTCGGTGGCCGGAGGTTAGGGCCGAAGTATCTCTCGGGCGGTCCGGCGGGCAGTCCTGACTGACTGCGCCCGCCGTCGTCGTGCAAGACTCCGGAATACAAGATTCGCGCGTGCAAGGTTCCGCAAGTGGTGCTGCGCCAGCGGCCCAAAACTCGGTCAGGCAATCCGCCAGACGCTGCATTCGTCCGTATTGATCGCTTTCCGCGAGCCGGTGTGATGGTCCATGATCCAGACAACGCCGATTCCCGGTGCTGTCTCCTGGACACGGCCACGGCGGATGACCACGTCGTCGTAGCTGGGGCCTACGGAGAGGCGGGCCTCGATTTCATCGCCGCGGTGGAGCTGGTCCAGGGCGCGGACTCTTGTTACATGGGCTTTGGCTTCCTTCAACATGGGGGGCCTCCTGGCTGGAGCTGGTGCCTGCGCTTGCCGGCACTTCCAGTGTGGCTGGGCTATGTTGCGCCCTGGTTTCCTCAACGTTAGGAGCCGGTTAGTTCTCCGCGATCGATTCGTTTCCGCCGGCACTACAGGATTCGGCGAATCCCGCATGTCAAACCCCGCTGCGGCCTTCAGTTGGGCATCGTGCCAGTTCAGGCCTACCGCCGGCGGGCCTCCCGGGCAAGAATGGGCACTATGCACCTTCCCGTGATGCCTCCCGTCCCGCCCATGCTCGCCAAGGCCGTCAGTGGAATCGGTGGTATCCCCGCAGGGGGTGCCCTCAGCTATGAGCCCAAGTGGGACGGGTTCCGGTCCATCATTTTCCGCGACGGCGATGAGCTGGAGATCGGCAGCCGCAACGAAAAGCCCATGACCAGGTATTTTCCTGAGCTCGTGGAAGCCCTGAAGGAAAACCTGCCGCCCCGCTGTGTGCTGGACGGCGAGATTGTCCTGGTGGGGGCCTCCGGTGACCGGCTCGATTTCGATGCCCTGCAGCAGCGCATCCATCCTGCCGCCAGCCGCGTCAAGCTCCTCGCCGAACAGACCCCCGCCAAGTTTGTGGCCTTTGACCTGCTGGCCCTGGGCGACGACGACTACACCGGCCGGCCCTTCGCGGAACGGCGGGCAGCGCTGGAAAAGGCGCTCGCGGGCAGCAAGGCTCCCGTCCACCTCACGGCGGCGACCCAGGACAAGGCCGCCGCCGAGCAATGGTTCCAGCAGTTCGAAGGTGCAGGCCTGGACGGGATTGTGGCCAAGCCGCTGGAGGGGAGCTACCAGCCGGACAAACGCGTGATGTTCAAGGTCAAGCACGAACGTACGGCCGATTGTGTGGTGGCCGGCTACCGCGTGCACAAGAGCGGACCGGACGCGATCGGTTCGTTGCTGCTGGGCCTGTACAAGGACGACGGCGGCCTGGCCAGCGTGGGCGTGATCGGCGCCTTCCCCATGAAGCGCCGGCAGGAGCTGTTCAAGGAACTCCAGACGCTGGTCACGGACTTCGATGGACACCCCTGGGCCTGGGCCAAGCAGGCGGACGGCGAACGGACCCCCCGCAATGCGGAAGGCAGCCGGTGGAGCGCCGGCAAGGACCTGTCCTTTGTGCCACTCCGGCCCGAACTGGTGGTGGAGGTCAGGTACGACCACATGGAGGGTGAGCGCTTCCGCCACACCGCCCAGTTCAACCGCTGGCGGCCCGACCGGGACCCCGAGTCGTGCACTTACGCCCAGCTGGAGGAGCCGGTGAACTTTGACCTGGCGTCGGTGCTGGAGACCGGCCGGCCGTAGGCGCCCAGTTCACACTGGGCACCCAACCCGCCGCCCGCCGAGGAACCCTACTTCAGGCCGAGCTGCTTGGTGGGGACGTTGAAGGTCTCCCTGGCCGTCAGGGCGGAGATGGCCGAGATGCCGCAGATGACGGCGGTGAAGATGCTGATCTGAACCCAGCCCCCGGGCCGGATGCCACCCATGGCTGCCACGATGGCCGGGGCGAATCCTGCCATGAGGAAGCCCAGCTGTGTGCCGATCGCCAGGCCGGAGAAGCGGACCTTGGTGCTGAACATCTCGGCGTAGAAGGACGGCCAGACGGCGTTGGAGGCTGCGTAGCCGCAGGAGAAGAAACCGATCGCCGCGAGGAACATCAGCGGAACGCTGCCGGACTCCAGGCTGAGCAGGAACACCGGGGTGAGGACCGCACTGGCCACTGCGCCGTAGATGAAGACCGGCTTGCGGCCGATCTTGTCAGCCAGCATGCCGAACAGCGGCTGGGTGCCCAAAGCGACCAGGTTGGCGCCAACGACGAGCCAGAGTGTGGTGGTGCCGTCAACACCGGCAACGGTCTTGGCGTAACTGATGGCGAGCGTGCCGAACACCGTGGATACTGCGGCGATGAAGGCGCACGCAATGACGCGGAGGACGTCCCGCCAGTGGCCCTTGAGGAGGTCAGCGACCGGCAGCTTGGAGATCTGGGCGGTTTTCTGGGCTTCTTCGAACGCCGGGGGCTCGTGCAGCGTGCGGCGGATAAAGAACGCAACAAGAACGACGACGGCGCTGAGCCAGAACGGGACGCGCCAGCCGATGCCGTACTTGATCTCGTCCGGGAGTGCCAGGACGGGGATGAAGACGAGGGCGGCGAGGATCTGGCCGCCCTGGGTGCCGGTGAGGGTCCAGGAAGTGAAGAAGGAGCGGCGGTTGTCCGGTGCGTGTTCCAGCGTCATGGAGGATGCGCCGGCCTGCTCGCCGGCGGCGGAGAGGCCCTGGCAAAGCCGCGCCAGCACCAGCAGGGCCGGAGCCCACCAGCCCACGGTGTTGAAGTCGGGCAGGCAGCCGATCAGGAACGTCGAGGCGCCCATCAGCAGCAGCGTGAACATCAGGACCTTCCGCCGGCCCACGCGGTCACCGAAGTGGCCCAGGATGACGGCGCCCACCGGCCGTGCCACATAGGCGAAGCCGAAGGTGGCGAAGGACATGACGGCCGCGTTGGCTCCGGCGTCCGGGAAGAACACCGTGGGGAAGATCAGGGCGGCGGCGGAACCGAAGATGAAGAAGTCGTAGTATTCGACGGCGCTGCCCAGGAAGCTGGCGAGGGCTGCCTTCTTTGGCGTCCCGGCCGGGGCAACGGTGCCCTGCCCGGCGGACGGAAGTGTCTGGCTCATGAAGTTCCTTAGATGTGACGACATTGTCGCGGATGGATCTGGAGGGCCGCAGCCGCAGCGGCCTGAGTGGAGCTGGTGCGGTGCGGCTGGAGGCCGTTGAAAGACCCGGAGCAGTAGCCACATGGTGGAAGCTACTTGTGCGATACAGCAATGATGGCTGTGAGCACAGTCACTTGTCAAGAAAATGCTCACCATCTAGAAATAGTTGCCACGATGTGGCAACATCGACGTATGAGTGTGAATCAAACCACAGCGCCCGATGACGTTGCCGCTGAGCCAAAGACGCCCAAGGGCGACCGTACGGACATGGTGGGCAAGGCCCTGGGCCTGCTGGTCCTCCTGGGTGACGAGCCGCGTGGCGCCAGCGCCGCGGAGATCTCGCGCCGCGCCGACCTCCCTTTCAGTACCACCTACCGCCTGCTGGGATCCCTGACGCGGGACGGATTTGTGGACTATGAGCCGGACGGCCGCCGCTACCACCTGGGCCTGCGGATCTTCCAGCTGGGCCAGCGGGTCTCCAACCATCACGGATTTGCCGGCACCGCGCTGCCGGTCCTGCGCCGCGTGACCGAGCAGACCGGGGAGGCCACCATCCTCAGTGTCCGCGACGGCCACCATCACCTCACGGTCAACAAGGTGGACGGCCCGCAGGCCTTCCGCGTCACCAGCGATCCCGGGCATCTGGGCGCCCTGCACGCGACGGCCGTCGGCAAGGCGCTGGTGGCTTTTGCTGAGGACGCGGAGCGTGAAGCGCTGCTCGAGGAGCTCGCGCTGGATCCCCTCACCGAGCACACCATCACGGACCGGGGCGCCTTCCGTGCCGAGATTGAGAAGGTGCGCCGGCAGGGATATGCCGTGATGGACGAGGAAAACGAGAACGGCATGCGCGCCGTGGCCGTGCCGCTGCTCAATCCCCAGGGCCATGCCTTCGCCTCCCTGGCCACCGCCGTTCCCGTCTTCCGCCTCAGCATGGAAGCCCTGCTGGCCCATGTCCCCCTGCTGCAGGATGCCGCGGCGGAGCTGGCTGCGCGCTTGCCGCAACGGTAAAAAATCTTGAAATGTTCGTATGTAGAACATGCGTGCGAGAAGTGAACAAGTGTTGTACTGTAATCCCTATCACCCGACCCGCCGAGGCCGCCCCAAGCGCCGCCGCCCGCCGGGTGCCGTATCAAAGGAGCTGCCCGGATGAGCAATCGAACTGAGTCCTACCTTGTGGGACTGGTCGGCGACGGCGTAATGCCGTCCCTCACTCCCCCCATGCACGAACGCGAAGGCGATGTGCAGGGCCTGCGCTACCTCTACCGCCCCATTGACCTGCTGGAGCTCGGACTTTCCGGCGATGCCGTAGGGGATCTGCTCAGGAGCGCCCGCAGCCTGGGCTTCAACGGCCTGAACATCACCCATCCGTGCAAGCAGCTTGTGCTGGCGCACCTGGACGAGGTCTCACCGGACGCCCTGAGGCTCGGCGCCGTCAACACGGTGGTCATCGAGGACGGCCGCTTCATTGGCCACAACACCGACTTCTCCGGCTTCGCCGCCGCGTTTGCCTCCGGCCTACCTGGCGCGCGGCTGGACCGCGTCGTCCAGCTGGGCGCGGGAGGTGCCGGATCCGCCGTCGCCTACGCCCTGCTCACCGCCGGCGTGAAGGCGCTGGACCTGGTGGACGTGGACCCCGCCCGCTGCGCGGCCCGCGCAGTAGAGCTGGCCGGCCTCTTCCCGGGCAGCACAGTCACGGCGCGTACGACGGCGGAGCTGCCGCAGCTGATGCCGCTGGCCGACGGTCTGGTGCACTGCACCCCCGTGGGCATGGCCGCCCACCCGGGCGTCCCGCTGGACCTGGAGCTGCTGGAAACGCGGCACTGGGTGGCGGACATCGTCTACCGCCCGATCGATACGGAACTGGTCCGCGGCGCCCGCGCCAAAGGCTGTGAGGTACTGGACGGTGGCCGCATGGCAGTAGGGCAGGCGGCCGATTCCTTCCGGATCTTCACCGGGCTGGAAGCCGACGCGGAACGCATGCGCAGCCATTTCCTGGAGCTCGTGGCCAAGGAAGAGGTGGCTGCCTGATGCGCACCGGAATCGCTACGGTGTGCCTCTCCGGCACCCTCAAGGAAAAGATGCAGGCCTGCGCCATCGCCGGCTTTGACGGGATCGAAATCTTCGAGCAGGATCTGGTCACGTCGCCGCTCACGCCCGAGGACGTCCGCAAGATGGCGGCCGACCTTGGCCTCACGCTGGATCTTTACCAGCCGTTCCGCGACTTCGACAGCGTGTCCGAAGACCTCCTGGTCGCCAACCTCCGGCGTGCCGAAGCCAAATTCAAGCTCATGGCGCGGCTGGGCATGGACACCGTCCTGGTCTGCTCCAATGTGGCCACCGCCAGCATTGACAGCGACGACCTCCGGGTGGAGCAGCTCGGCCAGCTGGCTGCGCTGGCCGGGGACCATGGCGTCAAGGTGGCCTACGAGGCCCTGGCCTGGGGCAAGTACGTCAACGACTACGAGCACGCCCACAAGCTGGTGGAAGCCGTGGACCACCCCAACCTGGGCACCTGCCTGGATTCCTTCCACATCCTGTCCCGCAACTGGGACACCGCCCCCATCGAGGCCTTCAACCCGGAAAAGATCTTCTTCGTCCAGGTGGCGGACGCCCCCAAGCTCTCCATGGACGTCCTCTCCTGGAGCCGGCACTACCGGGTGTTCCCGGGCGAGGGCCAGTTCGAGCTCGCCAAGTTCATGGGCCACGTGGTCCGGGCGGGGTACAGCGGCCCGGTGTCACTGGAGATCTTCAACGACGTCTTCCGTCAATCGGACGTGGAACGCACCGCCGTCGACGCCATGCGCTCGCTCATCTGGCTGGAGGAACAGAGCGCCAAGTGGCTGGATGCTGCGTCCACCGGCGCGACTGGCGCCGACGGCACCCAGGCCCCAGGCCGCCGTCGTTATCCCATGGAACTGGCCACGCTCCCGCAGGTGGCCGAACCGGCAGGCTACAACTTCGCCGAGGTCAGGGCCGCGGACACCCAGGGACTGGAAACGGTCCTGGGCCAGCTGGGCTTCGAGTTCAACGGCCGGCACCGCACCAAGGACGTGCAGCTCTGGAGCCTGGGCCACGCCCGGGTGATCATCAACGAGGCGGCACCGGCAGACGGGCACGATCCGTCGGCTGATGCGTCGCCCGCCATCGCCGCCCCTGCTATTGGTGCCCTTGGCTTTGACGTTGCCTCCCCTGTGATTGCCGCCGCCCGCGCCCAGCAGCTGAAGGCCCCCGCGGTCCCGCGCAAGAGCCAGGCCAACGAGGAAGTGTTCCAGGGTTTTGCCGCCCCGGACTCCACCGAGATCTTCCTGTGCCAGGGCACCTCGGACGGCACAGCAGCCTGGACCAGTGAATTCGGGGAGGGGCTGGAAAATCCCGCCGCCGGCCCCGCCGCTGTGATCGACCACGTCAACCTTGCGCAGCCGTGGCAGCATTTCGACGAGGCCGTCCTTTTCTACACGAGCGCCCTGGCGTTGGAGCCCCAGCCGTTCGCTGAGGTGCCCAGCCCCACCGGACTGGTCCGTTCGCAGGTCATGGCCACCGGGGACCGCGCCGTGCGGCTGGTGCTGAACCTGGCGCCGCTGAACCAGCAGCGCAAGACCTACCAGGAGCACATCGCCTTCGCGGTGGATGACCTGGTGGCCACCGCCAGGGACTGCAGGGCCCGCGGCCTGGAGTTCCTGCAGATCCCGGCGAACTACTACGAGGACCTGGACGCACGCTTCGGGCTGGCACCGGACTTCCTGGCCACGCTGCAGGCGCTGAACCTGCTGTACGACCGGGACGCCGACGGCGAATTCCTCCACTTCTACACGGCCACCGTGGGCAGTGTGTTCTTCGAAATGGTGGAACGCCGCGGCGCCTACGACGGCTACGGCGCCCCCAACGCCCCCGTGCGGCACGCCGTCCAGTACGACCACCTGCAGCACCGGTAAGACAAGCACCACCACCATCCAGCAGCAACAAAGAAAAAGGAGGCCGCAGTGGAGACACAGCAGGATCTCAGTGCAGAGATTAACGCCATGGCCGATGCCTACGCGCGGGCGCTCAAGGACGGCGCCACGGCCGAGACCCAGCCCCGGCTGGACTACGCCCCCTACCGCAGCAGCATCCTGCGGCACCCCACCAAAAGCCTGCACCACGCGGACCCGGAAACCATCGAACTGTATTCGCCGGCGTTCGGCCACCAGGACGTGCACGCCCTGGAAGCTGACCTGACCATCCAGCACAACGGTGAACCCCAGGGCGAGCGGATCATCGTGGCCGGCAAGGTCATGGACGGCGACGGCCGCCCCGTGGCCGGGCAGCTCGTGGAGATCTGGCAGGCCAACGCTTCCGGCCGCTACATCCACAAGCGTGACCAGCACCCGGCGCCGCTGGACCCCAACTTCACCGGCGTGGGCCGCTGCATCACGGGCCCCGACGGCTCGTACCGGTTCACCACCATCAAGCCCGGCGCCTACCCATGGAAGAACCACGTCAATGCCTGGCGGCCGGCCCACATCCACTTCTCCATGTTCGGCACGGAGTTCACCCAGCGGATCGTCACGCAGATGTACTTCCCCGGCGACCAGCTCTTCCCGCTCGACCCCATCTACCAGTCCATCGTGGACCAGGACGCCCGCGACCGGCTCGTGGCCAACTACGACCACAATCTCACTGAACCCGAGTGGGCACTGGGCTACAACTGGGACATCGTCCTCACCGGCTCCAAGCGGACCTGGACCGAAAACGAGGCGCTCGGCGCAGCAGGAGACGAGGAATAACGTGAACACACCCACCCAGCTTGTTCCCACCCCCGGCCAGACCGTCGGCCCGTTCTATGGCTATGCCCTGCCGTTCGTGAAGGACAACGAACTCCTGGCGCCCGGATCGCCGGGCTCCATCCGCCTTCAGGGCACCGTGTATGACGGTGCCGGGGAAACCATCCCGGACGCCATCCTGGAGATCTGGCAGCCCGACGCCGACGGCAGGATCGTGCAGCGTACCGGGTCCCTGGTCCGCGACGGCTACACCTTCACCGGCTGGGGCCGCGCCTCCGTGGGCCACTCCGGCGTGTACACCTTCACCACAGTGAACCCGGGACCCACCGCGCAGGTCCCCGGAAAACCAGCGGCCGCACCCTTCATCTCCGTGGCCGTGTTTGCCCGCGGCCTGATGAATCGCCTGTTCACCCGCGTATACCTGCCGGAGAACGGGGAAGCCCTCGCCACGGACGCGCTACTCAGCTCCCTGGACCCGGAGCGCCGCAAGACGCTCATTGCCCGCCGCGATCCCGACGGCGGACTCACCTGGGACATCCGCCTGCAGGGCGAGGGCGAAACAGTCTTCCTGGACTTCCAGTGACTGACGCTGCCGGCACGGACGGTACCGGCCACTTCGGAAGCGTGGCCGACGGTGACGTCGGCCTGCTCAGTCCTGTCTCGGCGTCGCCCCTGGTGACGGTGCTGACCGGTGACCGCGCGGTACTGGCGGCGATCCTCGCCGTCGAGGCGGGCTGGGCCGCCGTGCTGGAGAAGGCGGGCTTGGCGCCTGCAGGTGCCGCCGCCGTCGTGGCCTCCGCAGCCGAGGCGGGACGCTACGACGCAGCCGACATCGCGCTCCGGGCCCAGGGCGGCGGCAACCCCGTCATCCCGCTGCTGGCCGATCTTCGCAAGCATGTCACCGCGCTCGATGCCGGCCGTGTGGGTGCCTTAAAGGCGGTCCACACCACGCTGACCAGCCAGGACGTGCTGGACACGGCCCTGATGCTGCTCGCGCGCAACACCGTTGAGGCGGTGCTGGCGGATCTGAAATGCACGACGGCGGCGCTCGCCATCTTGTCGGAGAAGCATGCGGACACGCTGGGCGTGGGCAGGAGCCTGACCCAGCATTCCCTCCCCTTTACGTTTGGGCTGCGGGCAGCGCAATGGTTCCACGGGTTGGCCGCCGCAGGACGGCAGCTGGAGCAGGTGGAGCTGCCGGTGCAGTTCGGCGGGGCGGCCGGAACACTGGCTGCCGGAACCGTGCTCACGTCCGGCTCGGCCACCAGCCCCTTTGAGCTGGCCGACTCACTGGCCCGGCAACTGGGCCTGGCCGCGGCGCCCGCGCCCTGGCACACGAACCGGCTGGCCGTCACGTCGCTCGGCAATTCTCTGGCCTCGGTGCTGGACGCAGCCGGCAAAATCGCCACGGACGTCCTGTTCCTGAGCCGGCCCGAGGTGGCCGAACTCGCCGAACCGCGCGCCGCCGGCCGCGGCGTCTCCTCGGCCATGCCGCAGAAGCAGAACCCGGTGTTGTCGGTCCTCATCCGCAGCGCCGCCCTCCAGGCACCGCAGCTGGTGGCCCAGCTTCACCTGGCTGCGGCCAACTTCAACGACGAACGCCCGGATGCCGCCTGGCACACGGAGTGGCCGGCCCTGCGCCAGCTGCTCCGCCTGGCACTCGGCGCGGCCGGACAGCTCCGGGAGCTTGCCGAAGGCCTGCAGGTTTTTCCCGACGCCATGCGCCGCAACCTGGACCTTGCCGGGCCGCTGCTCCTGGCCGAAGGGGTGGGCGCCGCCGTCGCGCCGCTGCTGGCCGAAACGGATGGCCGCAGCGGCAAGGTGCAGCTGCAGGCAGTGGTGGACCGGACCCTTGCGGCGCCCGCTGCCGAGCAGGGGGCCACCTACCGGCGGCTGCTGCGCGAGGCCGTCCCGGCGGGCGTGCTCACCGATCTGCGGCTCGACGAGCTGCTTGACCCGACCGGCTACCTGGGCCAGGCAGCTGAAATCTTGCGCCGCATCCTGGCCGCATACCCCGACTTTGCAGCACCTACCCAGAACGGAGCCAACCGTGGCTAAACCGACCCTGAAGGCAGTACTGCTTTCACCCGAACGGGCCCTTGGCGAACGTCCCCTGCTGGTGGTGGGGCCGTCGCTGGGCACATCCTCCGTCCTGTGGTCCGACGCGGCCACCCTGCTCGGCAACGACTACGACGTGGTGGCCTGGGACCTGCCCGGCCACGGCGTCTCACCCGCCGCCACCGAAGCCTTTGACGTGGCCGACCTCGCGGACGCGGTGGTGGACCTTGTGGACTCCATCGCGCCCGGGGCTGCCTTCCACTGTGCCGGGGTCTCCCTCGGCGGTGCCACCGGCTTGCAGCTGGGGATCAAGCACGGCGAACGCCTCAAGAGCCTCTCGGTCCAGTGCTCCGGTGCCAAGCTGGGCACTCCGGAAGCATGGCTGGAGCGTGCCGAAACCGTGCGCACCCAGGGCACCCCCGTCATGATCCAGGGCTCTGCGCAGCGCTGGTTCGCAGAAGGCTTTATGGACCGCGAACCGGACCGGAGCAGCCGCCTCCTGCACGCCCTGCGCGACGCCGACCGCTTCAGCTACGCCTTCTGCTGCGAGGCGCTGGCGTCCTTTGACGTCCGCGCGGACCTCGGCAGCATCAGCGTCCCCACGCAGGCACTGGCCGGTGCGGAGGATACTGTTGCGCCGCCGTCGTTCGCCGAAGAAATTGCGGCAGGGATCACCGCCGGCGGTGGCACCGCCAACGCGGTAACGCTCAGCGGGGTGGCACACCTGGCACCGTTCGAGGCACCCGGGCACGTGGCCGACCTGCTTCGGAACCTCATCTCGTGGACTGAATCCCGGGGAGCAGCCAAGTGAGCGGCGCAGCCCCGAACCGGAGAGAACGGAACGGCGTCGTCCAGCCCGATGCCACCAGCCAAGAGATTTACGACGGCGGCATGGTGGTCCGCCGCGAGGTGCTGGGCGCAGCGCATGTGGACCGGGCCAACGCCAACAAGGACGGGTTCACCGAGGATTTCCAGGACATGATCACGCGGATCGCGTGGGGTGGCATCTGGACCCGCCCGGGCATCTCACGGCAGATGCGCTCTGCCGTGACCATCACCGCGATGGTGGCGCACGGGCACTGGGAGGAGCTGGCCATGCATATCCGCGCGGCCCTCACCAACGGCCTGAGCAGGGATGAGATCAAGGAAATCCTGCTCCAGACCGCCATCTACTGCGGGGTTCCGTCCGCGAACACAGCCTTCAAGACCGCCCAGCAGGTTTTCCACGAGATGGACAACGCCGCCGGCCCACCCAACTAGCACCCCCACCCTCCCAACTAGGTAGCAGCAGATGTCGTTATGAGCCCTCAAAACGACATCAACTGCGACCTAGTTGGGAACCACGCACACAACTTAGAGGAAAAGTTATGAACCAGGCTTTTGTGTACGACGCCGTTCGCACGCCTTTCGGTAAGTTCGGCTCGGGTCTCGCGGCCGTCCGCCCGGACGACCTCGCCGCGCACGTGATCACCGAATCCGTGAAGCGGGCCCCGGGCCTCGATCCGGAGCGGATCGACGAGGTTGTCTTCGGCAACGCCAACGGCGCTGGCGAGGAGAACCGCAACATCGCCCGGATGGGCACCCTGCTCGCCGGCCTGCCGGTCTCCATCCCGGGGACCACGGTGAACCGGCTCTGCGGTTCGTCGCTGGATGCCGCGATTATCGCCTCCCGCCAGATCAACGCGGGCGACGCCGAGCTCATGCTGGTGGGCGGCGTCGAGTCGATGTCCCGCGCTCCCTGGGTGCTGCCCAAGACGGAGAAGCCCTACCCGGCCGGGGACATGACCCTGGCCTCCACCACGCTGGGCTGGCGCCTGGTCAACAAGGCCATGCCCAAGGAGTGGACCATCTCCCTGGGCGAGGCCACGGAGCGGCTGCGCGAAAAGTACGGTGTCACCCGCGAGCAGCAGGACGAGTTCGCGGCGAACTCCCACAATCTGTCCGCCGCCGCGTGGGACGAGGGCTTCTACGACAACCTGGTGGCCCCGGTCCCTGGCACCGACCTGGTAAGGGACGAAGGGATCCGCGCCGGCTCCTCGGCCGAGAAACTCGCCGGGCTGAAGACCGTGTTCCGCACAGAGAACGGCACCGTCACCGCGGGGAACGCGTCGCCGCTGTCCGACGGCGCCTCCGCGGCCTGGATCGGCAGTGAAGCTGCCGCCGGGCTGCTCGGGCTCGAACCGCTGGCCCGCATCGCCGGTCGCGGCGCGCACGGCAACGACCCGCAGTTCTTCGGCTACGCCCCGGTGGAGGCCGCGAACAAGGCCCTCGCGAAGGCGGGCATCGGCTGGGACCAGGTGGGCGCCGTCGAACTTAACGAAGCGTTCGCCGCGCAGTCTCTGGCCTGCATCCACGCCTGGGGCATCGATCCCACCATCGTGAACCGGCACGGCGGCGCGCTCGCCATGGGCCACCCCCTCGGCGCGTCCGGCACCCGGATCCTCGGCACCCTCGCCCGGTCCCTGCAGGCCTCCGGTGAGCGCTGGGGCGTCGCCGCGATCTGCATCGGCGTGGGCCAGGGCCTCGCCGTGGTCCTCGAAAACGTCACCGCAGGAAAGGCATAAGAGATGCTGACATTTGTTGATTCCGTCAACGAGGCCGTGTCCGGCATCAAGGATGGCTCAACCGTGATGATCGGCGGGTTCGGCAACGCCGGGCAGCCGTTCGAACTGATTGACGCCCTGCTGGATTCCGGCGCCACGGAGTTGACCGTGGTGAACAACAACGCCGGCCAGGGCGACCAGGGCCTCGCGCTGCTGATCAAGGAAGGCCGGGTCAGGAAGATGATCTGCTCCTTCCCGCGCCAGTCCGATTCCTGGCACTTCGATGCCAAGTACAAGGCCGGGGAGATCGAGCTGGAGCTGGTCCCGCAGGGCAACCTGGCCGAGCGGATCCGCGCCGCCGGAGCGGGCATCGGCGGCTTCTTCACGCCCACCGGCTACGGCACGATGCTGGCCGAGGGCAAGGAAACCCGCATTATCGATGGCCGCGGCCAGGTGTTCGAAACGCCGATCCACGCCGACGTCGCCCTTATCAAGGCGCTCCAGGCGGACGGCGTCGGGAACCTCGTCTACCGCAAGACCGCCCGGAACTTCGGCCCCATCATGGCTGCTGCCGCGAAGCACACGGTGGTCCAGGTGTCCGAGATCGTCCCCACCGGCGGGCTCGACCCCGAGAACGTCGTGACCCCCGGAATCTACGTCAACAGCATCGTGAAGGTGGCCTGAGATGAGCGCACAAGCCAACAGCCAAACCAGCATGCAGGCCAGCGAAAAGCCCCTGGGCCGCAACGAACTCGCCGAACTCGTGGCCCGCGACATCGCGCCCGGCTCGTTCGTGAACCTCGGCATCGGCCAGCCCACCCTGGTCTCCAACTACCTCAAGCCGGAGCAGAACATCACGCTCCACACGGAGAACGGCATGCTGGGCATGGGTCCTGCGGCTGCCGGCGACGACATCGACGGCGACCTCATCAACGCCGGCAAGATCCCGGTCACCGAACTGCCGGGGGCGTCCTATTTCCACCACGCGGATTCGTTCGCGATCATGCGCGGCGGCCACCTGGACATCTGCGTGCTCGGCGCGTTCCAGGTCTCGGCCACCGGTGACCTCGCCAACTGGCACACCGGCGCCCCGGACGCCATCCCGGCCGTGGGCGGGGCGATGGACCTGGCCACCGGCGCCAAGGACGTGTTTGTGATGATGACGCTGCTGACCCGTGAGGGCGCCTCAAAGATCGTGAACGCGTGCACGTACCCGCTCACCGGCGTGGGCTGCGTGACGCGCGTGTACACGGACAAGGCCGTCTTCCTGACCGGGCCCGACGGCGTCACAGTCCGTGAGACGTTCGGCTGCACCTTCGAGGAACTCCAGGAACTGGTGCCCGTCCCGCTTAAGGCGGCCGCCGCCGTCGCGCTCTAACCCCACCCCGGCGCGAAGGGACACTTGGGGCCCCTGAGACCGGCGTTTCCAGGGCCGGTCGGGAGGGCCACAACTGTCCCTTCGCGCCGAATAGGATTGGTAACCATGACCAACGCACCTGCAGACTCACGGGCCGCCCCGCAGGCGAGTGACCAGTATGTGCAGTCGCTCGCGCGCGGGCTGGCCGTGATCCGGGCCTTTGATACCGACCACCCGGCCATGACCCTCACCGAGGTGGCGGCCCGGACGGACCTGACCAGAGCCACGGCCCGGCGCTTCCTGTACACCCTCGTTGAGCTGGACTACGTCAGGACCGACGGCAAGACGTTTGCGCTCACGGCCAAGGTCCTGCAGCTCGGCTACGCCTACCTCAGCGGGCTGTCCCTGCCGCAGCTGGCCCAGCCCCACCTGGAGGAGCTGTCCCTCAAGCTGGGCGAATCCACGTCGGCGGCGGTGCTGGACGGCACCGACATCGCCTACATCGCAAGGGTGACCACGCGCCGCATCATGAACGTCGGCATTACCGTGGGCACCCGCTTCCCGGCCTATGCCACGTCCATGGGCAGGGTGTTGCTCGCGGCCCTGCCGCCCGCCGGACTGAAGGAGTACCTGACAGCGGCGGAGATTAAACCGCTGACGCCGCGCGGCCTGGGCACTGTTCCCGAGCTGCTGGCGGTGCTGGACACCGTCCGCGCCCAGGGCTGGTGCCTGCTGGACCAGGAGCTTGAAATCGGGCTGATGTCCGTTGCCGCTCCCGTGTACGACGGGCCAACCAAAGTGGTGGCCGCGGTGAACGTGTCCCTCCAGGCCCAATCGGTGGCGGCCCAGCCGGACCCGGAAGCGTATCTGGCCGCCGTGGCCCGGGAAATCGTGGCTACCGCGAAGCTCGTCTCGGCGGACCTGACCGCCCGGCGCTAAACGCCCGAAGCTGGCCGCGGCAGGCAGTCGCGCGAACGGGCAGCAAATGCCCTCAAAACGCGAATCTGAGGGAATTAGCTGCCAGTTCGCGCAAGGGGTCATAGACTCGAGCCAACTACGTCCGTAAGGGAGTTGGCGGTTTGAAACTGGGCATACCGCGGGAACGTCATGAGGGTGAGCGGCGTGTGGCCGCCACGCCGGAAACGGTCAAGCAGCTGGCGGGGCTTGGCCTGGACGTCCTGATCGAAGCACGAGCAGGGGCCGCCGCCGGCTACGCAGACCACGATTACGCCGACGCCGGCGCCCGCATCGTCCAGGACCTGGATCCCGGCGAACTGAACGTCCTGGTCCACGTTCGCCCGGTGTTACCCTCGACGGCGGCAGCCCTGAAGAGGGGCGCCGTCACCGTTGGCATGGCCTCGCCGTCGTCCGAACTCGCCACCGTGCAGGCGCTCGTGGAGGCCGGCGTCACGGCCTTCGCCCTGGAACTGGTGCCCCGCATCTCGCGCGCCCAGTCCATGGATGCGCTCAGCTCCCAGGCCCTGGTGGCCGGCTACCGCTGCGTGCTTGAAGCCGCCATCCGGCTGCCGCGTTTCTTTCCGCTGTACATGACTGCCGCCGGCACCGTCCCGCCTGCCCGTGTGCTGGTGCTGGGCGCCGGGGTTGCCGGGCTGCAGGCCATCGGCACCGCAAAACGGCTGGGGGCCCGGGTCTCCGCCAACGACATCCGGCCCGCCTCCGCTGACGAGGTCGCGTCGATGGGCGGCACGTTCATCAAGCTGGATTTGGAAACGGCGGAGGCTTCGGGTGGCTACGCCCGCGAACTCAGTGCCGACCGCGGCGCCCTCCAGCGTGAACTCCTCGCCCCGCACGTCGCCATGGCGGATGTCCTGATTACGACGGCGGCGGTCCCGGGCAGGCGCGCACCGCTCCTCGTGAGCCGCCAGATGGTGCAGGGAATGCGCCCCGGCTCCGTCGTCGTCGACCTCGCTGCGGAGTCCGGCGGCAACGTGGAGGGCGCTGTTCCCGGCGAGGACATCCTGGTTCCGACCGCCGACGGGCAGGGCCACGTCACGCTGGTGGGGCTGAAGGACGCACCGTCCGCGATGGCGCAGGACGCGTCCCGCCTGTATGCCAAGAACGTGGCCAACCTGCTCGCCCTGATGGTCCGGGACGGCACCGTTGCCCCCGATTTCGACGACGACGTGATCGCCGGCGCGTGCCTTACGCACGACGGCGCGGTGCGGCACCTGCCCACGGCCGAGGCCCTGGCGGCACTTGTCCCCGCCCTGCCCGACCATGCGCCCCGGGTCCAGGGCGATCGGGTCCAGAACGAGGGGGGAATCTGATGGACGGCATGAGCCTCTTGACGGTCACCGTGCTGGCGGTGTTTGTGGGCTTCGAAGTGGTTTCCAAGGTCTCCAGCACCCTGCACACGCCGCTGATGTCCGGAGCCAACGCCATCCACGGCATCATCCTGGTGGGCGCCATCATCGTGGCCGGCCAGGCGGCGGACCCGGGGATCCTGGCCGTGGCGCTGCTCGCCGTGGTGCTGGCCACCGCCAACCTGGTGGGCGGCTTTGTGGTGACGGACCGGATGCTGCACATGTTCCGTGCCCGGAAAGACGTGGTCCGCCAGGAAGCCCCGCTCAATGAAGCAACCGGCGGGGAGGAAACAAAGTGACCCTCCTCGATCCGGTCTGGACCTCGCTCCTTTACCTCGCCGCCGCGGTATTCTTCATCCTTGCCCTTCGGGGCCTGAGCTCGCCCCGGACTGCCCGCCGCGGCAACCTGATCGGTGCCTTCGGTGCCCTGCTCGCCGTCGTCACGGTTTTCGTTTCGGCCCGGCTGGACAACATCCCCTGGATCATCGGTGCCATCGCGGTGGGGTCCGCGGTGGCCGCGCCGGTGGCCCGGCGGGTGCAGATGACCCAGATGCCGCAGCTCGTGGCCCTGTTCAATGGCGTGGGCGGCGGCGCCGCAGCCCTGGTGGCGCTGCTGGAACTCAGCCACACGGCCGACCCCTGGGTCCGCGTCGCCATCGTGTTCACCCTGCTGGTTGGGGCCGTGTCCTTCGCCGGATCCGGGGTCACCTTCGCCAAACTCCAGGAGCTCATGACCACCCGTCCCATCGTTTTTCCGGGCCTCCCCGTGGTGATGGCCGCGGTGCTGCTCGCCGCCGTGGGCACCGCCGTCGCCGTTGTCCTGACCGGTTCCCTGGCGCTCGCGGTGCTGCTGATGGTGCTGGGCCTGGCCGCCGGTGCGCTGCTGGTGCTGCCGGTGGGCGGTGCGGATGTGCCCATTGTCATCTCGCTGCTGAACGCGTTCACCGGGCTGGCCGTGGCGGCGTCCGGCGTGGTGCTCGGCAACGTGCTGCTGGTGGTGGCCGGCACGCTGGTGGGCGCCTCCGGTACCATCCTCACCCGGGCCATGGCGGCCGCGATGGGCCGCAGCGTGGCCGGCATCCTCTTTGGCGCCTTCAAGGGAGGTTCGACGGCGGGATCCACCGCCGTGAGTGAACGTCCCGTCAGGTCCTCCAGCGCGGAGGACGTGGCGGTGCTCCTGGGCTACGCGCAGCGCGTGATCATTGTCCCCGGCTACGGCCTGGCGGTGGCGCAGGGCCAGCACACCGCGGCCGAGCTGGCCCTGGCCCTCGAAGCCCGCGGCATCGAGGTGGACTTCGCCATCCATCCCGTGGCGGGCCGCATGCCGGGGCACATGAACGTGCTCCTGGCCGAGGCGAACGTGCCGTACGAATCGCTCAAGGAGATGGGTGAGATCAACTCCGAGTTCCGGATGGCCGACGTCGCTTTAGTCGTGGGCGCCAACGACGTGGTGAACCCGGCGGCGAAGACGTCCTCCGGCTCGCCGATCTACGGCATGCCCATCCTGGAAGTGGCCGACGCCCGGCAGGTGATCTTCCTGAAGCGCTCCATGCGGCCAGGGTTCGCGGGAATCGAGAACGAGCTCCTGTACGAGCCGCAGACCTCCCTGCTCTTCGGCGACGCCAAGGATTCCCTGGCCAAGGTGCTGGGCGCGGTGAAGGCACTTTAACGAAGTACGCTGTCCCCCAGGCCCACATTCCCATGTCAGCGAAGGACACCATGACAGCCAACAGCTCCACTTCCCTCAAGCGCCCGGCCATCATCATCAATCCTGCCAAGCCGGTGGACATCGACGTGCGTGCCCTGGCGGCCAAGCATTGCTCGGAGAACGGCTGGGGAGATCCCATCTGGCTGGAGACCACCAAGGAGGACCCCGGCGTCGGCCAGGCGAAGGAGGCACTCAAGCAGGGGGCCGACGTCGTCATTGCTGCCGGCGGCGACGGCACCGTGCGGTGTGTGGCCGAGGTCCTTTCCGGCGGGGACGTGCCCATGGGGCTGCTTCCGTTCGGCACCGGCAACCTCCTGGCCCGGAACCTGGGCATGGACGTTACCGACTTTGACGGCGCCATGGCAGGGGCCCTGGCGGGCACGGAGCGGAAGATCGACGTGGTCCGGGCCGCCCGCAATGATCCGGACAAGGAGCAGGTCTTCCTGGTCATGGCCGGAGTGGGCTACGACGCCACCATCATGGCCGACACCAACGAGGACCTCAAGGACAAGGTGGGCTGGCTGGCTTACGTGGACGCCGGCATCCGGAACCTACCCGGCAAGCCGGTGAAGGCAACCATCGTCCTCGACGGCAAGTCAGTAGTGCACCGCGGGGTCCGCAGCGTGATGGTGGGCAACTGCGGCAAGGTCCAGGGCGGACTGGAGATCTTCCCGGATGCCAAGATGGATGACGGCCTGCTGGACGTGGCCGTGCTGGCACCGAGGGGGAAATTCGGATGGTTCTCCGTGGTGGCCGGCATGATCGGCAAGGGCCGCGGCAAGGACACGTCCGTGGAGTACTACCAGGGAAAATCCGTGGAAATCACGCTCGAACACAACGACGACTACCAGCTCGACGGCGACCACGAAGGCGACGGCAAGCACGTCCTGATGACCATTGAGCCCGGCGCGCTGACCATCCGGATGTAACCGGCCCAACTAGGTAACAGCAGATGTCGTATTGAGGGCTCAGAACGACATCTGCTGCTACTTACATGGGAGATGCGGGCGCCCGCCGGTGGGCTAGGATTTCGGCCAGCTCGGCGAGCCGGTGTGCGCGGGCTGACTCGGCGGGTGTGAACGGTTCGCCGGGACGGGCGAAGATGATGGGTCCGTGCCAGGCGGTGGGGATCTTCAGGCGGGTGCCGCCGTCGTCCGCTTCCAGGACGGCTTCCGCAGGCGTGAGGATGCGGGCGCGAAGCAGTTCGGCCACTGCCAGCGGCAGTTCATCCGGTGCATCGGCGATCCGCGCCGCCAGGCTCAGCGCCTTCGTCTGGCCGTCCGCCATGGCCAGCGCGGTGGTGGGCCAGACCCGCGAACTTGAGCCGCCGCCGTCGTGCAGTGCCTCCAGCAGGTGCCGTTCACTGAGGTTTCCCGGCGCCGAGAGCACAAACTCGTCCAGCACGCCGCCGGCAACGGGGTGGACGTGGATGCTGAGGATGTTGGTGTCCAGTCGGGCCAGCGCCCGGGTGATTTTCTGCAGCGAACCCGGGTGGTCCTGGAGCACCGTCCGCGCCCGCCACAACGCCGGTGCGCTGCCCAGCTTCCGGCGGTGCCGGAGCGCCGGCGCGTGCAGCCAGCCGCGGAGCATCCGGGCGGCGGACGGCTCCGCCACCCAGATCACCAGCACGGTGGCCGTGAGCGTCAGGACCAGCACCTTGGCAAGGTACGGCAGGTGCGTTTCCACCACCAGGGCGTGGACCAGCAGTTCGATCGGGAGCATAACGGCCACGTTTGCCAAGGTCAGGCGCGTCTTGGTGGGTTCCGGCATCAGGCCGCAGACTTCACAGCTCAAATCAGCCGCGGCAGGGTTCCTTGCAGTGGGCTTCATGCCTCAAGGATCACAGCGGGGTGTTTCGGCGGCGTTGCCCTGCCGTTCCGATTGTGGGAACAGGTGGCGGGTGCAGGCTCACGACCCCAGTCGGCCGCCGGATTCCTCGAGGTAGCACGAACCGCACAAGGACTCGTACCAGACGTCCTGGCCGTCGATGGCCACCTGGTCGCCGTCGAACACCACCTTGTTGCCAACGCGCCGGGTGTTGAAGATGGCCTTGCGCCCGCACCGGCAAATGGTCTTGAGCTCCTCCAGAGTGTGGGCGACCTCCATGAGCCGGCGTGACCCCGGGAAGGCCCGGGTCAGGAAGTCTGTCCTGATGCCGTAGGCGAGTACCGGCACGTTGTCCAGGACGGCGATGCGGAACAGGTCATCCACCTGGTCCGGGGTCAGGAACTGGGCCTCGTCCACCAGCAGGCAGGCCACCGGCTTCTGGTCCATGTGCTCCAGCAGGGCATCCGGGTCATCGCCGGCCGCATGGGCGGCGAAGAGCTCGCGCACTGGCGTGGTGGCGGAAATCAGGAAGTCTACCGACCGGGTCATGCCCAACCGGGACACAATGTCGGTATCGCCTTTGGTGTCCACATCGGGCTTGGCGAGCAGGACGCGCTGGCCCCGCTCCTCGTAGTTGAAGGCGGCCTGCAGGAGCCCGGTGGACTTTCCCGAGTTCATGGCGCCGTAGCGGAAGTAGAGCTTGGCCAAGGGGGTCCTTTCAATGGAGTCCGGCTATCGATCTTATGCCGTCCGTCCCAGGGATCCATCGCAAACGGCCGGCGCCCCGACTGCCGGCACGCCCGCCCGGGTTTCACCCGCCCCGCCCAGCCCGCGCGGGGCACGTCCCGCCGTCGTCAGTCCTGAATGAGGGTTTCCGTCAGGTGATGCGTGGGAATCCGGTCCCGCTCATAGGTGATTTCGGTGTAGCCGTGGGGCTCGGGCTTGCCGGCCGGGCTGAGGTTCACGAAGACGATCTCTTCGATGGTGAGGATGCTTTGGCGCGTGATCATGTTGCGGACTTCGGCGCGCATGGTCAGCGACGTCCGGCCGAAGCGGGTGGCCGTCAGGCCCATTTCCACCAGGTCTCCCTGCACTGCGGAGCTCACGAAGTTGATCTCCGAGATGTACTTCGTAACCGCACGCCCGTTGCCAAGCTGGAGGATGGCGTAGATTGCCGCTTCCTCGTCGATCCATTTGAGCAGGCTTCCGCCGAAGAGGGTGCCGTTGGCGTTCAGGTCTTCCGGCCGGATCCATTTGCGGGTGCGGAAGGTGATGTCAGTGGATTCCATATGGCGAGGTTAGCCTGCCGCGGCGCACGTTACGTCGTAGCAGTTGTTGTGTAACGGGCTGCCGGCCGGATTTGGCTCAGGCCATGGCGGTGTGGGCGGCGCTGTGCGAGTCAATCGCCTTGGCGTAGCAGTACGAGTGCTCCACTCCAGCGTAGGCTCCGAAGTTGGGGACAGGATCGAAGCCGGAGTTCTCGTAGAAGTTCCGGCCATCCGGCTGCGCCGAGCCTGCTTCGGCCTTGATGCGTGTGATGCCCTGCTTGTGCGCCTCGGCTTCGAGGGCCGCCAGGATGGAACTGGCCACGCCGGAGCCCCTTGTGTAGGGGAGCACGTAGAGCCGCTTGATTTCGGCCGTGGCACTGTCCAGGAGCCTCAGTCCGCCGCAGCCAACGGGCTGGCCCGAGCCTTTGTCGTACGCCACCAGGAACACGGCACAGTCGGCGCCCGACGGCGGGGTCCCCGGTTCGTGGTCAGGGGTACCGAAGCGGGCGTCCAGTTCCGCCTGCTGGGCCCTGCGCAGATCGGCACCCACAGGGTTGGCCCAGGTGACCTGCCTGATGTTGAGCCGTGGGTTGGTCTGCATCGCGAGCCTCTTTCGCCGGAGGGGTTATGCAGATCAAGCCTAGGAAGCCGCGGTTACCGTGGTGTTTCCTTGGCGTAAGCGTCCGGAGAACTTCGGGCTACCGGCGGACCAGGGTGCGCAGCAGCTTCAATGCCACGGAGATCGACGCGATGTCCACGTCCCCAGGTTTGGTCACTTCAGCAAACGTGTCCTTGATCCGGGCCAGCTGCTCCTGGTACCCGCGCTCCCAGGCCACGATCCGTTCCACGGCATCGACTCCTGCGGCATGCTGCGGAGTGGACTTCATAACGGACGTGGCCATGTCAGCGACGGCCGAATAGACATCGTCGCGCAGCGCCGCCCGGGCCAGGGCTTCCCAGCGCGTTGCCCGGGGCAGGTCCGTGATGCGCAGCAGCAGCCTGACCGCGCCGATGCGCTCCAGGATCGCGCAGTACACGTCAATGACTGCGGTGACAGGTTCCGAGACCAGTTCGGAGATCACTGAAGCGTCCAGGATCATAAAGCTTTCCAGCAGGTCCGAGGCCCGTTTGCTGAGCTCCGGCGGCAGCCCGGCGTTGTCCCAGTGCGTCAGCCGTTCCTGCACAAGGTCCAAATCGGCTCCCCGCAGGTAGGGCGAAATGCTCCCCTGCAGGGTGTCCAGCGCGGGTGTGATCCGCGCCAGCGCTTCAGCGATCGGTTGGTCCCGGTGATCGTGGGTCACGTACCAGCGGGTGCCCCGGTCCAGAAGCCGGCGCATGTGCAGGGCCACTCCGGCGCTTTCCTTGATGGGGAAGCCCGGTGGAAGGGCCGCGAGGGTCGCCACCATTGAATCCAGCTTGTAGGCCTCACGCAGGACCACGAAGGCCCTGGCAACGGCGGCTGCGCTCGCCGTGGTTTCCTCGATGGCGCGGAAGGCGAAGGTGATCCCGCCGATATTGATCACGTCGTTGGCCATCATGGTGCCCACGATTTCGCGGCGCAGCGGATGCCTCTCCAGCTCGTCGCCGAAGCGTTCCACGATCTGCCGCGGGAAGTAGCTGCGCAGCATCTGCCTGAACCAGGGGTCATCGGCCAGGTCGCTGGCGTTCAGTTCCCGGGCCAGCTCGATCTTGGCGTATGCGGCCAGCACGGAGAGTTCCGGGGAGGTCAGCCCTTCCCCGCGCTGCAGGCGGGCATGCAGCGCCTCCGTGGTTGGCAGTCCTTCAAGGTTCCGGTCCAGGTCCGTGGTGGATTCCAGCCAGTCCATGGTCCGTTCGAAGCCGGGGCTCCAGTTCAGCACCAGTTGGCGTTCGGTGACCAGCAGCGTGTTTTGCTCGGTGTTGTCCTTTAGGACGAGCCGGGCCACCTCATCGGCGAGGGAATGCAGGAACCCGGTCCGTTCGTCCCGGCGCATCCGCCCGGCCGCGATCATGGTGTCAACGAAGATCTTGATGTTGACCTCGTGGTCCGAGCAGTCCACCCCGGCGGAGTTGTCGATCGCATCGGTGTTCAGGATGACACCGCCCAGCGCCGCCTCGATCCTGCCCCGCTGGGTGATGCCGAGGTTCCCGCCTTCTGCAATGACCCGCACCCGCAGCTCGTTTCCGTTGATGCGGATGCCGTCGTTGGCTTTGTCACCCACCTCCGCGTGCGTCTCGGTGGAGGCCTTGATGTAGGTGCCGATGCCGCCGTTGTAGATCAGGTCCACCGGCGCTCGGAGGATGGCCTGCAGGAGTTCCTGCGGCGCCATGCTGCTCCGGCCTTTTTCGAGGCCCAGGGCGATCCGGACCGTATCGCTGATCGGGACGGTCTTTGCCTGCCGGGAGTAGACTCCGCCGCCCGCGCTGATGGCCCGGGCGTCATAGTCGGCCCAGGAGGAACGGGGCAACCCGAAAAGCCGCCGACGTTCGGCGTAGGAGGCGTCCGGATCGGGGTTGGGGTCCAGGAAGATGTGCCGGTGGTCGAAGGCTGCCACCAGCAGGATATGGCGGGAAAGCAGCATCCCGTTGCCGAAGACGTCGCCGCTCATGTCGCCGATGCCCGCGACCGTGAAATTCTCCTGCTGCGTGTCCAGGCCCAGCTCGCTGAAGTGCTGCTTCACCGACGCCCACACACCGCGCGCGGTGATGCCCATTTCCTTGTGGTCGTAGCCTACGGACCCGCCGGAGGCGAACGCGTCGTCGAGCCAGAAGCCGTACGCGCGGGCCACCTCGTTGGCGGTGTCTGAAAAGGCAGCCGTCCCCTTGTCGGCGGCCACCACCAGGTAGTAATCGTCGCCGTCGTGCCGGACAACATTCTTGGGGGCCACCACCGTACCGCCGTTTCCGGAACCAAGGAGGTTGTCGGTGAGGTCGAGCATTCCGCGGATGAAGATCCGGTAGCTCTCCTGGCCGGCGGCCATCCATGCGGCCCGGTCGACCGCAGGATCCGGAAGCCGTTTGGGATAGAAACCGCCTTTGGCCCCGGTGGGCACAATGACCGAGTTCTTGACGTTCTGGGCCTTGACCAGCCCCAGGACTTCTGTACGGAAGTCCTCTTTGCGGTCCGACCAGCGCAGTCCGCCACGGGCCAGCATGCCGAACCGCAGGTGAACGCCTTCCACCTGCGGCGAGTAGACCCAGATTTCGAACTTGGGCCTCGGAAGAGGTGCGTGGGGGATGGCCGCAGGGCTGAGTTTGAAGCTCACATGCGGCCTGTCCAGGAAGTAGTTGGTCCTCAACGTGGCCTCGACGAGGGTCATGAACGTGCGCAGCAGCCGGTCGGCGTCGAGGCTGGGGATGTCTTCGATCGCGGCCGTCAGTTCCTTCCTGGCGGCGGCTGTGTCGCGGAGCCGCCGGGTCCAGTCGATGCCGGGAACGAATTTGGCATGGAACAGTGCCAGCAGCGCCTGTGTGGCCCGGGGGTTGGAGCGAAGGGTGTCCGCCATGAAGCCATAGGAATTCAGGGTGCCCAGCTGTTGCAGGTATTTGGCGTAGCTGCGGAGGACCACGGTCTGGCGCCAGCTGATCCCCTCCCTGATCACCAGGGCATCGAAGCCGTCCGACTCGATGTCTCCGCGCATGGCGGCGCAGAACGAATCCGCCAGCAGCATGCTGGTTTCCAGGGGATCGATACCGGGCGGGTACTTCAGCCCGAGGTCGTAGAGGAAGAGGTCCTGTCCGCTGGCGCGCCGAAGCTCAAAGGGACGCTGGTCCAGCACCTCAAGCCCCAGGTTGTGGAGGAATGGCAGGAACCGGGTGAGGCTTTGGGCGCTGGTCAGGTAGAGGCGCATCCGCGCGTCCTCCGCCGGCGGCCGTGTGGCTTTCGGCCGGACATAGACAGTCAACAGAGGGTCGTCCAGCGCCCGCCCGCCCGTCCCGTCAAGATCGAATTCCTCGAAGGCGGCGATGTCGCGGACCGCGTCCTCGGCGTCGTGGTCCGCCCGGTAGCCTGGCGGAAACGCGCCCTGCCACAGTGTCGAGAGCCGCGCCGCCTCCTCTGCGGTGAATCGGTCACGGAGGGACTCGTCCAGGCCCTCCGTCCACGAGCGGCTTGCCGCCACTACACGCCGCTCCAGCTCCACGGGGTCGACGTCGGGCGCTGGCGTCCCGGATCCCAGCAGGATCCGGAAGAACACCCGGGCCATGGGGGAGTCGCCCAGCCGGACCTCGAACTCGATGGATGGGGATTTGAAGGCGTGCCTGAGTTCCTGCTCGATCCTGAGCCGGACGGCAGTGTTGTAGCGGCGCCGGGGAAGGAAAACCAGGGCGGACATGAAGCGGCCGATGCTGTCCGGCCGCAGGAAAAGCCGCGTTTGGCGGCGCTGCTGCAGGCGCAGGATCTCCGTGGCCAAGTGGGCCAGATCGAGCTGTTCCATATGGAACAGCTCGTCGAGTGGAAACGACTCCAGCACCGCCAGCAGTTCCTTGCCCTGGTGCGAGGCAGTCTTGAAACCAAGGTGTTCCTGCACGGCCAGGACCTTGTCCCGGACCACCGGTATGCGCCGTATGGACTGGCCGGCGGCGCCCGGGGCGAGCAGGCCCACAAAGCGTCGCTCTCCGGCCACGCGGCCTTCGTCGAAGATCCGAAGACGGATCTCGTCCAGGTAGGCCGGCCGGGGGACCGAGGAACGCAGATCCGACGTAGCGAGCGTGAGTGCCCGCTGGCTGTGGAGGCTTGCCTCCCCGGACTCCTCCGTGTGCGGTGCGCCGGAGGCCGGACCAGTCCCGCCTTCCGGACGGTCCTCCCGGAGCAGCCCCAGCCCCGCGCCCGCCCGCACGCGCAGGGCATCCCGGCCGCCCGCCGTCGTGCGCTCATATTCGCTGTACCCGAGGAACACGAAGTTGCCGTTGTCCAGCCAGAGCAGCAGTTCCCGGAGCTGATCCGGGGCCGGGACCGTGGCGCTGGGGAATCCGTCAACGGAGCCGACGGCGGCTGTCACGTGGGCGTGGATGGCTGGGAGATCTTCGGCGACTGCCTGAACATCGGCCAGCACCCCGTGGAGGTTCGCGATGACTTCCTCGGAGCCCGAGTCCCCAGGCAGCCTGCCGATTTCCACGGCCACCCAAGTCTCTGTGGTCCCATCCTGGATGCCGCCCAACTCGTCCGGAAGGGCATCCGGGATTTCCGCGTGGCCGGCGTTCGCCGCTGTCAGTCCGGCCCGCGATGGCCCATGCGCGACGTCCAGCAACGCATGCGTTTCAGGGTCCCGCCGCACCCGGAACGTGGGGTGCACAAGCAGCCGGATCGACGCACTCTCCCTGGTCAGCTCGGCTGTCACCGAGTGAACCAGATGGGGCATGTCATTGGCGACCACCATCACGATGCTCGCATCGGTTTCATTCAGGACCCCGACGACGGACTGTCCGGGAGCGCGGATGCCCGCTATTTCCGCGTGGTACCGAGCCCGCCGGCCCAGGGTCTCCGGATTGTAGTCCTGGAGGTCCTCCGCCGCGACGTGCTCGTAGTAGTCCGTGAAGAAGGAAGCGTTGGCCTCGAACGGACCGGCAGCCCCTCCCTGGGCAGCCGGTGCGGTTTCGCGTGACATTCCACTGAGCCTCCACGGCAAGGGCTGGCACCACTGGCCGTGGTCCCCTGGGGAAGCCTCATGCCTGACTTCATCATGGACGCCCCGCCACATGGCGTCCAGTGTTTCCAGCGGCTACGCGGAGCCGCCCGTGGGGTCCTCGGCGGTCGGATCCGCGAGAGCGAGGCCGCCCACCGGGCTCCCGTCCCAGTGGATCAGCTTCCAGCCGGCGCCGGGGTCCCCTTCCAGGGCCACGATGCCCGTGTTGGACAGGACGTGGCGGGCCGCGAACTCATGGTCGGCGCCGGCGGCGCGGAGCCCGGTCCAGGTGCGGATGGCCGCGCCGTGACTCACCACGGCCGCGACGGCGGAGCCACCATTGCCGGCCGCGCGCTCGGCAATCCGGTTGATGGCGTCGTCGTACCGTTCGAAAAACTCGTGGCCGTCCGGGCCCGCCGGCATCCGGCGGTCCAGGTCACCGGCTGCCCATGCGAACACTGTCCCCATGTAGCGCATGTGCGACTCGTGGTCGGTCAGTTTCTCCAGCGCCCCGGCTTCGATCTCGTGCAGCCCATGCAGGACTTCAACCTCAAGCCCGTGGAGCCGGGACAGCGGGGCGGCCGTGATCTGGGTCCGCAGAAGTGTTGATGCGTACACTACGCCTATCTGCTCGTTGGCCAGGGACCGTGCCATGGACTCGGCCTGGCGTTCTCCCAGCTCGGTCAGCCCGGGCCCGGGGTGGGCGGTGTCCAGCTGGCCGAGAACGTTTCCGGGAGTCTGTCCGTGGCGGATGAGGAGCAGCTTCATGACTCCAGTTTCGCATCCGGCGGCGAGATCCGGCGCCTGCCTGCCCGGCCGGCGTCGAGCGTGCCCACGGCAACCGGCTTCGGCAAGCTCAACCACCGAAAAGCGCCGGGCCCTCCAAGGACCCGGCGCCGCCGTCGTACTTCTGGTGCCCGCGGGCGGGCTTACTTGAGGTGGTCCACCAACTGGTCCGCGATGCCGGTGTACTTGCCGGGCGTGAGGGCGAGCAGCCGCGCCTCGGCCTCGGGGGAGAGCCCCAGGCTGTGGACGAATTCCTGCATGCGGGCGGCGTCCACCCGCTGGCCGCGGGTAAGGTCCTTGAGCCGCTCGTACGGGTTTTCCATGCCTTCGACGCCGGCGATCGCCTCGGCGCGCATGACCATCTGGATGGCCTCGCCCAGGACTTCCCAGTTGGTGTCCAGATCGCCGGCGAGAACGTCTTCGGCAACGTCGAGGCGGTCCAGGCCCTTGGCCACGTTGGAGATCGCCAGGAGGGAGTGGCCGAACGCCACGCCGATGTTGCGCTGGCTGGAGGAATCGGTGAGGTCGCGCTGCCAGCGGGAGGTCACCAGCGTGGAGCCCAGCACGTCCAGGAGCCCGGAGGAGATTTCCAGGTTGGCCTCGGCGTTCTCGAACCGGATGGGGTTGACCTTGTGCGGCATGGTGGAGGATCCGGTGGCGCCGGCCACGGGGATCTGCGCAAAGTAGCCGATGGAGATGTAGCTCCACATGTCCGTGCAGACGTTGTGCAGAATCCGGTTGAACCGCGCGACGTCGGCGTAAAGCTCGGCCTGCCAGTCGTGGCTTTCGATCTGGGTGGTCAGCGGGTTCCAGGTCAGGCCCAGGCCCTCGACGAAGGACTTGGCCACCTGCTGCCAGTCGGCGCCGGGGACGGAAGCCACGTGGGCTGCGTAAGTTCCGGTGGCGCCGTTGATTTTGCCCAGGTATTCGGTCTTCGCGATCCGGTCCAGCTGGCGCGTCAGGCGGTGCGCGATGACTGCCAGTTCCTTGCCCAGGGTGGTGGGCGTGGCGGGCTGGCCGTGCGTGCGGGAGAGCATGGGGACCGCGCGGTTGTCCTCTGCCATCTTGCTGATCTGGGCCACGAGGGCGCGTGCGGCGGGCAGCCACACGTCCTCCACAGCACCCTTGACGCCCAGGGCGTAGGAGAGGTTGTTGATGTCCTCGGACGTGCAGCCGAAGTGGACCATGGCGGTCAGGTTCTCGATGCCGATGGCGGGCAGCCGGCGGCCGATGTAGTACTCCACGGCCTTCACGTCATGGACAGTGACCGCTTCGATTTCGGCGAGCTCGGACACCGAGGCGGAGTTGAATTCGGTGACGATCGCGCGGAGCTTTTCCTGCTGTTCCGCGGTGAGCGCGCCTGCGCCGGGAAGGACATTGTTGCTGGTCAGGTGGATGAGCCACTCGACTTCCACGGCCACGCGGTCCCGGTTCAGGGCTGCCTCGGACAGGTAGTCAACGAGGGGCGCAACAGCGGACTGGTAACGGCCGTCCAGCGGACCCAGGGCGATCTGGTCCGGTGACGCGGCGAGGGCCAGGCGTCCGGAGGGCGTGCGGGTATCAGCTGTGGCGGCAGTTTCAGGCATGTGCTGATTCTTTCATGAACTCTTCACCGCCGCTGAAGCGGTCCGTCGCATGTGAACAACGGCGTGACTTGTCCACATAGCCGACGGCGGTGCTTCCGCCGTGTGACGGCATTCCGTAGCGTCGGGGTTCAGGAGTTGGGCCTTGACGGACGAGAGGTTCGGGCGGGTATCCGGAAGGGGGAACGGGCATGGGCAGTGACGTGACGGCAGCCGACATGGCGGTATGCATGTCCCGAGGTTATGAGGTTCAGCAGTTGGCGGCCCGGGTTGACCTTTGCTTGGGGAGGGTGGAAAAGGTCCTCGGCGGCTTTCGCGAGATCCAGCTTTTGGACTGGCAGTCACCTGCCGGGAGGGCGTACCGGAACTCGGTGGCGTTGCAGGAGGTGGCGCTTGGAACGGCCAAGGTACGGCTCGAGGACGCGTTGGCTTCGGTGAGACGCCATGCGCAGGCGGTGGGAATGTCCGCCGGCAACCCGGCGGGGCGGTACTGATGGCCGAAGTGACGCCATCCGGCAGCGGCGGCCCTATTCGGCTGACAGGGCCTGCGGTGGACGGAGGCATGGAAATCAGGGGCGGCGTTGGTGGCATCAGTTTTCAGTTGGAGGAGCTCGTAGGCGGCGCGGAAAAGCTGGAGGCTGCTGCGGGGGAGCTGGCTGCCGTCGAAGTGGAGGTCCGCCGCATCTGGGAAGACCTGTGCCTGTACCAGGATGAAGCGCGTCCCACCGGAACGGCGGCCCTGATGGACGTCGGGGAGGCCCAATGGAGCGTCCAGGCGGTCCGGACGGAGTTGCAGGGAATCAGCAGACAGGTGCGGGACTGCAAAAGGGACTACGAAACGGCGGAAGCGTGGGCGGGATTCTCGCGCGGAATTGGCGGCGGACTGACGAGCCCCGAAACCCTTGGCCGGCAGGCGGTAGACCTCGGCTTGGGTCCGGTTCCCAACAGGGAAGTCACGGAACTCGCCGTGGGACCTCTTGCCATGGCTGCCTTGCTGGCAGTCTCCCCGGAGCGCTTTTGGGTAGCGCTCGGGGCAGACATGGCGGCGGGCAGGCATATTGCGGCGGCGGTACCTTTGCTCGCCGGTGTGTCCGGGCGTTCAAACCGAATCCTTCAGCCGCGTTCGGTCACGTTGGAAAAGAAGGAGTCGCTGCCCATTGAATTCGACGGCTCTCCGGCTGCGTTGTTGGAACGGGCCCGGATCATCGATGAACGCGGTGAAGGCTACATCGAAGTCGTCGAAGTGGATAACGGAGGGCAGAAGGCCTACGTGGTGGTCATTCCCGGAACGCAGACGGGAGGTGAAATGGGCGGCGTTAATCCGTTCGACGAAGCCGGCATCGTTGAAGGGCTGGGCCACAACTCCGCAGAAATCAATCCAGCGGTGTTTCAGGCCCTGCAGGCTGCCGGCGCGGAAAAGGGGGCGCCCGTCGTGGCCGTGGGTTACAGCCAGGGTGGAATCCATGCGATGAACCTGGCGGCCGACGATCTCTTCCTTAACGAGTACGACATGAAATATGTCCTCACCGCGGGGTCTCCCGTGGGTGGCATTGTTCCGGACGCCGACGTCACTGCTTTACATCTGGAGCACCGGCAGGATTGGGTGCCCGGCAGCGACGGTACACCGAACCCGGACGCCCGAAACCGGGTTACGGTGACTCTCAACAGCCCAGTAACCACGCCAGAAGGTGGTGCATTCGGTATTGGGCCCGGCCACAATCTCAACAACTACCAGGGAGCCGCGCGGCTCGTCGCAGCAAGCGACGATCCCTCTCTGATGGCGTCAACCGCGGTTCTTGGCGGCGCCCTGGGGGCAGGCGGCACGGCAACGGCCACCCGCTTCGCGCTGTCCCGTTCGAAGCCACCTGAACTGCTACCGAGGCCCAAGCCGGACGCTCCACAGAGGGCCTCTGAGATTGACCGGGCGAGGTAACCGCCGGTCAGCGCTTGCCGGCCCCTGTCAGCCGTCCTGCCACCAGCGAAATGAGGGTGATGATGATGGCCGCGAGGACCGCAGTCCAGAAGAAAGAGTCAATGGTGAAGTGCACCGGCGTGTAACTGCTGAGCCAGGACGTCAGGTAGAGCATGGCGGCGTTGATGACGATCGTGAAGAGGCCCAGCGTGAGGATGGTGATGGGCAGGGACAAGAGGCTGACCAGGGGCCGGACGAACGCGTTGACCACGCCGAAAATCAAACCGACGAACAAGTACGCCAGGATGATGCCGATGGTGTCGGTGCCCTGCGTGACGCCCGAGTTGGCCACCGCCTCGGTAGTGGCCGAAGTGGAGATATCGAGGCCCGGCAGTATCCAGCTGGCAATCCAGAGGGCCAGCCCGTTGATAAGGACTCGAACAATAAAAGAGCGCATACGCCCATGCTGTCACACCGCCCTGTGCCCCGCCCGGGTTCGAGCCCGTTCCTGCCCGCCCCGTGCCGTTCACGCGAAGTAGGCTAGTTTGCATGACTTCACCCGAGATCCTGCCTGGCGAAATCCGGCCGCGCCCCGTGGTTAGCCGGCTACCCCGGTACGCCGCAGGAAAGCCTCCCGTCGCCGTGGATGGGCTGGCCAGCTACAAGCTGTCCTCCAACGAGAACCCCCTGCCCCCTCTTCCGGCAGTGCTGGAGGCAATTTCCAACCAGACGGACTTCAACCGCTACCCCGATCCCCTCAGCAGCAGGCTTCGTGCGGCGCTCGCCGAGTTCCTGGCAGTGCCGGCCGAAGACGTGGTCACCGGCGCCGGAAGCCTCGGCGCCCTCAACCAGTTGCTGTCCACGTTCGCCGGCCAGAACGACGACGGCAAGGCGGACGAGGTGATCTATGCGTGGCGGTCCTTCGAGGCGTATCCCATCAGCGTGGGCCTTGTGGGTGCGGAGAGCGTCCGCATTCCGCTGACGGCCGAGGGACGCCACGACCTGGATGCCATGGCTGCAGCCGTAACGGTCCGCACCAAAGTCATCCTGCTCTGCACCCCGAATAACCCCACCGGCCCCATCCTGACCACTGCCGAAACGGAGCGGTTCATCCACGCGGTCCCCTCCGACGTCGTGGTGGTGATTGATGAGGCCTATCAAGAGTTCGTCCGCGCCGGCGATGCTGTGGACGGCATCGCGATGTACCGCAAATACCCGAACGTAGTGGCGCTCCGGACGTTCTCCAAGGCACACGGACTGGCGGGCCTGCGGGTGGGCTACAGCGTCTCGAACCCTGTGCTGACCCAGTACCTGCGCGTGGCGGCCACACCCTTCGCCGTGTCACAGATCGCTGAAAATGCAGCCATAGCGTCGCTGCAGAATTACCCCCTGGTTGTAGAAAGGGTACAAAGCATCGTGGACGAACGAACCCGCGTAACCTCCGGACTGCGTGAACTCGGCTGGTTCGTACCCGAGGCGCAGGGCAACTTCGTCTGGTTGAACCTGGGCGAAAACAGCTCGGAATTTGCCGAGCTGGCAGGAAAGCAGGCACTTTCTGTGCGCGCGTTCGGCGGCGAAGGCGTGCGGGTCAGCATCGGTGAGGTCGAGGCCAACAGCCGGTTCCTCGAGCTCTGTGCACACTATACAAAGGCGCCGCAGCGTTCCTAGTGCTTAACATGCACCAGCAGCGGCACCTACTGAAGATAAAGTAAGGACCAGTAAGCCAATATATATGCCAACAAGGGAATGCATTCCCCCAACGGCATATATCCCAGCGACATTGCAATGCATCCGCATGCGGCAAGCAAGGAGACGGTATGGGCGCCACACATCTGCCCTCCACCGAGTTCGATCAGACAGCGGCAGACGACCAGCTTGAGGCAGAAGCCGAAGCCCACCTGGGCAGCCCGGCCGCGCCCATGGTGCAGCTGCTGGCGCCTGACGGGACCCTGGGGACGGATCCGGTCTTCTCCGCGTATGCGGACCGGCTGGACGGTGAAAAGCTGCGTGGCTTCTACGCTGACATGGCCAAGATCCGCCGCTTTGACGTCGAGGCAACGGCACTCCAGCGTCAAGGGCAGCTGGCGCTGTGGGTCCCGCTGACCGGCCAGGAGGCCGCCCAGATCGGCTCCGGGCGGGCCAGTCAGCCGCAGGATTACATCTTCCCCACCTACCGCGAGCACGGCGTGGCGCTGACCCGCAATGTGGACCTGGCGGAGCTTCTGCGCCAGTTCCGCGGGGTTTCCAACGGCGGCTGGAACCCGAAGGACACCAACTTCCATCTGTACACCCTGGTCCTCGCCGCGCAGACGCCGCATGCCGTCGGCTACGCCATGGGGATCCAGCGGGACCAGAAGGCGGCCGCCGCAGTCGCCGCGGATGGCGCGCAGGACCGGCCGGCCGAGCCCAAGGCCGCGGTGATGGTCTACTTCGGTGACGGGGCCAGTTCCGAGGGCGATGTCCACGAATCCATGGTCTTCGCCGCCTCCTACAACGCGCCGGTGGTGTTCTTCTGCCAGAACAACCACTGGGCCATCTCCGTTCCCAGCTCGGTACAGACCCGCATTCCGCTGTCCAACCGTGCCAAGGGTTACGGCTTCCCGGGCATCCGGGTGGACGGCAACGATGCGATCGCCGTCCACGCCGTGACCGAGTGGGCGCTCGAACACGCGCGCGAGGGCAAGGGGCCGGTGCTGATCGAGGCGTTCACCTACCGCGTCGGTGCGCACACCACGGCTGATGACCCCACAAAGTACCGGGAATCCGCCGAGGAAGCCCTGTGGCGGGCCAAGGATCCGCTGGACCGCCTGGAAAAGTACCTTCGGGCGCAGGGGCTGGCCGATGACGCCTTCTTCGACCAGGTCAAGGCCGACGGCGACGAACTCGCCGCCTACGTCCGCAAGACCACCTATGACCTTGAGACCCCGGACATCCGGACCGCCTTCGCCAACACCTATGTCGAGGCCCACCCCCTGGTGGCCGAGGAACTGGCCTGGTTCGAGGAGTACAGCGCAGGATTTGCCGAAACGCCGCAGCACAACAGCGCTGAACCCGGCAGCCCGGACCCGGATGACGCACCGACAGGAGTGGCCCGCTGATGACCACCATGACCATAGCCAAGGCCATTAACGAGGGCCTCCGCGCCACCCTGGACAACAACCCGCGTACCCTGCTCATGGGCGAGGACATCGGGGCCTTGGGCGGCGTCTACCGCGTCACGGACGGACTCCTCGCGGAGTTCGGCGCGGACCGAGTGGTGGACACGCCGCTGGCCGAGTCGGGCATCATCGGCACGGCCATCGGCCTGGCCCTGCGCGGCTACCTGCCCGTCTGCGAGATCCAGTTCGACGGGTTTGTGTTCCCCGGTTTCAACCAGATCACCACCCAGCTGGCCAAGATGCACGCCCGCAGCAACGGCAACCTCACCGTTCCCGTCGTTGTCCGGATCCCTTACGGCGGCGGCATCGGCTCCATTGAGCACCATTCGGAATCACCGGAGGCGCTGTTCGCCCACACCGCAGGCCTGCGCATCATCACACCGTCCAACGCCCACGACGCGTACTGGATGACACGGCAGGCCGTGGAGTGCCAGGACCCCGTGATCGTCTTCGAACCGAAGCGCCGCTACTGGCTCAAGGGCGAGGTCGACACCCGGAACCCCGGCGCGTCGGCCGACCCCTTCAAGGCGCACGTGCTCCGCGAGGGTACGGACGCCACGGTAGTGGCCTACGGACCGCTCGTGCCGGTGGCCCTTGCCGCCGCTGACGCCGCTGCCGAGGACGGCCACAGCATCGAGGTCATCGACCTGCGCTCCATTTCGCCGATCGACTTCGACACCGTCACGGCGTCGGCCAGGAAGACAGGCCGGCTTGTTGTGGCGCATGAGGCACCCACCTTCGGCGGCATCGGCGGCGAGATCGCGGCCCGGGTCAGCGAGCGGGCCTTCCTGTCACTGGAGGCTCCCGTGATCCGTGTGGGCGGCTTCCACATGCCGTACCCGGTGGCCAAGGTCGAGGAAGACTACCTCCCCGACATCGACCGCATCCTCGAGGCGCTGGACCGCGCCCTGGCCTACTAGGCGCAGGCACTTCCCGTACACGCTTCCCGCTCACGCTTGCCGCGAAAGAGGACATCATGACTCTGAACAAGTTCAACCTGCCCGACGTGGGCGAAGGCCTTACCGAGGCGGAAATCGTCGCCTGGAAGGTCAAGCCGGGGGACACCGTTGCCATCAACGACGTCCTGTGCGAGATTGAGACCGCCAAGTCGCTCGTTGAGCTACCGTCCCCCTTCGCCGGCACCGTCACCGAACTGCTGGTCCCCGAGGGCGTGACCATCGACGTCGGAACGGCCATCATCAGCGTCTCTGACGCCGTCTCCGGTGACCCGACGCCGGCCGATGTCCCGGCCCCTGAAACTCCCGTCCAGCCCCTCTACGGCAAGCTTCCCGCGGACGACGGCGGCACTTCAGGCAGCGTCCTGGCCGGCGGTCCGCTGGTGGGTTCAGGCCCCAAGGCCGACGCCGTCAAGCGCCGTCCCCGGAAGGCGGCGCAACCCGCCGCCGCCGTGTCCCGCAACGCCCCGGAGGTCGAGCCTGTCCAGCCGCACACGCCGGCCGAAGTCTCCGCGAAGCGGCAAGGGACCGCCCGGGGTCAGTCCGAAGCGCTCGACAACCGTCCCACTCTCGGCGGAACCATCACAGGGCTCGTGAACCGCGTCCTGGCCAAACCGCCCGTCCGCAAGATCGCCCGGGATCTGGGGATCGATCTCGCCGATGTGGTGGCCACCGGCTCCCGCGGCGAAGTCACGCGCGAAGACCTGGTCAGCTACCAGTCCCAGCGCGATGCAGAGCTGGACCAGGCCGAGGGCTTCTGGGGCAAGGCAGGCAGGCCCCAGGACCAGCGGATTGAACGGATTCCGGTCAAGGGCGTCCGCAAGGCAACAGCCAGGGCGATGGTGGAATCGGCTTTCTCTGCACCACACGTGAGCATCTTTGTTGATGTTGATGCCAGCCGAACCATGGAATTCGTCAAGCGACTGAAGGCTTCGCGCGACTTTGAGGGAATCAAGGTTTCCCCGCTGCTGATCCTTGCCAAGGCCGTCATCTGGGCTGCCGCCCGGAATCCCAGCGTCAACGCCACCTGGGTGGACAACGTGGACGGGACCGACGCCGCCGAGATCCAGGTCAAGCACTACATGAACCTCGGCATCGCCGCAGCCACCCCGCGCGGGCTGATGGTTCCCAATATCAAGGACGCCCAGGACCTGTCGCTCAAGGAGCTGGCGCTGGCCCTGAACAACCTGGCCACCACGGCCCGGGCGGGCAAGACCCAGCCCGCCGAAATGCAAGGCGGAACACTCACCATCACCAACATCGGTGCGCTTGGCATTGATACCGGAACGCCGATCATCAACCCGGGTGAAGTGGCCATTGTTGCCTTCGGAACCATCAAGCAGAAGCCCTGGGTCCTGGACGGAGAGGTCATCCCGCGCTGGATCACCACCCTCGGCGGCTCCTTTGACCACCGTGTGGTGGACGGGGACCTGTCCGCCCGTTTTATGGCCGACGTCGCAGCGATCCTTGAGGAGCCAGCGCTCCTGCTGGACTAGGACGCCGGGACTAGCATCAACACCGTGGACCAAACCGCGATTCAGTCCAGGAACCGGGCCGCCAGATGGCTGACGGAGGCGTTCCAGCCGCCGGTGGTGGTGACGCTTCTGCTCCTGGCCAGCCCTGTGGTCGAGGCCGGATTCCCAGGCGCCGTCGGCTATGGAGCCTTGGCCGCGCTGTTTGTGTGCGTACTGCCGCTTGTTGTGCTCCTGGGGCTCGTAAGGCTGGGCAAGGTCACGGACCATCACGTGAGCAACCGCAAACAGCGGGCACCCGTACTGCTCATGGCACTGGCGTCCGTGGCCGCCGGCCTGTTGGTGCTGCAAGCCGCCGATGCGCCGCGAAGCGTGATGGTCATGGTGCTGGCCATCGTCGGCGGCATCGTTGTGCTGGCCGCCGTAAGCCCCTTCTGGAAGATCAGCGGCCACGCGGCGGCGGTGTCGTCGGCGGCGGTTATTTCCGTCCTGATGCTCGGTCCGGCCTGGCTGCCGTTACTCCTGCTGGTTCCCGCCGTCGGCTGGTCCCGGGTGGTGCTCCGCGCGCACACCCTGGCGCAGGTGGTGGCCGGGTCCCTGTTCGGCGGCCTGGTGATGGCCGGCCTGTGGTGGCTTTTGCGCGGCTGGCTCATCTAGCGGAACCCTGGCGTCAGTAGCCGTAGGCGGAGTAGGCCGTCATCATCTCGACCATCTCGGGATTACCCGCCATGGCGCCTGCCCAGGCAGCGAAGGTGGCGAAAACCAGGCCACCGAGGATCAGGCCAATGCCTGAGGCGGCCGCCAAGAATTTCCAGTCCTCGCGCAGGACGCTCTCCACGGTCTCCGGCAGGCGCAGTCCCGGCGCGATGAGGTTGGGGGCGCTGTCCACGGAGCCGTCATCCAGCAGCGCAATGACGCGGCCGTTGCCGCGGTCCACCCGCATGGAGCAGATGTGGTTGCCGTGGCGGGCCAGGAGAATATCGTGGCCAACAAGTTGGCGGCGCTGAAGAGTAAGCAAGGGGCCCCTTTGGCTGGAGTGGAGAGTGGTTGTCCGCTCCGTTGAGGGCACTTCCACTTTATCGCCTGGCCGGTGCTGAAACCTGCCTTCAAGGGGTGAGAACAGACACCATGCACGGCCGCGGTGCGGCCGGTGCATGGTGTCCCGTTGCCAGTTAGTCGGCGTCGTAGGTGTTGGCGATGTAGACGTCGCACGTGGCGTTGTGGGCCACGCTGTTGGCTACGCTTCCCAGGACCCGGCCGATGCCGCGCATCCGCCGGTTGCCCACCACGATCATCTTGGCGCCCAGGCGCTCGGCTTCCTTGATGAGCGCTTCGGCAGGCTTGCCGCGGGCGGCCGAGTAAGTCACCTTGATGGAACCGGCCAGGGCCTCGGCCACTGTCTTCGCAACATGCTCGGCACCATCGGCGTCGGAAACGATCCACTGGTCGCTGCCAGAGCCGAAGACCTCGGTACGGTCGCTGTCGAAGGCCGAGACGACGTGCAGCGAGGCGCCCACGGCGGCGGCGAGATCCCGGGCCGATTCGGCGGCCTTCTTGGCGGTGCCGCTGCCGTCAACGCCAACAACAATAATTCCGCTCATGCTTTGTACTCCTCTTTCAGTTTCACTCCGGGCCACACTCAGTCCGGCCAACGTTACAGCGCTGCCAGTGCTTCGCGCAGTACGGGGGCCAAACGGCGGACACCTTCCTTGATGGCGTCGGGCGGCACCGCGCTGAACGCCAGCCGCAGCTTATTGGACGGCGAATCGGACGGAGTGAAAGCAGCTCCTGGGATAAAGACAACGCCGGCTTCGATCGCCTTCTGCAGCAAGGGATAGGTATCCACGCCTGCCGGCAGCGTGACCCAGACGAAGAAGCCGCCTTCCGGGCTGGTCCAGCTGGTGCCGGCTGGCATGTATTCGTCCAGGGCGGCCAACATCGCCGTGCATCGTTCGGCGTAGAGTCCGCGGTAAGTCTCGATCTGGCCCTTCCAGTCATAGTCGCTGAGGTAGGCGGACACCAGCATTTGGTTCAGCGTCGGAGGGCACAGCGTGACAGATTCGGATGCCAGGTAGTAGCGCCGCTGGAGGTGCTCCGGGACCAATGCCCAGCCGATGCGAAGACCAGGGGCAAAGATCTTGGAGAACGATCCCATGTAGATGACATCGGCGGGGTTGGCCGCGCGGAGCGGTTCCAGCGGTGTCCCCTTGTACCGGAGGAGCCCATACGGGTTGTCTTCCAGCACGAGAATATTCGCGTTCCGGCATATATCAACGACCCGCTGGCGGCGTTCCCCGGCCAGGGTGATTCCTGAGGGGTTGTTGAAGTTGGGGATGGTGTAGAGGAACTTAATGTTCTTCCCGGCTGTCTGGAGGGCGGCGATCCGGGCCTCGAGCAGCTCAGGCACCAGGCCGTCGTCGTCCATCTCCACGGTGGCCACCTCCACCTGGTACGCCTCAAACGTATTGAGGGCGCCCACATAGGTGGGGTTCTCGACCAGCACCACGTCGCCCGGGTTGCAGAAGACTTTGGTGGCCACATCCTGGGCCGACTGGGAGCCTGCGGTGATCACCACATTCTGCGGGACCGCGTCCAGGATTCCTTCTGCCGCCATCACCTCGCAGATCTGTGTGCGCAGTTCTTCCGTGCCCTGCCCGCCGCCGTACTGCAGGGCAGTGAGCCCTTCGTTGGCGATGATGCTTGCCGCCGCGGCGGCCAGCCGCTCAAGCGGAAGTGATTGCAGGTACGGACTGCCCCCGGCAAGGGACACCAGTCCGGGGCGCATGGAAATGTCGAAAACGTCCCGCACTGCTGACTGCTTAATGTTGGCTGCGCGCTCCGAAAACAGCGCCTCGTGGGGATGGGCGGCGCGGTGGGCGGACGTGGCCGCGCGCTCGATGGCATCAATGGCTTCGGCCGGCAACTGCACTGCGCCGGCATCAAGTGTTTCGTGGCTCACATCTTCAGGATACAGCCAGCAGTTGCCAATAAGGCAACATCTGTTGATCAACTGGGTTACTGGAGGCGTAGTACCTCGGCGAGCCTCACGCCGTTGACGTAGACCTCGGCGCGGATGGCCCCCACTGAGGTGACGGCAGTCTGCGTGAGTTGGGCCTCGATGCGCGGGATGTCGCACACCCCCGCCGGACGGATCGAGCCGGCCAGGTAGACCGTCACGGCCGTGCCGTCGAAGGTGCCGGACAGGAAGGTCAGGGTTGAGCCGGACAGGGAGTTGTACAGGCCGGGGGCAGGTTCAGCGGGGCTGTCCAGCAGGGCGCGCATGGCATTGGCCAACGGTTCCGAGGAGCCCGCCACGGTGCGGCGGACGCCGGCCAGGCTGTCGTTGCAGCCAAAGCGCACACCTCCGGCCCCGCCGTCGTCGAGCAGCACGTAGTAGGCGGTCACGGTCTGGGATCCGCCGGATTGGCCAGGAGCCGGCCGGGCGGGGGGCGGGGCCGAGGACTCGGGGGCCGGCGAGGGGCTTGCTCCCAAGGCAGTAGGTGTACCGGGTGCCGCGGCGGCTCCGGGCGCGGCAGTTCCGGGTGAAGTAGTTCCGGACGAGGGAGTGGTGCCGAAGCTCTGCTCAGGTGTTCCGAGCGTCCCGCCTGACGCGTGGCCCGAGGGCTCGGGGGGAGAAGCGGCGGACGGGCCGATGGTGTCGGCGGGCAGAGCGGCGACCGGCGGGGGTGCCTGCGGCTGGGGAATTGGAACCAGGGGCGGCTGGACGCGGTCCGAGTGTTCACTGGTGGTTGCGCCGGGCGCGACGCTGCTCCCGGCAGACGGGTTGGAGGTGGGGGCGCCGCATCCCAGCCACAGCGGAAGCGTGAGTGCTGCCGCCGTCGCCATCAACTTTCCGGCGCTCCGCCTGCCTGCCATGTCCGCACCGCGTTCCATCCCCGAATGCTTCCGTGCATTAAACGTTACGGCGGTCCCTCAGCCCTGAAAATGCCCGCGAGGTACCGGTTGGAACAAGACTTGGTCACACGTACGGGCGTGAGCGCCAGGCCGCTTACGGTGCGGTAACAAATGCCCCGGCCACCTTGCGGTGCCCGGGGCATTTGGTAGCTTGGCGCTGCGGCGTGCGGCCGCCTTACGCTGCCGGCTGGGCGGCGGCGAGTGCGTCGAAGACGCCCTTGATCTGCTCCACTACCTCGGCATCGTCCTTCGGGTGCAGCTCGGCAAAGCGGACCATGGAGCCCGGGACGGCGAGCTTGACGTCCTCGAGCACCTGGGCGCCGGCAATGCCCACTGCCTTGCGGGCTTCGTCCTGTGCCCACACGCCACCGAACTGGCCAAATGCCGTACCGACGACGGCGGTGGGCTTGCCGGAAAGGGCGCCGGCACCGAAGGGGCGGGACAGCCAGTCGATGGCGTTCTTCAGCGATGCGGGCACGGTGCCGTTGTGCTCCGGGGTCACCAGGAGAATGGTGTCGGCGTCGTTGGCTGCTGCGCGGAGGGCGGCGGCCGCGGCGGGAACCTGGCCCTCGACGTCGATGTCCTCGTTATAGAACGGGATGTTGCCCAGGCTTTCGTGGATGACCACGTCAACCTGCTCGGGAGCGTTCAGCTGGATGGCTTCGGCGAGCTTCTGGTTGGTGGATTCGGCGCGGAGGCTGCCAACAAGGGTAAGGACGGTGCTCTTCGACATACGGACTCCTTTAGTGGGCCGCGGCGGGACCGCTGGCCGGTGGAAGGGTGGAGGCTTGGTGCCTTCATGGACTAAACGGACCGCAGTCCGATTATTATTCCCGGGTCTAGGATATGGACTGTGAGCTTTATCCCGCTGCTGCCCGGTTCGCTCTCCGGCCCGCCCGCTGAGCGCAGTGATGCTGCCCGGAACCGTGAGAGGCTGTTGGGCGCGGCGCGGGAGCTGATTGCCGAGTGTGGCCCGGACGCCCTGACCATGGACCGGCTGGCCGAGCGCGCCGGCGTGGGCAAGGGCACCGTCTTCCGCCGGTTCGGCAGCCGTGCGGGGCTGATGATGACGCTCCTGAGTGATTCCGAGGCCGCCTTCCAGGCCCGCTTTATGTTCGGGCCGCCGCCCTTGGGGCCGGGCGCCCCGGGGCTGGAGCGGCTGATCGCCTTCGGTGCGGAGCGGATCGCGTATGTGATGGAACACGGGGACCTGGCGAGGGCTGCCGAGTCTTCGGCCCACAGCCGCTACGAGGTCCCTGCTGTCATGCTGTGGCAGCGACATATCGAGCACCTCCTGCGGGAAGCAGGCATGGACGCGGACCCGTTGCTGATGGCCATGTCCCTGGCCGCCACGCTGGATCCCGACCGGCTCCTGCACGCCGTCCGCGTCCAGGGCCTGGCGCCCGAGCGGCTGACGGACTCCTGGCGCGAACTTGTCACGCGGGTGGTCCGCGGGCGGTAGATTACGCCTGAATCCAGTGGCTCGTCCAGTCAAATCAATTCCGCTGAATTATTCATAACGATCTGATACGGAGCGCCGAGTTTCCGCTCATGTGCCCGCATTTCGGGCGCTACTCTGTGGTAGTTTCCTCTGGAATGTGACCCGCAACATAGTCCACCCGGACTTACTCTGTGCTGGTCGCGGGAGCCGGCCACACGCTGGTCGAGACCCGGTGGCGGCGAGACCCGTTGCTGGCGGGGAAATCGGAAGGATCTGGAACGTGGATGTAATCAAGGCAGGGACTCCGTTGCCGGCCCAGGATGATTCCCTGCAGTGTTCTTCCGGAATCCCGGCGGCAACGACGCTGAAGTAGCTGCCACATGATCAGGTACCTCGCCAAGCGCGGCATCACCTACGTCTTTATGATCTTCCTGACCACGTCGGCCGGCTATTTCCTGGCGGTCAGCTCCCTCAAGCCGGCCCTCCTCGAGCAGGAGCGGATTCCCCGGCCCACACCCGAGCAGGTCGCCAACTCCATGCGCCTGAAGGGTCTGGATCCGGACCTCAGCCCCTGGGAGCGCTACGTTGAATGGCTCACAGGGATCGTGACCCGATGGGACTGGGGACGCAGCCCCAACGGCGCCTTCATCAACGCTGAATTCGGGGACCGTGTGTGGATCTCCACCCGGCTCTTCCTCGCATCCATCATCCTGACCCTCGTCATCGGCGTCGCCCTCGGTGTCTACTCGGCGGCCCGGCAGTACAAGTTCCAGGACAGGGTGATCACGTCCTACAGCTACCTCGCGTACATCGTGCCCGCCCCCATTGCCTACTTCCTGGTTCAGCTGGGTGCCATCAACATCAACGAAACCGTCGGGGAACGCATCTTCTTCGTGACAGGCATCTCCACGCCCGGCATGCAACCCGGGTGGGCGCAGTTTGTGGACATGGTGGCCCACTATGCAGTTCCTACCATCGCCATCACGCTCGTCGGCTGGGGTTCGTACCAGATCGCGCAGCGCCAGTACCTGCTGGACAACGTCAATGCGGACTTCGTCCGGACGGCACGGGCCAAGGGGCTCACCCGGAACCAGGCCATCACCCGTCACGCCCTCCGGGTTTCCTTCATCCCGGTCGCCCAAAGCATCGCCTTCACTATCCCGGCCATCTTCGCCGGCGGCTTCTTCGCCGAGAAGATCTTCGCCTGGCCAGGAGTGGGGTCCTGGAGCATTGACGCTATCTCGCTGCAGGATGTGAATGCGGCCACGGCCACCCTCGCCTACGGCTCGGTCATCTTCGCCCTGGGCGCCATCCTCGCCGACTTCGCCACCACGCTTGTTGACCCGAGAGTGAGGGTGCAGTAGCCATGACCAACCTCAATGCCGTTGATCCGGCAGCAGTGGCGCAGGATGCGCATCTTGAAAATGCCGATGTGGTGATCGCCAAATCCACCATCATTTTCCGCCGCTTTATGCGGAACAAAACTGCCGTCGCCGGGCTGGCGGTTTTCCTGGGCCTGACCCTCTTCTCCTTCGTCGGCGGGTACTTCACTCCTTGGGACAAGGAGACCATCGACCCGTTCAATATCGGCATGCCTCCTTCCGGTGACCACTTCCTCGGCACGTCGCAGGCCGGCATCGACCTCTACGCCATGACTGTCGAAGGCACCAGGATCTCCATCATGATCGGCCTGATTGTGGGCCTCGTATCCGTCCTGGTTGCCGCGGTCTACGGCTGCACCATGGCCTACTTCGGCGGCAAAGTGGACAAATTGATGCTCTTCGTCCTGGAGGCCCTCATCATGATGCCTGCCCTGCTGGTAGTGGCAGTGGCCACCAGCGGCGGAGGGGACGGCCTGAAGAAGAACCTCCCCAGCTGGCTCCTGCTGATCATCGTGCTCCTGGTCTTCAGCTGGATGGGGACCGCGCGGCTTATCCGTTCGATGTCCATGTCGCTGATGCAGCGGGACTTCGTCAAGGCGGCCCAGTACATGGGCGTCCCGCCGCGGCGCATCGTGTGGCGTCACCTGGTCCCCAATATCGGGTCGCTGCTGGTCCTGGACATCACCCGCGGCGTCACCGGGGCCATCCTGGCCGAAGTGGCCTTCTCCTTCATCGGCATCGGCATCAAGGTGCCGGATGTTAGCCTCGGCGTGCTGATTGGCGGCGCCACGTCCCAGGTCCAGACCTTCCCGTGGATGTTCTGGGTCCCGCTCACCGTGATGTTCCTGCTCACGGGGTCCCTGGCCATGATGAACGATGGCCTGCGTGACGCCTTTGACCCGAGCTCCAGCTCGGTTGGCCGTGCCACAAAGAACAGCGCAGAGAAGATGAGCAAATGAGCACCTTCCTTGAGCCGGCTGACCCGGCCCCCACAGCGGCCGAGCGGCTCCATATCGCCGGTCTCCACTCGCCGTCGGACGCTGTCCTGTCCGTCCGGGACCTGAACGTCAGCTTCAACTCCGAAAACGGGGCTGTGCATGCTGTCCGGGGCGTCACCTTCGACCTCATGCCCGGCAAAACGCTGGGAATCGTGGGGGAGTCCGGGTCCGGCAAATCGGTGACATCGCTGGCCATTATGGGCCTGCTGCCCGCCACTGCCGAGATTTCCGGCTCGGTCAGGCTCAAGGGCAAGGAACTCCTGGGCCTGAGCGACAAGGCCATGTGTGCCTACCGCGGCAACGACATCGCCATGGTGTTCCAGGACCCGCTGTCCTCCCTCACACCGGTGTACACGGTGGGAACCCAGATCACCGAGGCCCTTGCCATCCACAACCCGGGCATGAGCAAAGCGGCGAAGGAAACCCGCGCTGTCGAGCTCCTGGCGATGGTGGGCATTCCCAGCCCACGGAACAGGCTCAGGGCCTTTCCGCACGAGTTCTCCGGCGGTATGCGCCAACGCGTGATGATCGCCATTGCCATCGCCAACAACCCGCGCGTACTGATCGCGGATGAGCCGACGACGGCCCTGGACGTCACCATCCAGGCCCAGGTGCTTGAGGTGCTGCATAAGGCGCAGGAGGAAACGGGTGCCGCCGTCGTGATGATCACGCACGATCTGGGCGTGGTGGCGGGCATCGCCGACGACATCATGGTGATGTACGCCGGCAAGCCGGTGGAAACCGGCAGCGTGGATGACATCTACTACGATCCCCGGATGCCCTACACGATGGGCTTGCTCGGGGCGGTGCCACGCGTGGACGTCGCGGAGAAATCCTCGCTGGTCCCCATCGACGGCATCCCGCCGAACCTCCTGCACACCCCCACCGGCTGCTCCTTCGCGCCGCGGTGCCCGCTGGTGACCGATGCCTGCCTGGACGGCGAGCCCTCTTTGAGTCCTGTTCCGGGGACTGGCTACCACCAGGCGGCCTGCATCCGGTCCGGTTCCCTCGGCGGGGACGTGGATGTCCACGAGGTCTTTTCCGCCCCGCCGGTCCCGGTCTCGCGCTTTGACCTCATCCCCCGCGGGGAACGCTCAACCGTGCTGGAACTCAAGGATGTCCGCAAGCACTTTCCGCTGACCAAGGGGGCTCTGCTTAAGCGCCGCATTGGCACCGTGAAGGCCGTGGACGGCCTGAGCTTCGACATCCGTGAAGGTGAGTGCTTCTCCATTGTGGGCGAGTCCGGTTCGGGCAAAACCACCACCCTGCTGGAAATCATGGAGTTCCATAAAGACCAGGACGGCGAGGTGATCATCGGCGGCATCAGCAACAAGCAGGCCGCCGACGCCAAGACCAAGAGCGCCATGCGCAGGGAAATGCAGATGGTTTTCCAGGATCCCACCGGCGCCCTGGACCCCCGCTTCACCGTCTACGAGGTCCTGGCCGAGCCGCTCCAGAACGCCGGCATGGATAAGCGGGCCATCAAAAAACGCATCATGGAACTGATGAATCTGGTGGGCCTGCAGCCGGACCACGTCAACCGGTTCCCCAACCAGTTCTCCGGCGGCCAGCGGCAGCGCGTGGGCATCGCCCGGGCACTGGCCGTGAACCCCAAGCTGGTGGTCCTGGACGAGCCCGTGTCCGCGCTGGATGTCTCGGTCCAGGCCGGCGTCATCAACCTCCTGGACAAGCTCCGCGCCGAGCTGGGCCTCAGCTACCTGATGGTGGCCCACGATCTGTCCGTGGTCCGCCACATCTCCAACCGGGTGGCGGTGATGTACCTGGGGAAGATCGTGGAGATCGGGGAGGTGGACCGGGTTTTCGACAACCCCCGCCACCCCTATACCCGCGCGCTGCTGTCCGCGATCCCTGTCCCGGACCCGCAGTTCGAGCGCACCCGGGAGCGGATCATCCTTCAAGGCGACCTCCCTTCCCCGCTGGATGCCCCGAAGGGCTGCAACTTCGCCACCCGCTGCCCCGTCTTCGCGGCGCTTCCCGCGGCGAAACAGGAGAAGTGCCTGACCCTGGAGCCCCCGCTCGAGGCCGTGCAGCCTTCCGCTGCCGTGGAGATTTTGGAGGCCGGCCCGGCGCCTACACCGGACCAGCAGTTCGCCTGCTTCTTCCCGGACGGCGAGCTGGCCGAGGACATGCTGGTTGTCCACGAAACGGCGGAACCCCATGCACCCTAGATTTTTTCGACCCATCACAAGCACCACCCGCACCTATGAAGGGAAAACCATGAGGAATCTGACCAAGATCGGCGGCGTAGCGGCCATTGCTGCCGCCCTGACGCTGACGGCCTGCGGCGGTGGCGGAACGCCCACCGGACCGGAGACTGCCAAGGGGCAGGGGACAGGCAGTGACCTGTCCAAGCTCATCAGCATCAACGAGAAGCCCGCCGCTGATCTTGAGCCCGGCGGCAAGGTCACCCTGCCGCTGGGCAGCATCGGGCCGGATTTCAACGGGTTCTCCAACAACGGCAACAGCTCGGACAACTCCGCGATGATGGCCCCGATCAACCCGGTGGCCGTGAACAGTGGCGGCATCGGCGGTTGCTGGAAGGTCGACTTCGTCGGCAAGGCAACGCCGAACAAGGACTTCTGCGAGTCGGTGGAGAGCAAGGTGGTGGATGGCAAGCAGACCGTCACCATCAAGGTCAACGACAAGGCCACGTACAACGACGGCACTCCGATCGACATCAAGGCCTTCCAGAACACCTGGAACATCCTGAAGAGCCCGGATGCCGGCTACGACATCGTGAGCTCGGGCGCCTACGAATTCGTTGAGTCCGTCGAGGCCGGCAGCAGCGACAAAGAAATCATCGTCAAGACCACCCAGCCGGTTTACCCCGTGGATTCGCTCTTCTTCGGCCTGATCCACCCGGCCGTGAACACGCCTGCGATCTTCAACGAAGGCTTTGTGGGCGAAATGCACCCGGAATGGATGGCTGGCCCCTTCAAGGTGGACCAGTACGACGCCGCAGCCAAGACCGTCACCATGGTTCCCAACGACAAGTGGTGGGGCACCAAACCGGTCCTGGAAAGCGTGGTCTTCCGCCAGCTGGAAACCAGCGCACAGATCGCTGCTTTCAAGAACGGCGAGATCGATGCCATGTCCGCCAACACCATCGCCCTCTACAAGCAGCTTGAGGGCACCAAGGACTCCGAGGTCCGCCGTGGCCAGCGCCTCTTCGCCGGTGGCATGAACATCAACGCCCAGAAGATCACCGACGTCGCCGTCCGTAAGGCCATCTTCGCCGCCGTTGACCGCGAAGCCCTCCGCAAGGTCCGCTTCAATGGCCTGAACTGGGAAGAGCCCAGCTCCGGTTCCATGATGGTCCTGCCGTTCTCGGACTACTACCAGGACAACTACCCGGTGAAGGAAACCGGCGCGGACGTTGCCAAGAAGGTCCTGACGGACGCCGGCTACGCGCCCAACGCCGCCGGAATCATGGAGAAGGACGGCAAGCCCGCCGCCTTCAAGATCAGCAACTTCGGTGACGACCCCACCACCCTTGCCTTCACCCAGACCCTGCAGAAGCAGCTCCAGGCCGGCGGCATGGATGTTGGCATCGACCAGCGCGCCTCCGCCGACTTCGGCAAGGTGATCGGCGGCCGCGACTTCGACATGAGCGTCTCCGGCTACACCGTTGGCCCGGACGCCACCGATGCCGTCAAGCAGTACTACGACTCCAAGGTCAACGAAAACGGTCTCGGCGATGCCGAGCTGGACAAGAAGATCGCCGATCTCGCCTCCATCGAGGACAACGCCGCGCGCAACAAGGCAGCCATGGACGTCGAAAAGGAGCACATGGCGAAGTACTTCTCCATGGGTGTTGTGATGAACGGCCCGCAGATCTCCTTCGTCCGCACCGGCCTGGCCAACTACGGCCCGTCCCTGTTCCAGAGCCTCTCGCAGGTTCCGGACTGGTCCACCCTGGGCTGGATCAAGAAGTAGCACCCTCCCTGCAACGCTCTCTCACTTAACGGAGGGTTTTCGCCAACGCTCTCTCACTTCCGGCACGTCATCTGCGGGAGGTGAGAGAGCGTTTGGCCTTAATGCACATCTAGTGAGAGAGCGTGCGGGTACCGTTTCCCCTATGACCTGGACTGAAGCCGACCACCGTATCCGCACCGCCGTCGTCGGCTATGGCCTGTCCGGCAGCGTTTTCCACGCACCGCTCATCGCGGCGGACCCCCGCTACGCGTTGGACGTCATCGCCACGTCCGACGCCGGCCGGCAGGCTGCTGCGAGGCAGCGGTACCCGGGCACCAAAACAGTGCCCGACGGCGATGATGTCCTTGCGCTCGCCGGTGACCTTGACCTTGTGGTGCTGGGGACCCCGCCGGCCACTCACTTCCCGCTGGCGAAGGCCGCCCTGGAGGCCGGCCTCGACGTCGTCGTCGACAAGCCGTTCGCCGTCAGCAGCGAGGAGGGGCAGGAACTGATCGCCCTCGCGGAGCGGCTGGGCCGGGTGCTCACGGTCTTCCAGAACCGGCGGTGGGACGGCGATTTCCTCACGGTCCGGAAGCTGTTGGCCGGCGAAGCGCTGGGTAGCGTGACCCGGTTCGAGTCCAGGTTCGAACGCTGGTCCCCGGACATCTCCAAGGCGTGGAAAGCCAGCGCCACGGCGGCGGACGGCGGCGGCGTGCTGTTCGACCTGGGCACGCACCTTATCGACCAGGCGCTTTTGCTTTTCGGTCCAGCCGCCGTGGCCCACGCGGAACTGCAGGCGCGGCGTCCGCACGAGAAGGTGGACGATGACGTTTTCCTGGTGCTCACCCACGAGTCGGGGGTGACCAGCCACCTGAGCATGAACATGCTTTGCGCCCAGCAGGGCCCGCGCTTCCGCATTCTCGGATCCACCGGCGCGTTCACCAAGCACGGGATCGACCCGCAGGAACCGTACATTGTTGCCGGCGGGAGCCCGCTGGACACTGAATACGGCGTTGAGGCACCGGAATGGGCAGGAGCCCTGGGCCGCGACGGCCACCTCGATCCGCTGCCCACGGAACGGGGTGCCTACCTCGAGTTCTACCGGCTCCTGGCAGCCAAGATCGACGACGGCGGAACCGCCTCCGCGCTGCCCCTCCCGGTGGACCCGGCAGACGCAGTCGAGGTGCTGAAGATTATCGAATCAGCCCGGGCTTACGGAACCGCCGCCTATTGAAATTGCGTGATGTGTGTCACTAAGGTCTCTGTTGCGGGTGATGCCGAATTGTTGGGCAGGTGTAGCCCGGAAGGATCCGAGGCAAACAGCCGTCAGGGTCGTGATCGATTGACTCTTGCCAGCGGCACCTGCGATCGCGTGGTGCCGGCCGGCGGAATTGGAGCAACACCATGCAAAGATTCACCAAGCGTGTGGCGCCATTCGGGGCACTAGCCCTCGCCATTGGCCTTTCGACCGCCGCGGCTCCTGCGGCGTTGTCGGCCAATGGGCAGCCTGGCCAAACCGTAGAGCAGGCAAATGCCCAAGCCGGAAGCCAAACCTACATCGTGCTGTACAAGGCCAACGGGGTTTCAGGCGCCTCGCTTGCTGCAGTGCGGGCCGCCGGGGGCACGGTGGTGCAGGCTTATCCGCAGATCGGTGTGGCCATCGTAAAGTCGGACCGCGGCGGCTTTGATGCGGCCCTGCGCGCGGCAGACTCTTCCATTCAGGGGGCCGCTTCCACAGCAGGCTTCGCCGTGGCTGTCGAAGACGACAACTCCGGTGCCGCTGTGGCGGCCATAGCACCCGGCACCCCGGCACCCGGCGATGACAGCCTGGCCGCACTCCAATGGGATATGGACCAGATCCAGGCCCCGGCCGCCCGGGCGATCAATGGCGGCAGCACCTCGGTGGTGGTGGGCGACATCGACACCGGACTGGACCACACGCACCCGGACCTTGCCCCGAACGTTGATTTCTCCAGGAGCGTTTCCTGCGTTGGCGGCGTCCCGAACACGGACCCGGCTGCGTGGATGGACAACAACGGCCATGGCACCCACACGGCGGGAACCATCGCAGCCGCGAAGAACGGCATCGGCATGGTGGGCGTTGCCCCCAACGTGAAGATTGCCGGGATCAAGGCCGGCAATGATGACGGATTCTTCTTCCCCGAGGCCGTGGTCTGCGCCTTCATGTGGGCAGGCACCAACGGGATCCAAGTGACGAACAACAGCTACTTCGCCGATCCCTGGCTCTTCAACTGCAAGAATGACCCCACCCAGCGGGCCATCTGGGAAGCCGAGCGCCGGGCCATCAAGTTTGCCCAGCAAAACGGCACCACAGTTGTGGCCTCGGCAGGCAATCAGTCAGACGACCTGGCTCATCCCACCCAGGATGTCACCAGCCCGGATAACACCACTCCGGTCACGCGCGACATCACCAACGCCTGCGCCGTGGTCCCGGTGGAAGTTCCCGGCGTGATCGGCGTGAGCGCCAACGGCAACAAGCTGATCAAATCGTTCTACTCCAGCTACGGTGTGGGCGCCGTCAGCGTGATCGCGCCTGGTGGAGACTCGATCCTGCAGCAGACTGCGGCGGCCCCTAACGGCCGCGTGCTCTCCGCGTGGCCGTCCGCCGCACCGTGCGCCCGGCCGGTGATCGACCCGAGCGGCGCCACGTATTGCTACCTGCAAGGCACATCGATGGCCGGACCTCACGTTGCCGGTGTCGCGGCGCTGGTGGTCAGCACCGGAGTCAGCAACCCGGGCACCGTGGCATCGCGGATCAACACCACCGCCGACACGATGGACTGCCCGGCCGACATGAGTGTGTACGCCCCGTTCCCTGCAACGGACAACGGCGCACCCCAGGTGTGCCAGGGGGGGTCCAGCTACAACGGCTTCAACGGCCACGGCCAGGTGAACGCCCTCCGCGCGGTCGGCGGGTAAAGCACGCGGCGACCTAGAGGACTAGGCGGAAACCAGCTCGTGCCAGTCCGCCACGAGGGGCAGGTTGTGCGCCTCGGAGACGGAGTGGTGTGCCACGTGGCCGGCGGCGATGTTGAGGCCGGCGGCGAGGGCCGGGTCGCGGTCGAAGGCGGCCCGGACTCCCAGGTTCGCCAGGGCCACGGCGTAGCGCAGGGTGACGTTGGTCAGCGCGTAGGTGGACGTGTTGGGTACGGCGCCCGGCATGTTGGCCACGCAGTAGAAGATCGTGTTGTGGACCTTGTACGTCGGTTCCTGGTGCGTGGTCGGGTGGGTGTCCTCGAAGCAGCCGCCCTGGTCCACGGCAATGTCCACCAGCACGGAGCCGGGCTTCATACGGGACACGAGTTCGTTGCTGACCAGCTTGGGGGCCTTGGCACCGGGGATCAGGACGGAACCGATCACCAGGTCCGCGTCCACCACTGACTTTTCGATCTCGTACTTGTTGGACGCCACCGTCTTGAGCCTGCCCTGGTACTGGGCGTCGAGCTCGCGGAGGCGGTTGATGTTGATGTCCAGGATGGTGACGTCGGCGCCCAGGCCCAGGGCCATGGCGGCGGCGTTGGTGCCGGCGACGCCGGCGCCCAGGACAACCACCTTCGCCGGGCGGACACCCGGTACGCCGCCCAGGAGGACGCCTTTGCCGCCGGCGGGTGCCATCAGGGAGGTGGCGCCGACCTGCACGGACAGCCGGCCGGCAACCTCGGACATGGGGGCCAGCAGCGGCAGCGTGCGGCCTTCCTGCACGGTCTCGTAGGCGATGGCGGTGACGCCGGAGTTGATGAGTTCATGCGTGAGTTCCGGCTCGGCGGCGAGGTGGAGATACGTGAAGAGGATCATGCCCTTGCGGAAGCGGTGGTACTCGGCCTTGATGGGTTCCTTGACCTTCATGACCATGTCGGCCCGGCCCCAGACGTTGTCGGCCTCGGCAACGATTTCGGCGCCGGCGATCGCGTATTCCTCGTCCGTGATCCCTGAGCCCAAGCCTGCGCCGCGCTCTACCAGGACCGTGTGGCCGTGGGTGCGGAACTCGTGAACGCCAGCAGCGGTGATGGCGACGCGGAATTCGTTGTTCTTGATCTCTTTGGGGACACCGATGATCATTTGTGGCTCCATATTCTCGGGCCGGGTAGGCCCGAAATTGCGGCGGGAAGTTGTGATTCCAGAATAAATCCGATTGTGACCCAACTGACAGGAAAGCAGGGTTCGGGGCGTTTAAGGTTCCCGTGATTCCGGGAGTTTCTGCTTTCGCGAGTCGACAAATGTTCAGCGTCAGGGCGTCAGGTGTCGCCTGCTGTTCGTTCGCCTGAATGCCTGCCGGAGCAGTAGGGTTACCCCATGCAGCAGGACGTGGAACAACTGGTGGAGCAGGTGGCGCAGAAGCTTGGCCGGGGACTGTCGCTGGAGGACCTGGACGGCCTGTTGCTCGCTTACAGTTCCAACCAGTCCCACGCGGACCGGGTCCGGGTGAACTTTTTGTTGAGCAAGCGGGTACCGGCCGATGTCAGCGCCTGGCAGCTTTCCCATGGCATCGCCACAGCGGTCCGCCCGGTAGCGATTCCCGCCAACCAGGAGCTGGGGATGCTGGGCCGGGTGTGCGTCCCCTTGATGGTGCGCGGTTTCCGCGTCGGCTACCTCTGGGTGCAGCAGGACTCGGCAGAGGAAAGTCCGACGGCGATCCTCTCCCAGTTGCCGGATGTGACCCCGGAGATCGAGCTGCTTTCCGGCCTGCTGCTGGACTCCAACACCGCCGAGTCCGAGTTCCGGCGGGGCCGCGAACGCGAGTTCCTGGCCGCCTGTTCCGGCGAAGCCAACGCAGTGGCCGCCGTTGCGGGCTGGAAGGAAATTCAGGGCAAGGGGCCGTGGCAGATGGTCACGGTGCTCGACGCCGACGGCTGGGCCGGCGGCCCGGATCCCATCGCCTCCACACTGATCCACCGCTCAGCCGCCCTGCAGGCCACGGTGGGGGTGGACGTGGCGCTGTTCAGCGCCGGCACGGAAACCCATTCGGTGGTGCTGTTCCGTGAGTCGGTGGGCCGGGCAAACCATGCCCAGGTGCTGGTCCACTACCAGCTGGAGCTGGCCAAACGTTCGGGCCGGCCCGTGCACCGCATCATCCTGGGCATCAGTGAGGGCTTTGCCAAGCCGCGCGAGCTTGCCGAGGCCTACCGGCAGTCCCGGCTGGCGGCGCAGGCGGCGGCCGTGGACCCCCAGCTGGGCGAACTGGTGGACTGCCGTGCCACCGGGGTGTACCAGTTGCTGGCCTCGGCAGGCGGGGGAGCCGGCGCCTGGGCCGACTCCGGGTCCGTCTATGTGCGGATGCTGGAGGACCACGACCGCAACGATGAGCTTCTCCCTGTACTTGAGCTCATCTATGACAACGACGGATCGGTCCAGGACGTGGCCACCAAACTCCACCTGCACCGCAGCAGCATCTACAACCGGCTGGGCCGCATCCGGCAGCTCCTGGGCGTGGACCCGCTGAAGGGGATGCCGCGGCTGGAACTCCACGCCGCCTTGAAAATGCGGCGCTGGGCATCGCGACCGCGGATTTAGCTTGCGGACTTTGGAGCCGGTCAGAGGACTAACGTCCGGCGGAGCCCTTCGCGCGTTTCCTTGGGGCCTCCAGCCACGGCCGAAGCAACCGCGTGCTCAACGGCAGGAACAGGTACGTCATGATTGGCGTCAGCAGGTAGCCGGGCCCTTCATGCGCCAGTTCCTGACCGGCAGGTGCCCAGGCGGCAAACTGACGGTGGTAGCCGGGCTGGACGGTGCGGGCAATTGATACGGTGATTGCCTTCGGTCCGGGCGCCGGACAATTCCATGTAACGCGGGAGGGAATTAATTCCCTGAGGCGTATACCTCTACGGACCTAGGCCTGCTCGCCCTTCTTCTGCTCGCCCTTCTTCTGCTCGTCGAGCCACGCCATGATGGCCGCCAGCCTGATCCGGCGGTGCGTGCCGCGGTATTCCACGGGGATCTCGCCGCGATCGGTCATGTTGCGCAGGTATGTGTGGGAAATCCCGGCGAGTTCGGCGGCCTGGGAGGTGGTGAGCATTTCCTCCACGCTGCTGACGGTCACCGCTTCGCCGCGGCTGAAGCGGCTGAGGAGGTCCACGACGGCGTCCCTCGCCTGGGGTGTCAGCCGGTGGACAGTGCCATCCACAAAAACCGTAATGTCATCGCCCCCTGCCAGGGCCCGCTGCAGTTTCCCGGCATCCTCGGGTGGAAGCGCAGCCGTCATTCTCGGAGCTATCAGTGCCATGCCAGAAGCCTAACCCGCGCACTTCCGGGCGGCGGCGGTAAGCTCGCGGGGTGAAGCTCAGAGATGGCGAGGACATTGAATCCGGCGGGCTGACAGGCAGGCTGTACCGCTCCGTGGCGCCAGCCGGCGATGTGACGCGACCGACGTATGTCCTGCTCCACGGGATTGGCGTTTCCCACCGCTACTTCGCGCGGCTGCACCGGGAGCTGGCCCCGGCAGCCGACGTGTACTCCTTTGACCTTCCAGGGTTTGGCGATGCACCCAAACCCCGGCGCCAGGTAACGGTAGGGGAATACGCGGCCTTTGTGCGGACGGCGCTCGCCGAGGCCGGCGTGACGTCCTGCGTGGTGGTCGGGCATTCCATGGGAACCCAGCATGCCGTTGAACTCGCCCTGCAGGAGCCGGAGCTCGTGGACGCAGTGGTGCTGATGGGCCCCGTGGTGGACCCCCGCCGAAAGTCAGTAGCGCGGCAGGCGCTGGCGCTGACCCGCGACGCCATGTTCAGCGAGAGCCTGTCCGCGAATGCAGTCGTCTTCGCGGACTATTTCCGGGCCGGTCCACGCTGGTACCTCACCGAGTTGCCCGTGATGATGCAGTATCCCCTTGAGGCCAGGATCCGCGAAATCAGCCAGCCGCTGCTGGTGCTGCGCGGCAGCAGGGACCCGGTGGCTGGCCGCTCCTGGTGCCAGCGGCTGGTTGCGCAGTCGCCCCAAGGCCGCCTGGCCGAGATCCCGGGGCAGGGCCATGTGTTCCAGCACACCGCCCCGGGGCCGGCGGCCGCGGCGCTCACCAGCTGGGCCCCTATTCGGCGTCGAGGTCCGTTTCCAGGAGCTTGACCAGGGAATCCAGTGCCGCGTCGGCCCCGTCACCTTCAGCCCGGAGCACCACAACATCGCCCTTGGCGGCGCCCAGGGTCATCAGCGACAGGATGCTCGAAGCGTCCAGCGCGTCGTCCTCCGGGTCGCCCTGCATGGCAATGGTGACCTCAACTCCCACGTCTCCGGCGGCTTCCGCAAACAGCGCGGCGGGGCGCGCGTGCAGGCCGGAGCGGCTGGCGATGGTGGCGATGCGTTCGGGCATTGTTCCTCCTGGTGGGTGCTTCTTTGTGGCTGGCGGCGGCCGGTCAGAGACCGAGTTCTTCGAGGACGGGCAGTTTTTCCCGGACCCAGGCCTTGGCCTCGGTGGCGCTGGGCGCGGACAGCGCCAGCTTGGCCAGCTGCTGCGCCTCGGCCAGCGTAACGGTCTTCAGCACCGCGGCCACGGCGGCCAGGGACCGCGCGGTCATGGACAGCGTGGTGACGCCCAGCCCAGTAAGTACGACGGCGAGGGCCGGGTCAGCGGCCGCCTCACCGCAGACGCCCACGGGCTTGTTGTGGCCTTCCGCACGGGAGCCTTCCACCGTCAATCCCACGAGGCGCAGCACGGCAGGCTGCCACGGGGTGTTGAGGTTGGCCAGCGGGCCCAGCTGGCGGTCGGCCGCCATGGCGTACTGCGTGAGGTCGTTGGTGCCCAGGCTCGCAAAACCCACCTCGCGCAGGATGGCCTCGGCCGTGAGTGCGGCGGACGGGACTTCAACCATCACGCCGGGCGTCTTGATGCCGGCGTCGGCGCACATTGAGGCGAACCGGGCGGCCTCTTCCGCCGTCGAGATCATGGGGGCCATGACCCAGACGTCCGCTTCGGACTGCTTCTCGGCCAAGGCGATGGCTTCCAGTTGGCGGTCCAGCACGCCCGGCGTGGTGAAGTCCGTGCGGTAGCCGCGGACGCCCAGGGCAGGGTTGGGCTCCGTGGAGTCGGTCAGGAACGGAAGCGGCTTGTCGGCGCCGGCGTCGAGCGTACGCAGAACCACTTTTTTGCCCGGGAAGGCATCAAACACGCTCTTGTAGGCGGCTGCCTGCTCTTCCACGGAGGGTTCGGTATCGCGTTCCAGGAAGCAGAATTCGGTGCGGAAAAGGCCCACGCCCTGGGCGCCCAGCTTGGCCGCCGCCTCGGCGTCCTTGCCGCCGCCCACATTGGCGAGCAGCGGCACGAGGTGGCCGTCCGCCGTCGTGCCCGTGCCGCTGAACTCGGCCAGCAGGGAAGCTGTGGCCGCCCACGCATCCGCTGCGGCACGCAGCGAGTTGTCGGGATCGGCGGTGATGCTGCCTGCGGCGCCGTCAACATAGACTTCCGTGCCGTCAGGAAGTTCGTCCACCCCTACGGCAGCCACGACGGCTGGCAGGCCAAGCGAACGCGCAATGATGGCGGTGTGGGACTGCGGGCCGCCGCCGGCTGTCACGAGTGCCAGGACCTTGTTCGGGTCCAGGGTTGCGGTGTCGGCCGGTGCCAGGTCCTCGGCAACCAGGATAAAGGGCGTGCTGGAGGTGGGGATGCCGGGCGCAGGGACGCCGCGCAGCTCGGCGACGATCCGGGCGCGCACGTCCAGGACGTCGGTGGCGCGTTCGGCCATGTAGCCGCCCAGGTTGTGAAGCATTTCAGCGACGGAGGAACCGGATTCCCAGATGGCGCGCTCGCTTGAGAGGCCGCGGGCAATGAGCTTGGCCGCGCCCTTGATCAGCATGGTGTCCTTGGCCATCAGCGCTGTGGCCTCCAGGACGGCCTTGCCGTCTCCGGTGGCGTGCGCGGCCCGGGCCTTAAGTTCGTCGTGGACGGACTGCGAGGCTGCCTTGAGCGCGGCGGTGGCTTCCTCGGCGGACGTCCCGCCGGCCAGCTGCTCGCCTGCGGGGGGTTCGCTGATCGGTTTGGGCATCTGCCGGACGGTGCCGATGATGCGGCCGGGGCTGACGCCAACTCCTGGGAAGGTCTGCACTGAAGGTCCTCATTCTCTGCCGGTAGCCAGGCCCGCCTAGGTTTATCCCGGCGCCATGCCGGGGCCGCCGCGACCACTATGTGCGGGGGCGGAAACGTGCCTGAAAAAATTGTATGTGATCCAGTTCATATAGCAATGCTATAGGTGATAGGGTAGCGGCTATGAGTTTGGATGGCCAGCTTCCCCCCAAAATGCGTCTGTTGCGTGCAGCGGCCGAATTGCTGGCAAAGTCCGCGGGAGCAGCCGTCTCCACCCGCCAGATCACGCAGTTGGCAGGGGTCACGGCACCCACGCTCTACCATCACTTCGGTGACAAGGAAGGTCTTTTCGACGCCGTCGTCGCCGCCGGTTTTGAAGAGTATGTTGCGGGCGAGAGGGACTTCGCCCCGTCCGGAAATCCGCTGGAAGACATCCGGCGGATGTGGGATAACCACGTCCAGTTCGGGCTCAAGCAGCCGGAACTGTACCTGGTGATGTTCGGCAATATCCGTCCTGAAAGCCGCCCCGCCATCGTTGCCGATGCCGAGGCTCTTATGGAGGAGATGCTGAATAAGGCAGCGGCAGCGGGCCAGCTGAACGTCCAGCCGAGGGAAGCAGCCAGGTCCATCCTGGCCGCCAACGTGGGTGTGACCCTGATGCTGATTGCGGAACCCGCCGCCGAACGGAACCTTGAACTGTCCATCATGACGCGGGACGCCATGATCTTCGCGGTGTCTGCGGCACAAGCCGAAGGGGCCGCCCCGGAAGATTCCGGCAAGTCCTCGGTAGTGGTGGCAGCGATTGCCCTGAACGCCGCGCTTCAGGCTTCGCACTCAGACCAGCTCTCAAGCTCGGAACTCAAACTTTTCCTCGAATGGCTTCACCGAATCTCCACCAGTACGTCGTCGTAAGTATCGGACCCATCCTGCGCTGCAGCAGGAATGACGGTTAGGAAAGCACATGGCAACAGAGACAGTTGCGAAACCCCGCACCAGCCTGCGGGTTCACGTCCAGAAGTTCGGGACGTTCCTGTCCGGCATGATCATGCCCAACATCGGCGCGTTCATCGCGTGGGGCCTTATCACGGCCCTCTTCATTGAGAAGGGCTGGATCCCGGTCCCGGCCCTGGGCGGCTTCGGCACCAACGCCGAAGGAGTGCCCAATGTGGGCCTGGTTGGCCCCATGATCACGTACCTGCTGCCGCTCCTGATCGCCTACACCGGCGGCCGGATGGTCTACGACGTCCGAGGCGGCGTCGTGGGAGCCATCGGCACCATGGGCGTCATTGTGGGTGCCGGCATCCCGATGTTCATCGGCGCCATGATCATGGGCCCGCTCGGCGGCTGGACCATGAAGAAGATCGACCTCCTGTGGGAGGGCAAGATCCGCCCGGGCTTCGAGATGCTGGTCAACAACTTCTCAGCCGGGATCTGGGGCGCGCTGCTTGCCATGCTGGGCTTCTACGGGATCGCCCCGCTGGTTCAGGCCTTCAGCACCGGTGCCGGCAACGTGGTCCAGTTCCTGGTCAATAATGGCCTGCTGCCGCTGACCAGCATTTTCATCGAGCCCGCCAAGGTGCTGTTCCTGAACAACGCCATCAACCACGGCGTACTGACGCCTCTGGGCATCCAGCAGTCGCTGGAACAGGGCAAGTCCATCCTGTTCCTGCTGGAGGCCAACCCCGGCCCGGGCTTCGGTATCCTGCTCGCCTACATGTTCTTTGGCCGTGGCGCAGCGAAGGCTTCAGCGCCAGGTGCGGCCGTCATCCAGTTCCTCGGCGGCATCCACGAAATCTACTTCCCCTACGTCCTCATGCGCCCGCTGCTGATTCTCGCGGCGATTGCGGGCGGTATGACGGGCATTGCGACCCTTTCGGTCACCGGCTCCGGACTCGTTGCGCCGGCGGCCCCTGGATCCATCTTCGCGGTGCTCGCCCAGACGTCCCGGGACAGCTACGTCGGAGTGATCCTGGCGGTAGTGCTCGCCACCACGGTTTCGTTCCTGGTGGCCTCGGTGATCCTGAAGACCACCAAGCACAGCGACGAAGTGGACCTGAGCGACGCCACGTCCAAGATGGAAGCGATGAAGGGCAAAAAGAGCTCCGTCTCCTCGGTGCTGACCGGCGCCGGTGCCGGCGTGGGCACCGCTGTCCTCGCCGGCCCCATCAAGAACATCGTGTTCGCCTGCGACGCCGGCATGGGCTCCAGTGCGATGGGCGCCTCGGTGCTGCGGAACAAGATCAAGGCTGCCGGCTTCCCGGACGTCAAGGTCACCAATGCCGCGATCGCCAACCTCAGTGACACGTACGACGTGGTGATCACGCACCAGGACCTGACCGAACGCGCCAAGCCCGTCACGTCCAGCGCTGCGCACTTCTCGGTGGATAACTTCATGAACAGCCCGCGGTACGACGAGATTGTGGAGCTGGTCAAGGAGCACAACACTGAAGGCGCAACGCCCGACGCCGGTGCTGCCGCCGCCGCCGCCGCTGCCGCCGCCGGCCACGGCGCGCACGTTGCCAGTGCCCCGGTGGATGCGGCACCCACAGCCGGCAGCGGTACGGAACCCACCGAGGCTGCGGAGACGGCGGCGCCGTCCGACATCCTCGTGGCCGAGAGCGTCATCCTCAACGGCACCGCCACCACCCGCGATGCCGCCATCGACGAAGCAGGCCAGCTGCTCCTGGCCCGCGGCGCCGTGGACGAGGGCTACCTCGCGGCCATGCACGAGCGCGAGGAATCCGTGTCCACCTACATGGGCAGCTTCCTTGCCATCCCGCACGGCACCAACGCCGCCAAGGACCACATCCTGAAGTCCGCGGTGTCCGTGATCCGCTACCCGGACGGCATCGATTGGAACGGCAAGCAGGTCAAGTTCGTGGTAGGCGTGGCCGGCATCAACAACGAACACCTCCACATCCTGTCCTCCATCGCGAAGGTCTTCACCAACAAGGCCCAGGTGGCCCAGCTGGAAGCGGCCACGTCCGTTGAGGAAGTCCTGGAGCTCTTCGGAAAGGTGAACGCATAGTGAAGGCGGTACATTTCGGAGCCGGGAACATCGGCCGCGGCTTCGTGGGGCTGCTGCTGCACCAGGCCGGTTATGAGGTGGTCTTCGCGGATGTCGCGGACGCACTCATCGACCAGCTCGCGGCAGCAGACAGCTACAACGTCCACGAGGTGGGGGAGAACCCCACCGTCCGGAGGGTGGACAACTTCCGCGCGCTGAACTCCGGCACGCAGGAAGCGGAGCTGGTGCGGGAAATCGCGACGGCGGACATCGTCACCACCGCCGTGGGGCCTCACATCCTGAAGTTCGTGGCGCCCGCCATCACCAAGGGCATCGCCGCGCGGGCTGCCGGGCTGGCGCCGCTGCAGGTCATGGCCTGCGAGAACGCCATCAACGCCACGGACATCCTGCGGGCCGAAGTGGCCGCGCTCTGGGATGACGCCGCCGGCTCCCTGGATTCCCTTGCGGTGTTTGCGAACACCGCCGTGGACCGGATTGTGCCCAACCAGGAGCCGGGCCAGGGCCTGGACGTGACCGTGGAAACGTTCTATGAGTGGGTCATCGACCGGACAGCGTTTGGCGATGCGGCCCCGGTCATCCCGGGCGCAACGTTCGTGGACGAGCTCTCGCCCTACATCGAGCGGAAGCTCTTCACCGTGAATACGGGGCACGCGGCCGCAGCGTACTTCGGCTTTGAGGCCGGGCTGGAAAAGATCTCCGAGGCCATGGCGGATCAGGATGTGGCCGAGGACGTCCGTGCTGTCCTTGAAGAGACCAAGGAGCTGCTGGTGGCCAAGCACGGCTTCAGCAACGACGAGCAGGAAGCCTACGTCCAGAAGATCCTGGTCCGGTTCTCCAACCCGCACCTGCCGGACACGGTGAACCGCGTGGGCCGAGCCCCCATGCGCAAGCTCAGCCGGCACGAACGGTTCATCGGCCCCGCGGCTGAGCTGGCCGAACGCGGGATCGTGCCCGAGGCGCTTCTGGGTGCCATCGCCGCGGCCCTGCGCTTCACGGACCCCGCCGACGCCGAGGCCACCGAGCTCGCGCAGATCCTGGCTTCCTCATCGCCTGCCGACGCCACGGCCAGGATTACCGGGCTGGCACCGGAGCACCCGCTGTTTGCAGCGGTATCCACGCTGGTGGAGGAACGCCAGGCGGAAGGGGCGAAGGCCCCGGCCTGACCCCCACCGCACGCACCCACCCCCAGGACGCTCTCTCACTAGATGCGGGTTTTCGAGCAACCCTCTCGCAGATAATGCGGGTTTTTCGGGAACCCCTTCGCAGTAAAGTACGACGCCGGCACTCACCTGAGTGCCGGCGTCGTGCGTTACGTTCTTCGGCGACCCTCGCGCCTCAGGAGTCCGGCTGGCTCACCCGGGCGAGTACTCCACCCAGATAGCGCATGACCAGTGAGGCGGCTAGCAGGGCGGCGGAAAACGGGAGGAAAAACAAGGTGACCAGTTGGAAGGCTGTGTGCAGGACCACGCCGGGCGCCTGTGAATAGGCTGGCCCTGACTCCAGCGACTGCATGATTTGCGGTGCAAGGATGATCGAGAAGGCGCCGATGACGCCCGCAATTATTCCTGTCCGCAGAGTTGTTGCCGGCAAACGTGAGACCGCGTGCTGATCCATTCCAGACCTTCCCCCCAACGACTGTTGTTCCGTGCTGGCCGCCCCAGCCAAGCACGAGCCCGCCTGGATCACAAGGAACCCGGCTGTGGAATGCTGGGGAGATGACCACGAACCCCGGTGCCCTGACCGCCTTGCTGACTGCCGACGTCGACGGCGGGACGTTCCGCCTCAGGCACGCCGTGTCCGCGGACCTGCCCGCCATTGTGGCGCTGCTGGCCGACGATTCCCTCGGGGCCACCCGAGAACTGGGCCACGACATGGCGCCGTATGAGCAGGCCTTCGAAGCGATCGACGCCGACCCCTGCCACTTGCTTGTCGTGGGCGAGCACGTGCCGGCCGGGGCAGCTGACGGCCGCGTCGTATCCACCTTCCAGTTGAGCTTCCTGCCCGGCATCTCGCGGCAGGGCTCATGGCGCTCCCAGCTTGAGGCGGTCCGCGTGGCGGGCAGTCTTCGTGGCCAGGGCCTGGGAAACCTGATGGTGGGGTGGGCGATTGACGAGGCCAGGCGCCGCGGCTGCTCGTTGATGCAGCTGACCACTCACAAGTCCCGGACAGCCGCCCACCGGTTCTACGAACGGCTCGGCTTTGACGCCAGCCATGAGGGCATGAAGCTTACTCTCTGACCCGGCGTCAGGCCTTCTTGGAACCCTTGGGCACAAACAGCGTCTCGGCCTGTTCCAGGGACATGCCGTTGGTTTCCGGCACCTTGAACATCACAAAGAAGAACGACGCCGCGGCGAACAGTGCGTACATGGCATAGGTCAGGGGCAGGGAAGCCGCGGCCATGACGGGGAAGCTGAGCGTGATGGCGAAGTTGGCCACCCACTGCGCGGCGGCGGCCAGGCCCAGGGCGCGGGCCCGGATCCGCGACGGGAACATCTCGCCGAGCAGTACCCAGACCAGCGGGCCCCAGGAGGCACCGAAGCTGACCACAAAGATGTTGGCTGCGACCAGGGCCACCGGACCCCAGGCGCCCGGCAGGGAGATCTCGGAGCCTGAACCGACCGCGGCGGAGAACGCCAGCGCCATGGTGCCCAATGAGACGGCCATGCCGATGGACCCTGCCAGGAGAATGGGGCGGCGGCCGATCCGGTCCACCAGGGCGATGGCCACCAGCGTGACCAGGATGTTGGTGATGGAGGTTGCCACCGAGATGGTGAGCGAGTCCTTTTCCTGGAAACCGACGGCCTTCCACAGCGTGGTGGAGTAGTAGAAGATCACGTTGATGCCAACGAACTGCTGCAGGACGGAGAGAACGATGCCCACCCAGACCACTGCCTGCAGGCCGAACGTCTTACCGCGGAGCGAGCCCTTCTGACCGGACAGCTTGTCCTCTTCGATGGCGTCCTGGATCTCGCGGATGTGCCGGTCGGTGTCCTCGGACGGGGCGATGGAGTCGAACACCTTGCGGGCTTCGTCTTCCTTGCCCTGGAACACCAGGAACCGCGGGGATTCCGGGAGGGTGTACGCGATCCAGCCGTAAACCACGGCGGGGAGCGCTGCGGCGAGGAACATCCAGCGCCAGGCCTCCAGGCCCAGCCAGAAGGACTGGTCCGCGCCGCCGGCAGTGGTGGCGAAGAGCGCGTCAGACAGGAGCGCGGCGAAAATACCGGTGGTGATGGCCAGCTGCTGCAGCGATGCCAGCCGGCCACGGACCTGCCGCGGGGAGATCTCGGAAATGTACGCCGGTGCGATCACCGAGGCCAGGCCGATGCCCAGGCCGCCCACCAGGCGCCAGAAGATCAGGTCCCAGACGCCGAAGGCGAAGCCGGTTCCGAGGGCGCTGACCAGGAACAGTGCCGCGCCCAGCTTCATGGCGGGAATGCGGCCGTAGCGGTCGGCAACTTTTCCGGCCAGGAACGCGCCGGCGGCGCAACCCAGCAGGGCGATGGCCACGGCGAAGCCGGTCACAGCCTCGGAGAGCGCGAATTCGTCCTTGATGGCATCCACTGCACCGTTCACCACGGAGGAGTCGAAGCCGAACAGGAAGCCGCCTACCGCGCCTGCGAGTGCCAGCCAGATCACCCGCTGCGGGATCTTGGCGGTGGTCTGCTCCTTGGCGGTGGACATGGTGCTCCCTGGGTTTGGGGTTGGGTGGATGCGGGTGCGGACGTCGTCGGCTGCGGTACCGGCCCGCAGGCCGGCGCACACGCGCTAAACAGTGTGGCACGTCACCGCCCGTGGTTCCACTTAGGGACCTTTGCCTTCCGAAACAGAAAGACGACGACGGCGGGTGCGCCGTCGTCGTCGTCTGTCTGTTTCAGCGAGGCGCCCTAGTGGGCCGCCACCGCAGCTGTGTTTCCCCGCGGGGCGACCTTCGGGTCCGTCAGCTTCTTGTTCGGCAGCGCGAAGCTGATCAGGAACGCGATCCCGGTGAGGACGGCCGCGGTGATCATCACGGTGTCGATCGCGTACGCGAAGCCCTCCGTAATGGGCCGGGTGAGCACGCTGTTGGCGGAGTGGAGCCAGCTGGTGTCATTGAGCGATTCGTTCGATGCCCCGTTCTGGAAGAACTCGTACAGCTTGGCGTTGGCGGGGTCCGCGGCCACGGCCGGGTCGCGCAGCACGGCCTGGTAGTCGGCACTGGCCATGGCTGATTTCATCGTTTCGGCGATTCGGCCCGCGGCCACGCTGAAGAGCATCGAGATGAAGACCGCCGTGCCCACCGCGCCGCCCATGGAACGGAAGAACGCCGCGGAGGACGTGCCCACGCCCATGTCCTTCGGGGGCACGGAGACCTGCATGGCCAGGGTGAGCGGCTGCATGCAGAACCCCAGGCCCATGCCGAAGAACACGGCGATCACGCCGGGAACCCAGAGGCCGGTATCCACGCCCAAGGACAGGCCCATGGCCACGGCGGCGGCAGTGAGGATGGCCGTACCCACGATGGGGAAGATCCGGTACGTGCCCGACGCCGAAATGGTGCGGCCCGCGGTGATGGAACCGGTCAGGATGCCGAGCGTGAAGGTGATCATCATCAGGCCGGCTTCTGTAGGGGTGAGCCCCTTGACCAGCTGCAGGTACATGGGCAGCATCGCGATGGCGCCGAACATGCCGATGCCGATGATGAAGTTCAGCAGCGAGGACAGGCCAAACGTAGCGTTCCGGAAGAGCCGGAGCGGGATCAGGGCGTAGTCCCCGGCGCGCTTTTCGGCCAGCAGGAACCAGATGATGCCCACCGCGCCCAGGCCGTAGCAAAGGAAGGAGTTCAGCGACGCAAAGCCCCAGCTGCGTCCCTGTTCCGCCACCAGGAGCAGCGGGACGATGGCGAGAGTGATGGCGGCTGCGCCGAAGTAGTCGATCTTCTGCTTCACGTGCTTGGCCGGCAGGTGCAGGAACATAAACACCACGGCCAGGGCTGCCAGGCCGATGGGCAGGTTGATGAAGAACACCCAGCGCCAGCCGTCAAAGCCGAGGATGTTGGCCGAACCCGCGAACGCGCCGCCCACCACGGGGCCGAGCACGGAGGAGATGCCGAACACCGACATAAAGTAGCCCTGGTATTTGGCCCGGTCCTTGAGGGACACGATGTCCCCGATGATGGTCAGCGCGAGGGCCAACAGGCCGCCAGCGCCCAGGCCCTGGACGCCGCGGGCGATGGCCAGTTCAGTCATGGAGTGCACTGAGCCGGCGTAGAGCGAGCCGACCAGGAAGATGACGATGGCGATCAGGTACAGCGGACGGCGGCCGAAAATGTCGCTCAGCTTGCCGTACAGCGGCGTGCTGACGGTGGAGGTGATGAGGTATGCGGTGGTGGCCCACGCCTGCAGGGACAGCCCGTCGAGGTCGTTGGCGATGGTGTAGATGGAGGTGGACACGATGGTCTGGTCCAGCGACGCCAGGAACATACCCAGCATCAGCCCCACCATCACGGTGACGATCTGACGCTGTGTCAGGGTTTCGCCGGCGGCACGCACAGCGGTTGTTTTGGACATGGGCTACTCCAGGAAAGAAAAGGGATTACACTCGATAGTTGCTTTCAGTAACTATGTTAGTTCGCGTTTCATTCCCGCTGCCAGATATTTCTTCCGAAACCGGCGCTCCTGCCGGGCCCCGCCCGAACTGGAGGACCCCGCTCAGCGCTCCACGAGGATGCCGTCCGGATCGCACCAGACGGTGGCGCCGGGACGGAAGATCACGCCGTCGAGCACTACATCCACGTCAACCTCACCGGCGCCGGCCTTGGCGCTCTTGCGCGGGTTGCTGCCCAGCGCCTTGACGCCCAGATCCAGTCGGGCGATCGCCTCGCGGTCGCGGATGGCGCCGTTGATGACGACGCCGGCCCAGCCGTTCGCCACGGCGCTCTCGGCGATCATATCCCCCATCAGGGCTGTGCCCAGCGAACCGCCGCCGTCCACCACCAGCACGGCACCATCGCCGGGCGTGGCCAGCGTGGACTTGACCAGGGCGTTGTCCTGGAAGCAGCGGATCGTCCGAACCGGGCCGCTGAAATGTGAACGGCCGCCGAGGGACTGGAACTGGAGTGAAACGGACGCCAGGTCCTCGCCGCGCTCGTCGTAGAGGTCGGCGGTGTTGACGGGGCGGATGGTGTTGCCTGCGGCAGATGCGGTCATTGGATCTCCAGTTGTTGTCGTGGCGGGCTCCGCGCTTTTCCTTAGCCGCACAAGTTGGGCTCCGAATAGCAAAGCGGGGCGATGCAGCCCACGATAGTCTGATTTTCAGCATCACCAACCGTTCCAGGGGGAACCAGCCATGAGCCTGTCCGACACACCCGCAGCACCGGATCCCAGCGCCGCATCGGCTCCCGAAGCGGGAGCGGAAGGCCCGACGGCGGCACTCGCCGAGCCGACGCAGAGGGTCACCGCGCGCTGGGTGACCGGTCTGGTACTGGTCAATGTTGGCATCAACGCCGCGTTCTTCGGACCCATCAACATCTTCATCGCCCAGCAGGCCATTGGCATCGACGAAACAAACAAGGAAGCCATCGCTTCCCTCGTACTTGGGTGCGGCGCCGCCGTATCCCTGGTGGCCAATCCACTCTTCGGGGCGCTGTCCGACCGGACGGTCTCCGGTTTCGGCCGTCGTTCCCCCTGGGTCCTGGCCGGCGCCGTCCTGGCCACCGCCGCCTTGCTGGCGATGTCCGGAGCCACGGCTGTTGCCCTGATGGTCCTGTTCTGGTCCCTGGTCCAGCTGGGCGCCAACGCGGCCTATGCGGCCATCACTGCCGCCATTCCGGACCGGGTGCCGGTGCTGCAGCGCGGCGGAGTGGGGGGACTGGCGGCCCTGGGCCAAACGGCGGGCATCCTCCTGGGCGCAGTCTTCGGGGCGGTGGTTTCGGGAAACTTCATGGTGGGGTACACCATGTGTGCGGCCGCCCTGCTGTTCTCCGTGGTGCCCTACCTGTTCCACCGGAATGACCCGCCGCTGCCCAGGGAGCTCCGGCCGCCGTTCTCGTGGGGCAGTTTTCTCCGCGGCTTCTGGATCAGCCCGGCCCGCCACCCGGACTTCGCCTGGGCCTGGCTCACCCGCTTCCTGGTCAACGTCTGCAACCAGCTGACCATTGTGTACCTGATCTTTTTCCTCGGAGACGTCCTCAAGCATGAGAACCCGGCGCTGGGAGTCCTGACCCTGACCGGGATCTATGCGGCGCTGGTCATGGTTACTGCGGTGATTGCGGGGCCGTGGAGCGACCGGGTGGGCAAGCGCAAGCCCTTCGTGATCGCTTCCTCCGTCATGATTGCCATGGCGGGCCTGACTATGGCGTTCTTCCCCGTGTGGACCGGCGCCCTGGTTGGGGCCGCCATCCTGGGTATCGGCTACGGCGCCTACCAAGCCGTTGACTTTGCGCTGCTGACGCAGGTGCTGCCGCAGGCCGCGGACCGCGGCAAGGATATGGGAGTCATTAACGTGGCCGCCTCGTTGCCGCAGGTGTTCGCGACAGGCCTCGCTTTCCTCGCGGTGACGCAGTTCGGCGGGTACGTCACTCTGTTCACCACTGCGGCCGTCATTGGGCTGCTCGGCGCTGTGTTCGTGGTCAAGATCAAGGGCGTGGACTGAGGCGCCAACGCCGCGTGGCGTATTGTTGAGGCAGACTGCAGGGCGGCCGGGATGGGGATCCGCCGGCCGCTGCACCATAGGAACACAACCCCGGAATCCTGATGCCCGAGACACTTTCAGCCCATCCGTCCATGGCCGCCCGGCCCTCCACGCCGCGTCAGCGGCTGCGCTACACGCGCGTCCTTGAGTCTGCCGCAGGGTTTGCCCGCAAGGGGCTGGAGTCCGTGGACCTCGCGGAAATCTCGGAGAAGTCCGGCGTGCCGTCGGGGACCGTCTACCGCTATTTCCCCACCGCCAACCACCTGATGCTGTCCCTCTACCGCCAGCAGCTGGACGAGCTTCAGGGCAGGGCCCGCACGTCGGCGGCCAGCTTCGGCGGCCGCGCCCTCACCGGAGTGGTGATGGAGATCTTCCACATGCGCGTGATGCAGCCCGCCGTCGAGCAGTGCCTGACCCGCTGCGTGTACCTCAAGGACAAGGACACCACGGCGCTCCTGCATGAAATCGATGCCCTGAGCGAAACGGCTGTAGCCACCGCCTCCGACGACGCCGTGGCGGCCCGGGTGCTCCTGCTGACCGTCACTGGTCTGGTCCAGTCCGTCCGCAACCGCCGACTTTCGCTCTTTGAGGCCGAAGAGGACCTTAAAAAGGCCTGCACCTTGCTTGCTCCGGTAGCTTCCGGGGCCCGTGCGGCCCACCGATCGGCGTAACTGGTCTAGACCAGTAAGCCAATAAATACGTCTTTATGCCGTGACGTGGCTCACAAAACATCCTGATTAAACGATTTGGCATGCCCCGGGACGTCCAAATGCACTTTTTGGCCCGCCAGCGCTGATTATTATGGCAGGACCGGAGTGGCTGGCAACCAGCATCTGCAAGGGCTTCACCCCGGGCCCGCCACCATTGGGCCCACGAAGCGCCGAATATGACCACCTTGAGCCTCCCTGTGCTTGAGCCTTTCTGCGCCGTGCGCCCACGGCTAGCCCCAGGAGACAACGACGTGTCCATTGACGTAATCGCACCGTCCGACAATTCAGCAGCCACTGCCCTGAGCGAGGCCGAGATCTTCGACGCCCACCAGGGCGGGAAGCTCTCCGTGACCAGCACGGTCCCGCTGTCCAACAAGCGCGACCTGTCCATCGCCTACACCCCCGGTGTGGCCGAGGTCAGCCGCGCCATCCACAACAACCCGGAACTCGCCAAGACCCTCACCTGGGCGCAGCGCCTGGTGGTTGTGGTCAGCGACGGCACCGCGGTGCTGGGCCTGGGCAACATCGGCGCCGCCGCCTCCCTGCCCGTGATGGAGGGCAAATCCGCCCTGTTCAAGACGTTCGGCGAGCTGGATTCCATTCCCCTGGTCCTGAACACCACGGACGTTGATGAGATTGTGGAAACCCTGGTCCGCCTCCGCCCCAGCTTCGGCGCCGTCAATCTTGAGGACATCTCGGCCCCCCGGTGCTTCGAGCTGGAGGAGAAGCTGATCGAGGCGCTGGACTGCCCGGTCATGCACGATGACCAGCACGGCACCGCAGTGGTGGCCCTCGCCGCCCTGACGAACGCCGCCAAGGTCACCGGCCGCGAACTCGCAGACCTCCGCGTGGTGGTTTCCGGCGCCGGAGCCGCAGGCATCGCCGTCGCCGAAATCCTGCTCGCCGCCGGCATCACGGATGTAGTCTTGCTCGACTCCAAGGGCGTCATCAACCGGGAGCGGGCGGACATCGCCGCCGACCCGCAGAGCAAAAAGTCCCAGATGGCACAGCGCAGCAACCCCCGCAGCGTCGCGGGCGGCCCCGGCGAAGCGCTGCTCGGCGCCGACGTGTTCATCGGGGTTTCCTCCTCGAAGCTGGACGAGGCGCATCTGAAGCTGATGAACCCCGACTCCATCGTGTTCGCCCTCTCCAACCCGGACCCCGAAGTCCTGCCCGAGGTGGCCGCCAAGTACGCCGCCGTTGTGGCCACCGGCCGCAGCGACTTCCCCAACCAGATCAACAACGTCCTGGCCTTCCCGGGAATCTTCCGCGGCGCGCTGGACGCCGGCGCCCGCCGGATCACGCCTGCCATGAAGCTCGCCGCGGCCCGCGCCATTGCCGAACTCGCGGAAGCTGACCTTTCGGTGGACTACATCGTGCCCAGCCCGCTGGATCCGCGTGTTGCCCCGGCAGTGACGGCCGCCGTAGCCGCCGCAGTGGAAGCCGAGTAACCTCCGCCGCCACACACTGCCACAACGCCCGACGGCGGTGCCTCCCCGCGCAGGGGACGCGTCGCCGTCGGGCGTTAAGCGGCAGGGTTGACAGCCCCGCCGCCCTAAACTGGGGCCCATGAACTCCGAAACCGTGGTGAGCGTCCTGTGCGGCCTGGCGATCCTGGTGGGCGTGGCGGGCACCATCATCCCCATCCTGCCCGGCAGCTTCCTGATCGGGCTCAGCCTGGTGGCGTGGGCCATCTGGGGCGGCGCCGGGACCACTGGCTGGGTGGTATTCGCGGTGGGAATGGTGTTTGTGCTGGCCGGGATGGCAGCCAGCGCCGTGCTGACCGGACGGAAGCTCAGGCAGCACAGCATCCCCAGCCGCAGTGTGGTGATCGGCCTTGCGGCGGGCGTTGCCTGCATGTTCGTCATCCCGGTGGTGGGGCTTTTTGTGGGCTTCGCCGCTGGCCTGCTGCTCAGCGAATTCGCCCGTACGCGGAACTTCGGCACGGCAACGTCCACCAGTTGGGCCGCCCTGAAGGCCACCGGCCTGGGCATGCTGGTGGAGTTCGGGCTGGCGTGCCTGGCGGCCAGCACCTGGGTGATCGGGCTCTGGGTTGCGGCCGCCACCTAGGCGTTCACCTTCAGTCCGCCACGTAGCATGGAGAGATGACTGCGGGGGATGCCAGAGGACCGATTTACCGGGATACCCGTGACCTGACGCCGTTCGGGAACGTCCACCTGCAGACCCCCGTCCGGGAGCTCGCCGGCAGCGTGGGCGGGCTGATCCACGGTGTGCTGGGCGGCCGGGACGCCGCGCTGATCGCCGTGGACGGCGAGGTCCCCAGGCTCAAGCGGATGCCGGGCAAGGCGCCCAAAGCAGTCCACGATGCCATCTTCACCAGCAGGGAACCTGAGCGGCTCATCGCCGTGGGCCGCATGTATCCGGGCTGGGCGGGGCTCTGCTCCGTTATGGCCGGGCTCCTGGCCTACCAGCACGGCGGCTACCTGCGTGCGTCCGAACTCCTCCAGCGCGGCCTGTCCATCAGGAACGACGACGACGCCAACCAGTATGCGGCCACCTACCTCACGCGCGTGGTCACCCGCGTGGAGGTCGCCGAACGCATCGAAGTCCCCGTGCTGTTCAGCCAGGAATCGGTCTTCCTGGCCCTGTCGCACTCCCTGCGGGAGACAGGCCAGCTGGAAGCCGCGCTGCAGACGGTGGCCGGGCTGCCGCCGTCGTTGCCTTCAGCCTTGGCCCGCTGCGCGCTGGCGTTCGCGCTGGGACGCGACAAGGAGGTGGTGATCTGGACCGAGGGGCTGCTGAACTCCGATGACCTCTCGGCGGCCCTGCTGCTGCTCCGCGGGCGCGCGCTGCGGCGGCTCGGCGCCCACGCACAAGCGCACGACGCCCTGAAAGAGGTGCTCCGCCGTCGGAAAACAGACGTGGTGCTCCGCAACGACGCCATCACCGACCGTGCCCTGTTGGTGCTCGACAACGGCCGCAAATCCCTCAACCCGCGGGACTGGCTCCGCGGCCGGCCGGCGGAGCTGGAAACGTTCGAAGTCATCCGCAAGGACATTGATGAGCGCCGGCTGTGGGAGCAGGAGTGGGAAAACCTGGACGGGAAATAGGCTTCGGGTGCGGGCGGCCTTAGGGACTTGCCTGGTGGCATTGCCTGGTGGGCTTGCCTTGTGGACCGGGCCGCCCCGGAGTACAACGGAGGCATGAGCGACGCAGTCCGGTCCTGGATGGAAAAGTACATCGCGGCGTGGACCTCCAACAACCCGGAGGACATCCGAGCACTGTTCACCGAGGAAGCCGTCTACGCCACCCGGCCGCACGATGCCGACGCATGGCGGGGCCGCGAGCAGATCGTGGACCGCTGGCTGGAGGCGCGGGACGACCCAGGGACCTGGACCTTCGACTGGACGCTGTTGGGCGCGGATAGCGGGCTGGGGACCGACGGCGGGCTGGCCTTTGTGCAGGGGTTCACGGACTACCTTGGTGATCGTCCCAGCTACGACAACCTGTGGGTCATCCGCCTCGAACCGGACGGCCGGGCGTCGGAGTTCACGGAATGGTTTATGGAGCGCAGGGCCTAGGTTTGCTGCGTGAGCCCTGCAACCAGAGGAACCAGCTGCTCTGAGAGGAGCACCACGCCGAGGGCAACCATGATGATGCCGCTGGCCAGGGTGACTGTCCGCGCGGCGCCGGGCCGGGACTGCAGGAGTTTGCGGGCCAGCAGCGCCACGCAGGTGTAGACGGTTCCAGCAAGCAGGACAAACGTCAGGCCCAGCAGGCCGGACTGGACGGGGACCGGGAGGGAGGCCTCCGGGCTGACGAACTGCGGCACCAGCGCCACATAGAACAGCAGCCCCTTGGGGTTGATGCCGCTGGTTCCCATGCCCTGAAGGAAGGTGCGGAGCTGGTTGGCGGGCTTCCCGACGGCGTCTGCCGCACTGAAGGAGGCCCCGCGCCACGAGCGGAGGGTGCTGATGCCCAGCCACAGCAGGTAGCCCGCGCCGGCCACGGTGAGCCAGCCCAGGACGCCCGGCAGGCCGGACAGCAGGGCCGCGAGGCCGGCCACCATCAGCAGTGTGTGCAGGAGGTAGCCGCCGCAGAGTCCGGCCACGGCCGGGACGAAGCTGCGCTGCCGCAGACCGGCCGTGATGGAGTAGGCCCAGTCCACGCCGGGGGTGCAGGCGAGGGCGACTGCCACCAGCACAAAGGCGAAAAACAACTGGGGATTCATGGCGGGCTCCTGTCCGATGAGGTACAGGACAAACCTTATGAACTTTCCGGCCATAAGTGCTTACCCTTTTCGCTCACTTTGAGTCCGAATTGGTAAGATATTTGCGTGATTGACCATATCGACAGAAACATTTTGCGCCACCTCAAGGAAGATGGCCGGATGACCGCCACTGCGCTGGCCGCGAAGGTCGGGCTCACGGTGGCGCCATGCCACCGGAGGCTCCGGGATCTGGAGACGTCGGGCGTGATCCGCGGTTACAAGGCGGACATCGATCCGGCCGCCGTCGGGCTAGGTTTCGAGGCCATTGTCTTTGTGACGTTGCGCCAGGTGGACCGCTCCACCATGGAGATCTTCGAGAACCGGGTGGCGGACAATCCCAACATTGTGGAGGCCCAGCGGCTGTTCGGCTCGCCGGACTATCTGCTGAAGGTCATCGCCGAGGACCTGCCCGGCTACCAGCGCTTCTACGACGCCGAGCTCACGTCACTGCCCGGGGTTGAGCGGCTGACGTCCACGCTGGTGATGAAGAACATCAAGTCCAATGCGGGCCCGCCGCTCTAGCGCACGGGCGTTTGTTCTGCGTTGCGTCCGCCCTGCGTTGCCTCAGTCTGTGGGGCGGACGTGGACGATGATCACCTGGGTGTCCTTGCCGCCGTCGTACCGGAGGTCGTAGTTCACGTCCAGACCCGTGGAGGTGCCGGAGGTGATGGAGAACTCGGTCTTTCGGTCCGGGTCCCGCTGGGCACCGGCGATCCAGCGTTCGGCGGAGTCGGCGTCGATCCCGTACCGCGCCACGCCGTCCCGGATGAGCTCAAAATACTCATGGGGGGATCCTGCGGTGAGGAAGTAGGTGACCTCGCTGAAGTCCGGCCGCTTGTCCGTGGTGTTCAAGCGGATGCGGTCCGTTTCCCCAGTGATCTCGCCGCTCGGAGCAACGATGGTGAGCTTGATCTTGCCCGAGTCCCTGGTGTTGATCTCGGGTCCATAGCTGTCTTCCGTGACCCGGACAGCAGCCTTCTCCAGTCTTCCCGAACTCATGTCCAGCCGGGCGGTCTTGGATTCGCGGATCCGGTCCACGCCGGCAGCGTCGAGGGTGGAAAATTCCGAGGTGCTCATGGTGCTCCCTTGAGAGGTCGGTGCGTTCGTGGTGCCACTGATCTGGCAGCCCGTCAGGGCGAGGCAGGCGGAAAGGGCGAGGAATACGACGGCGGGGAGCCGGCTCTGGCGCCGAGGTGCGGTTCGGCATGTGGCCTTCACTGGTGGACCTCCGCGCCGAAGCCATCCACAAAGCGGTCCATGATGCCGGGGATGTTGTTGGTGGGGCGGTGCTGCTCCACGCGGTCGTTGAAGTCCGAGCCGATGATCTGCTCCGCCCGTCCCGGATCCGTCGCCAGGAGGTCCTGGTAGGCGGGGAGGGTGTCCTGCCGAATGAGCTCCCACCGCTGGTCCGCGTTGGAGATGTTCCCATCCGGGAAGCCGGTGGTGAAGTCGGTGCGGAACTGGGTGGGGTTGTCCCAGTTGGTGAAGGGCATGTTTTCCGGGCCGGGGCTCTCCACGCTGAAGGTGTAGGGAAAGACTTCCGGGTAGCTCTTTGCGCCCGGGATGGACGGCTCGCCGGCCAGCGTGACCATGTACGTTACGGCCTCTCCGCCAGGGTGGTTCCGCATGTCGTCGTAGTCGTCCGCGATGATCTCGTTCTGCTCGCGGTACAGGAGGGCGGTGTTGCCTTCCTGGATCAGGTCCGGGTCGCCGGAATCGATCTTCGCCCATTCCTCGGCGGTACCCGTATCGATGGCACCCGAGTCGCGCAGCCTATTGATCTCCTCGATTCCGCCGTTCATGTAGGCCTCATGTTGGCGGGCTTGGTCCAGGAAGATCTCCTTGTTCATATCCAGCATGCTGGTCTCGTAGTAACGGATCTCCTGGTCGGTCATGCCTGCGAGCTGTTCGATCTGATCCAGGATGGGGAGCGGGATGTCCGAGGCCGGATTTTCCGCGATCTGCTGGGCGAGGTCCCGCAGCATGGCCATGTCCTTGAAGCCGCCCGCGAAGGACGGGCCGATCATGTTGGCCATACCGGCCCACTGCAGGTCCGGGTTGGAGAGGTAGGCCTGGCCGTAGAAGTCGTAGACCTTCTTGATGGTCTCCCAGTTGTGTTCGGTGCCTTTGGAGGTGTCCCAGCTGGCGGGGTCGATGCCCATGTCCAGCATGGCTTGGTTGTTCCAGTAGTCGCTGAGGAAATCCGCGTATTCCTCAGAGCTTTTGTCGATCAGCCCGGTGTCGGCTGCAGCATCCATGGCGGCTTTGGCGCCGTCAGGGTTGTCCAGGGCCCATTGCTTGAATTCGTTGCTGCCGAGGTAGTCCTGGCGTTCTTCGGGGGTCATGCCGTTCAGCCGGTCCGTCAGGTCCTGGGCAGCGCCGTTCCCGGAACCGCTGCCACCACTCCCGGAGCCGCTGCCCGAGCCGGCCCCGTTGCTGGCCATCTCCTGCTCGTCGGCGTTGGCGAGCACCGTCTTGGAGGCCGATTCCAGCCCGGCCGTCGCGGACTTCAGCAGCTTCAAGTGCGATGACGTCCAGTCGCTGCGGAAGCGCTCGCCGTCGTGCCCTTTCCAGGCGCCGGTGCCGATGACACTGCTGAGCTGCTGGCCGAGCAGGCTCAACCTGGTGGCGCCGCCTGCCAGGTCCTTGGCGAGCTGCCGCAACTGGGCAACGTCGCCGCCGTAAAAGTTTCCCGCCATGTTTCCCCCTGAGTGGATTCCCGTGCCAGCCTAGCTGTGATGCGTCCGCGAGGGCGATGGGGAGAGCTCCCCGTGCGGGGTTGAGTGCGGCCCTGAGAGAGACGGAACTCAGCCCTGCAACAGCCCGGTGGTCCGGTACGGGATGACTTCGCGCAGGAACATGCTGGTGGAGGTGCGGACGATTCCCGGGCAGAGCCGGATTTCCTCGGACACGCGGTAGAGATCGTCCGGGCTGGTGGCCACAACCCGGATCAGCAGATCGGTGTCGCCCGCAGGGGCGTGGCATTCGAGGACCTCGGGGATCTTGCGGAGCGCCGCGATGGCTTCGTTGAGGTGGCTCTGGTCCAGTTCGGCGCTGACGGCCGCCGCCACGCCCCGGCCCAGGGCGGAGGGGAGGACCCGGCTGCTGTTGGGGCGGAGGGCGCCCGACGCCGACATCCGCTCCAGGCGCGACTGGACGGTCCCGCGCGCCAGGCCCAGCCGCTGGGCCAGCACCATGATGGGGACGCGCGGGTCCTCGTCCAGAGCATTGAGGATGCGCTTGTCCGTGGTGTCCAATTGCTGCAATCTGATCAGTTCCTGTCGGAGCTTGTGGTCCCTATTGGTCAGACTGACCAAGGAAATCCTTGCTGGTTGTGCCAACTGTATGGCGTCTGCTCAAATTGTGGCAACAAGGGTTGAGGCTACCGCCGAATCCCGCAGGCTACAGGAACCCCGGCACACCACCCGGCAACTGGACACCGCCTCCCGCAAGGAGGACGCCGCTGATTGACACTTGTTCACACCACGGTCATTCTGCACACACGGCAAGAGCCCCTGAGCCACCGACGTCGGATCCCCGAAGTCATCGGTAGCTGAGGGGCTCTTGTGCTGCCCCGGGCTAGGGTTGATCCATGACCCCTGCCGGCCGCTTTGCCCCCAGCCCCTCCGGCGAACTCCATGTAGGAAACCTCCGCACCGCAATGCTCGCCTGGCTGTTCGCCCGGTCCACGGGGCGCGACTTCCTGCTGCGCGTCGAGGACCTTGACCGGGCGCGGGCCGGCGCAGAGGCGGAGCAACTCCGCGACCTGGAGGCCGTGGGCCTGACGTGGGACGGCGCCGTCGTGCGCCAGACGGACCGAGGCGCCGTCTACGCCGAAGCAATCGGGCGGCTGGCTGCCGCAGGCCTCACCTACGAATGCTTCTGCACGCGCCGCGAAATCCAGGAGGCGCCGTCCGCGCCGCACGCGCCGCAGGGCGCCTATCCGGGCACCTGCCGGAACCTCGATCCTGCTGAACTGGAGTTCAAACGCTCCACCCGGCCTGCGGCCATCCGGCTCCGCGCCGAGGTAGCGGAGTACACCGTGCGGGATGTGCTGCACGGCGATTTCACCGGCGTCGTGGACGATTTTGTCCTGCGCCGCAACGACGGCGTGACCGCCTACAACCTGGCCGTTGTGGTGGACGACGCCGCACAGGGCGTCGACCAGGTGGTGCGGGGCGACGACCTGCTGCCGTCCACGCCGAGGCAGGCATATCTTGCGGGGCTGTTGAATATTCCTGTTCCGGAATATGCGCATGTGCCGCTGGTGGTGAATTCCGACGGCGCCCGGCTGGCCAAGCGCGACGGCGCCGTGACGCTGACCGATCTCGCCCGTACCGGTGTTTCCGCCGCTGACGTGCGGAACCTCATCCTGCAGTCCCTGGGGCTGCCGGCCGGGACGCTCGAAAACGCGCTCGCGGAGTTTCGCCCGGCGGACCTCCCGCGTGAACCGTGGGTCTGGACCGGCCCCTCAGCAGCGCGCGAACGGACACTTGCGGCCCCGCCGGCGTGAGGCCACTTGCTGCCCTACGCGTAGGCTGGAGCTATGTCGGCACCCGAATTCACTGAAGCACAAATCCCTCAACCGCGATTCACTGTCGAGACCGCTAAGGTCCTGGCCGAGGTGGCCCACAACCGGCAGAAGGACAAGCTCAAGCGGCCCTACCGTGACCACGTGATTGCGGTGGGTGATGCGCTGGCAGATTTCGACGACGATATCCGGATTGCCGGTTACCTTCATGACATTGCCGAGGACACTCCCATCACGCGGCAGGCGCTGCTGGACATGGGCGTTTCCGAGCGGGCAGCAGACATCATCGAGCGGGTGACCAACAGGCTGCACGATAACCCCGATGACTACCAGGCCGGGATGCATTTCATTGCCGAGGACCACGACGCGGCACTCGTAAAGATCGCCGACAATGCCCACAACTCCCTGCCCGAACGCGTCAGGGCTCTGGCCGCGAAGTGGCCGGACAAGCCGCCCGTCACCAAGTACCGCGATGCCCGTCCGGTGCTTTATGCCGCCGTCGACGTTGAGGAAGTCCGCAAGATCCTTGCGCGGGTTAATCCCTGGCTGCTGAAGGAGTTGGACGACAGGCTCGACGACGAAGACGACACGGATTACGAGAACCTGACGTACGACGACGCTCCGGCCGCGGAGCCGGCCCCGGCTGTTGAGTCTGTCCCGGCGGTCGAGCCCGTCGAGACCTTCGAGAAGGCGGACGCCACTACGGGCGAGGAGAAGTAGCCTCTGCTTCAAGCTTCGCTAACGCAGCGTGGACCCGCTCCGTGCCGCGCTTCTCATCAATGACAATCGACACGCCCAGCGCCAGCACAATCACCAGCAGGCAGATCGGCACCGAGACCCCGGCGGTGGCAAGTCCCACGCTGCCCGCCAGCGCGGCCACGACGCCCGCCGCCACGGCAATGACGGTCCGGTCCACGCAGATCATGATGCTGAAGAGCCAGGTCAGGGAGACTTTGAACAGCGCCACGGGGACCGCGATGCTGGCCACGGCCACGGCGGCGCTGATGTGGGCCTCATGGTCGACATAGTAGGCCGCCACGTGCAATCCGGCGCCGGTTGCGGCGATGGCAGCGAAGATGGGCATGTGCGCGTAGCCGAAGAAGAACGAGCGGTGGCGCTGGAAATGTAGGGCCGGGCCGGCGGGCAGGATGAAGTAGATCCACCACATGCTGAACGCGAGGGCCGTTCCGCCGAATCCCACGAGACCCGCATCGACGCTCCAGCCATGGTTGGCCACAATGGCACGTAGGGTTTCGATCGCCCCGATCAGGCATTCGCCCAGGGCGATGATGGCGAGTAGCCCGTAGCGCTCGGCTATGTGGTGCGCGTGCCACGGGGTCCGCATGCTGCGCTCCGCGGCGTAGGGTGTGGCCATTTCCAGGATGAACAGGGGCGCAGCCACGAGGAACGTGGTCAGGATGTCCGCCTCAATAATGAGCACCGCGATCCAGCCGAGCTGCACCACGCCAAGGTACGTGGCGTACCGCTGGCAGGTCCGCCGGCGTGCCGGATCTTGCCTTGCCGCGCGCAGCCACTGGAAGACCAGGGCGAGGCGCATGATCACATAGCCGCCCACCATCACGGCGTTGTCCACGTGGTCGCCCTCCACAAGCGAGTGGAACATCGGCTCAAGGCCCATGGCCAGGATCAGCACCCCGAGGAGCTGGACCATGGTGACCACGCGGAACACCCAGTCGTCGGTGTCGTAGGCGCTGGCGAACCACGTGAAGTTGATCCACGCCCAGATCACGGCGAACATCGCGAAGGAGAATCCGAGCAGCCCGGCGCCGAAGTGGGCTTCAGCAATCTGGTGGGCGAACTGGCTGCCGGCCACACCGAAGGCAATAACAAAGGTCAGGTCGAAAAAGAGTTCCAGCGGCGTGGCCGCCCGGTGCTTCTCATGCGGATCCCGGCCGCCCATGCGGGCCATGGCATGCCGGAGGGGGTTTGCTGACATGGGTCAAAGATTACCGCCAGGGCCGTGGCTGGCTCCAGAGCGCAGATGGCTCCGAGACAAAGGTTTCGGCGGTGCTGCATGAGGCGTCAGCGTGCCGCTCGACTGGACCGGCTGCGCTGACAACCAGAGAAAAGTCAGCTACTGACAGCGGAGGCCCCGGTTCTTCGGGGCTGTCCGCAGCTGGGCCCAAGCTGGCGAGCGATCTGCTGCGAGAAGACTCTCGGGCAGAGTAGTTGAAGGCAGAGTATTGGAAGGCAGAGTATTAGAAGGCAGTGTGCTTTCGGGCCGGGTGTCGTCAGACAGCGGACAGTCAGGATCTTGATAACTCAACACCCGTCTCACTGAAGTGGCCAGTGGGGTGGTTCCCAGTCGGGGTGTTCGCTTTGGTAGTGCCGTCCGGTCGGTGAGGTCCAGCCGGGTGGTTCGTTGAGGGTGGCCGCTTTGGGTGTCCAGCCGCTGGTGTGTCTTAGTCTGTGGTGTTTGTGGCATGGCTGGCCGAGATTGCTGATTCCGGTGGTGCCGCCGTGGGCCCAGGCGAGGATATGGTCTGCTTCGTTGTCGAGGGAGTGGTTGCTGCAGCCGGGGAAAGGACATTTGCCGTCGCGGAGCCGGAGCCATTGGCGCTGGGCTTTGGTGAGCCGGTAGCTGGTGCGCCCGATCTCGAGCGGTGCGCCGTCGCGGGGGTCGATCAGGACGCGGTGGAAGGACTCGGCGCCGTCGGCGACGAGACGGCGGGCCATGGACGGCGGGATCGGCCCGTACCCGTCGAGCATGGCGGGCTCATCCGTGACACCCAGCAGCGAGAGGACCGGGACCGTGATCAACACCTGCGCCCGCGGCGACGGAACACCAGCATCCACTCTGCCGCCGTCGGTATCTGCCTGGTCCCCGGTGCCGCCGAGGAGCCACGTAGCGACGGTGTCGGCCCGGAGCTGGCTGAGATTCCGGTCCTCGGCCGGGCCTTGGAGGGCACGTGCCGCCGACGTGGCCCGGTTCCAGATCCCGGCCGCCTGGTCGGCCGGGAGGTAGGCGGAGAGCCAGGCCATGCCGTCGCGGTCCGGGGCGTACTCCACCCGCCGGTCGGCTGCGCTCCTGGTGTGGCGTTTTTCGATGCTGACCGGGTGGTGGCGTTCCCGCCAGGTCCGGGCCTTGTGCCGGAACCTGCCGGGGATGAGCCCACCGGCGAAGCCACGTGCCGGATTCACTGCGTGGGGGTCCAGGAAATGTGCCTCCAACGCCGCAGCGGCCGGACGGTCGAGGTTCAGGGTTTCGTCGACCATGATCCGGGCGTGCTGCCACGAGATCGTCCCGGCCTGCAACGCGGACAACGTCAAAGGCAGGGCAGTGGTCAGGGCGTGCGCCTCGGCGAGCAGGCCGCCGGCGGCGCGTTCGCTGACCGTCAGGGCACAGGCGACCTCGGCGACGACGGCCATTTCCTGCCCGGTGTTGTCCTCGGGCGACGTTGCAGGGCCGGCCAGAGCCCCGGCGGTGTCGGCATATACGGCAGCCAGCCAGGCCTTCAGGGCGGCACTTTTAGCGTCCAGCCGTGAGATCTCGGCCAGCCCGTCCAGGAAACCATCCGCCACCCGACGCATCGGATCAGCCTCCCCGGAACAGCCGGAACCGGTCCCGTCCCGGAGCGCAGAAGCAAGCTCAGCGAAGGACACCGAAAGGGCCTCCGCCGTCGCCACAGCCGCTCTGCTATCCATACCCACATCATCCCGCGAGGGCCCGACAATGACCGCGAGGATGAATGCCTATGTGCATAACTCAGCGGGCCAGAGGAGCAAACCCGCTAGGACTCGACCTCAAGAGGCGCAGGGGCAGTGCAGAGCCGTACGCGCGCAGGGCCTGAACTGCCCGTTCGCGCCCTGGGCCGGAGGTTTTAGACCCGCCCCAGCGCGTCGATGTCCTCCAGGAACAGCTCGTGGACGTCCTGGCTCACGGTGGTCCGGGTATCGCCAATCGCGTCGAGGTAGTCCTCCGTGCAGGGCCCCTTCCGGACCGCCTCGCGAACTGAAGAATTGCCTCCGGAAGCCGCGCCGCCGTCGTCGTACACTGCCTTTTCCAGCGCACGCTGGGAGGCGCTGCGGGCGGCGTACTCAATGTCCGCGGGGGAGAATCCTTCGGTCCGTTCCACCAGGAGCTCCACGTCCACGTCGTCCACCACGGTGGCGGGGATGAAGCGCTGCCACATGGCTTCGCGGGCCTGGCGGTCCGGCAAGCCGATGGGGATGACGTAGTCGAACCGGCCGTGGCGCAGGAACGCCGAATCCAGTGCGCGGATGAAGTTGGTGGCGCAGACCAGCAGGCGGCCGGGCTGTTCGCGGAACGCCGGGATGATCTTCAGGAGCTCGTTGGTGACCCCCTGCAAGGGGGACGGCGGTTCACCCGAACGCTGGGAGGCGATCTCCTCCACCTCGTCGATGAACACCACGCAGTGCTCCAGCTCCGCGATCTCGAGGAATGTTTCGCGCAGGGCGCCGGCGAGGCCCTTGGGGTCGGAGGCCAGCCGGGACGGGAAAACCTCCACGAACGGCCACTCGAGCCGGGACGCGATGGCCTTCGCAAACGTGGTTTTGCCGGTCCCGGGAGGACCGAACAGCACCACGGCGCGCGGCGGCACCACGCCGTATTCATCGGCGAGGTCGGCCTCCGCGAGAGGCAGGACTAGCCGACGCTCCAGGAGTTCCTTTTCCTTGCGCATGCCGGCCACGTTCTCCCACAGGTCGCGGGCGAGGATCCGGCCGCCCAACTGGCCCAGTGCCCCCAGCTCCTGCCGCTGGACGGGGATGGTCCGCTCGAAATAGCGCAGGTTCTTCTTGAGCGCGAAGCCGCGGCTGAGGAACGCCTCCACCCGGGTTTCCGCTTCCGGCATCAGCGCGGAGAGTTTGTTGAGGCCATGCGGGGCCATGCGGTTTTCGACGGCGGCAAGCAGCGACGTGCCGATCCCGCGCCCGCGGTATTCAGGGAGTGTAGCCAGGAAGACGATCCAGCCCTGGTCATGCGCGGCGCGGCCGACGGCGGCGCCCACCACCTGATCGCCCTGCACCGCCACCACTGCGTGGTCCTTCTCGCAGGATGCCAGCACTTCGGAAAGGGCATAAACGGGCTCCACATCAGAGGCCTTGAGCGACTCCCAGAGGTGCAGGATCCCGTCCAGGTCTGCGGAATGAAAATCCCTGATGCGCCAGTTGGTCATGCCGTGTCTCCCGGGTGGTTCGTCATTGAACGGGTCAGTGAGCTTCGTCGTTGAACTGCAAAAAGCGCTGTGACGCGCTCTGCTGAGCATAGGCGATCAGCCCGCGGCGAAGGGTTGCGGGAGCGTTGCATTACGCCATGACAAGGCCCGGGATCTACGCTTTGGTCTTGTCCTGGCCCTTGGCCTTGGTGAATGGCGATATCGGCGTCGTGGGCGGCTTGGAGGGCTTCCTTGGAGATTCCGGTCATATTGTGGCGAACGTCCATGCATTCCGGCAAGAAACTGATGCCTGGCGGAAGGTTTCCTGACGCGCAAGGCGACGCGAGCCAGGGCAACGGCCCGCGGGAGCGATCAGCTTCTCCGGCCTATAGGGCCTCACAGGGGCTGCCGGATAAGCTGTGCGTGGGTAGGCTCATCCGGCCGCCCGGATGCGCGGCGGCGACGGCCGCGAACCTTTTGGTGGGGGCTGAAATGGAACAGGCAGTCATGGGCAACGATCCAGGAACAGATTTTTACCAGGAGATGGTCGAAGCGGCTCCGGACGCGTTGCTGAGGGTCAGCGCTGAGGGTTCCATCGTCTTCGCCAACAACCAGGCGGAAGAGCTCTTCGGTTACCGGCGGGATGAGTTGCTGGGCAGGCACGTCGGGATGCTGCTGCCCGAGTGGTTCGAGGCCCAGGTTGCCAGAACGCGTGATGATACCGCGTCCGGGCAGAGGATTCTCCCGATCGGTACCGGCCTTGGCCTGTCTGGCCGGCACTGCGACGGGACCGGGTTCCCTGTTGAAATCACCGCTGCTGCACTCGGGGACCGTCCGCGCGCGGACATCGTTGCCTCCGTCCGGGACGTAAGCGAAAGCCGCCGTACGGACAGCGAGTTGCGCGATGCCCTTTCTCTGCTCGCCGCCACCTTGGAATCTACCGCCGACGGCATCCTGGTGGTGACTGCCGACGGGAAGATTGCCGGTTCCAACGAGCGGTTCGCGGCATTGTGGGGCATCCCTCCGGAGCTGCTGGATTCAGGGGACGACGCGAAATTGATCGGCTTCGTCTTGGACCAGCTGTCCGATCCGGGCAGTTTCATGCGCAAGGTCCAGGAGCTGTACGCCGATCCGGATGCGGAGAGCCTGGATATGCTGGAGTTCCATGATGGCCGGACCTTTGAACGCTACTCCCGGCCCCAACGGGTGGGCGATGACATTGTGGGCAGGGTCTGGAGTTTCCGGGATGTCACGGAGCGCCGGCGTGCAGAGGACCAAGCCCGTGAAGCGATCGCACAGCAGGAAAGTCTAGGCGCGATCGTCAGTTCCTCGGCCGACGCGATCATCGGCCTCACCCCGGATGGTGTGATCACCAGCTGGAACCGGGGCGCCGAACGGCTGTACGGGTACGGCGCGGACGAGGTGACAGGCAGGGGCATCCAGTTCCTGATCCCGGAGCATCTTCGCCGGATTGAGGATGCCTTGCTCGCTGATGTCCGGGAGCGCGGGGTTGCGCGGAGTTTTGAAGCGGAGCGCGTCCGCAAGGATGGGACGACGGTCCCCGTTTCCGTGACCATCTCACCCATCCGGGCCGAAGGCGGCGGTGTACGCGGAATGGCGAAGATCGTCCGCGACATTACCGGACAGCGGCGGGCAGCGGCAGAGCTTCTGGCCGCGCGGGAGGCAGCGCTCGAATCGAGCCGGTTGAAGTCCGAATTCCTGGCGACAATGAGCCATGAGATCCGGACACCGATGAACGGAGTTATCGGCCTGACCTCTTTGTTGCTGGAAACGCCGCTGGATGAGACGCAACGCCGGTACGCAGAAGGGGTCAGGGGGGCGGGCGCAGTGCTGCTGGCCCTGATTAATGACATCCTGGATCTGTCCAAGCTGGAGGCGGGCAAGGTTGATTTGGACATCGCCGCCTTTGATCCCCGGGTTCTGGTGGAGGAAGTGGCAGGCTTGCTGAGCGAGTCAGCCCGCGTCAAAGGTCTGGAGCTCATCGCCTTCTGCCGCCCGGACGTGCCGGCCCTGCTGTCCGGAGACGCCGGACGCATCCGGCAGGTCCTGCTCAATCTTGCCTCCAACGCCGTGAAGTTCACTCCGGCCGGGGAGGTGTCCGTTCGCGTGCAGCCGGTTCATCAGCATCCCCGCCGGCCTGCGTTGCGGTTTGAAGTCCGGGACACCGGGATCGGCATTGAGCCAGAACATCATCGGCGCCTGTTCGAGTCCTTTTCCCAAGCCGATTCCTCCACCACGCGCCGGTACGGCGGGACCGGGTTGGGGCTGGCGATCTCGCGGCGACTGACTGAGGTGATGGGCGGTGAAATCGGGCTGACCAGCGCTCCAGGGGAGGGCAGCACATTCTGGTTTGTGCTCCCGTTGCAGCCCGCGACGGCTTCCGTGGGCAGCGAGGAAGCGGCGGTCCGCTCCCCCGATCTGCTGACCGGAGTCAGGGTCCTGATTGTGGATGACAACGCTACCAACAGGCTGGTGCTGGAAACCCAGCTCAGGGCGTGGAACATGGACCCGGATACCATCGGGGATGCGCGTGCAGCCCTGGACCGCTGCCGTCAGGCCGTCACCGCCGGACGGCCCTTCGAAATCGTCGTACTGGATATGTGTATGCCGGAGATGGACGGGCTGGACCTGGCACGGGCCATCCGTGCCGACCGGGTTCTGGCTCCCGCCTCGCTGATCATGCTGACGTCATCGCCACAGCTGGATCCGGCGGAGCTGGCAGCTGCGGGTGTCCGTGAATGGCTGATGAAACCGGTGCGAAGCTCTGAACTTTACGACCGTCTTCTGCGGCTGAGGGGAGGGGCGCAGGCGGCCGAAGACCTTGCGGCCCGTCGTATGCCCGAGACGCAAAGCCAGCCTCGGAAGGGGCGCATCCTGGTGGTGGAGGACAACGAGGTGAACCAGCTTGTTGCCCGGGAAATGGTGAAGAGACTGGGCTACCTCGTCGACGTTGTGTCCGACGGCGCTGAAGCCGTTTCGGCTGTTGCGGCAGCTTCTTACGCGGCCGTACTTATGGACTGCCATATGCCGGTGGTGGACGGATTTGAGGCCACCAGGACCATCCGCAAGGGCGAGGGGACGGGACATCTTCCCATCATTGCCATGACCGCGAGCGCCCTGGACGAGGACCGTGAGAAGTGCCTCGCTGCCGGCATGGACGACTACCTCACTAAACCGGTGGACCCCTCAGCCCTGGAGGCTGCCCTCGAGCGCTGGGTTCCGCCGGCGCCGGGTGGAACGGCGTAACCGCCGGTCCTGGCACCGTCGCTGCTGGATGTTCTGCGTCGGATGGGACCCGCGGGACGGCCAGAGTCTTTTGCACGCAGCCTCCCGTGACGAAGTTCCCATCAGCCTCGTTGCGCTGCGCACTGCCTTCAGCAGCGGCAACGGGGTGCCATACAGCGGGCAGCCCATAGGCTCAAGGGAACCGCGGCCAACCTGGGCGCCGACGAGGCTGAGCTGGACCGGGTGGAAAGGGAGTTGGACCAGGCACCCTTCCCGCAGGCTTGAGAGTTCCGCCGACGAATCGGCACGTGCTTCCGAACGGTTGAAGGGCTGCAGACCTGTCCCCGCCTGTCTTCAGGGCAAGGCTCACACGACCCGCACATCGCCGCCCACAGCGTGAGGGTGCCCGATCAACCGGCAGCGGCCTGCTCGCCGGAGAGTTGCGTTACGCCAATGTATGCACCCGGCGTCGAACGCCGCTACCCGGTCAGACCTTGATCGGGACCGGATGGACTTCGTCCGCGGGATGCCCTGTACGCTCATGGATGCGCCGCACAGCGTCCGCGGAGGGAGCCTCGGAGAGGCAGTAAACCAGGCCTGACTCCGGATCGGCCCAGGCAGATTTAAAGTCGACGCCTTCGTCGCCTTGAATGGCGAGGTCGGCGTCGTGGGCCGCCTGGAGGGCTGCTTGGGTGATTCCGGTCATATTGCGATGAACATCCATGAACTCCGGCATGAATCTGAGGCTCCTTACCCCGCTGTGCCCCAAGATGCTGGGCAGGGGCAGCGCCACGCCGGAGGTTCCGTAAGCACCGTCCAGCACGGTGGAACGGGAAGCACAGCGTTCTCGTGTCTGGCCGGGAGCCTGCTTGGCCCCGGCAGTATTAACAACGACGTCGGCGCCTTCCGTCACGGCGATGTCGCCGCCGGTGACGGTGGCGGCCGCGGCAGCGAACTGGGTGCCGTGGGCGAGATCCAGGACCTCGGCCTCGCCTTGCGGGCGTTGACGTCGAACAGGGCAATGCGCCTGGCAAAGCCCCGAATCAGGGCGACGTAGGCCAGCGAGGTGCCCACGCGTCCGGCCCCACAATCGCAAGTTTGGTTGCTGGCATGAGCTACCACTTTCCCGGTCCAGAAGCGGCCTCACACCAGCGCGAACTGACAGCTGAGGCCCCGGAATCCGGGGCCTCAACTGTCCGTTCGCGCTTTGGGTGGTGATGGGCTGGAAGGGCGCGGTTAGCTGTTGTCGCGCGCGCCCGGACCCGGACGGTTGGCCACCAGCGGGTACGGGCCGGTGAAACCGTCACGCACCGCTGCCAACTCCAGGACGCGCTCCTTGCAGAGGCGCCAGCCCAGCATGAGGGCCGGGATAACGATTAGCAGGGAAGCGATGGTCCAGGTGCCCACTGGGGAGTCGAACGCCATGAGCACCAGCACCGCGGCGAGGAATGCGAGTGTGACCCAACCGGTGACAGGGGAGCCGGGCATCCGGAAGGCGGGGCGCAGCAGTTCGCCGCGCTTGGAGAGCTTGACCAGCTGCATCTGGCACAGGACGATCATGGCCCACGTGCTGATGATGCCGAGGGAAGCGATGTTGAGGACAATCTCGAACGCCTCGGCCGGAACGATCGCGTTGAGCACCACACCCAGGCCAGCCACCACGGCGGTCAGGGCGATGCCGCCGTAAGGGACGCCGGCCTTGTTCATAAGTCCGGCGAACTTGGGGGCGGAGCCGGTGACCGCCATGGACCGCATGATGCGGCCCGTGGAATACAGCCCGGCATTCAGCGAGGACAGGGCCGCCGTGAGCACCACCAGGTTCATGATGGCATCCACACCCTCAACCCCGATGGAACCGAAGAACGTCACAAACGGGCTTTCACCTGCCTTGTACGAGGTGTAAGGGAGCAGCAGCGAGAGCAGGACCAGGGAACCGACGTAGAAGACAGCGATGCGGACGATAACCGTGTTGATGGCCTTGGGCATGATCTTTTCGGGGTTTTCCGTTTCCCCGGCGGCCGTGCCGATCAGCTCAATCGAGGCGTAGGCGAACACCACGCCCTGCATCACTACGATGGCGGGCAGCAGGCCGTTGGGAAAGAGGCCGCCGTTGTCTGCGATCAGCGTGAAGCCGACCTCCTGGCCTGCCACTGGCGTGCCGAAGATGACGAAGTAGATGCCAACGATCAGGAAGGCCACGAGGGCCACCACCTTGATCAGCGCGAACCAGAACTCCAGCTCGCCGAACACCTTGACCGAGATCAGGTTCAGGCCGAGCACCAGGAGGAGCGCCAGAAGGGCCCAGATCCACTGCTCAACGCCCGCGATGGGCGCCCAGTACTTCTTGAAGAAGTTCATGTAAAGCGCGACGGCGGTGATGTCCACGATCGCTGTCATCGCCCAGTTCAGCCAGTACAGCCAGCCGGTGACGAATGCGGCTTTCTCACCGAAAAATTCCCGGGCATAAGAAACGAACGAACCCGAAGACGGCCGGTGCATGACCAGTTCCCCCAGCGCGCGCAGGATCATGAACGCGAAGAAGCCGCAGACGGCGTAGCTGAGGATCAGGGCAGGGCCAGCTGTGGCGAGGCGGCCGCCGGCGCCCATAAACAGGCCGGTGCCGATAGCGCCGCCAATAGCGATCATCTGCACCTGGCGGGGCTTGAGGCCTTTGTGGTAGCCCTCGTCCTCCTGGTGCAAAGCGGCTTCGGAGGCGTGGGCGTGCGCTGGAATCGTGTGGTCGGAGATGGCCGCTTTTTGCTGGGTGGCCACGGGGGGTTGTGTCACGGGGAGTCCTTTGTCTCTTGGGATGGGGACTATCAGGGTGGTGCGGTTAGGGCTGTTTGCTGAGGTTCGCCAGGCGCTCGGGACTGAGGAGTTCCTGGAGCTGGGCGGCGGTGAGCAGGCCGTGTTCGAGCACAAGCTCGGCCACACCCTTGCCGGTGGCGAGAGCCTCCTGGGCGATGGCGGTGGCGGTGGCGTAGCCAAGGTGGGGATTCAGCGCGGTGACCAGGCCGATTGACTGTTCCACGGTGAGCCGGAGGTGCTCGGTGTTGGCGGTGATGCCCCGGACGCAGCGTGCCGTGAGGGTGCGGCAGGCTGCTTCGAGGTGGGAGATGCTCTTGTGGAGGCTGTGGACAATGATGGGTTCGAAGGCGTTGAGCTGGAGCTGGCCGGCTTCGGCGGCCATGGTGATGGTGACGTCGTTGCCGATGACCTCGTAGGCCACCTGGCTGACCACTTCCGGGATGACCGGGTTGATCTTGCCGGGCATGATGGAGGAGCCGGACTGGACGGCCGGCAGGTTGATCTCACCGAAGCCGGCGCGCGGGCCGGAGGAGAGCAGGCGGAGGTCGTTGCAGATCTTGGACAGCTTCACGGCCACGCGCTTGAGCACACCGGACAGGTGCACAAAGGCGCCCACGTCCTGGGTGGCTTCGATGAGGTCGACGGCCGTGACCAGGGGTAGCCCGGTGACCTCGGCCAGGTGCCGGCAGGCTGCCTCGGTGTAGCCGGCGGGGGCATTCAGGCCGGTGCCGATGGCGGTGGCGCCGAGGTTGATTTCGTGGATGAGCAGTTCCGCCTCGGCCAGGCGCAGCCGGTCCTCGCCGATGGTGATGGCGTACGTGCCGAACTCCTGGCCCAGCGTCATGGGGACAGCGTCCTGCAGTTGCGTGCGGCCCATCTTCACCACGGTGCGGAATTCCAGTGCTTTGGCGGCGAAGGCCTCTTCGAGTTCTGCCAGTGCGTCCAGCAGTTCCCGGCCGGCGAAGATGGTGCCCAGCTTCACGGCGGTGGGGTACACGTCGTTGGTGGACTGGCTGAGGTTCACGTGGTCGTTGGGGTGCAGGCGGGCGTAGTCGCCCTTGGGGTGGCCGAGGATTTCGAGGGCGCGGTTGGCGATGACCTCGTTGGCGTTCATGTTCGACGACGTCCCGGCGCCGCCCTGGATCACGTCCACCACGAACTGGTCGCTGAGCTGGCCGTTCATCACGTCGGTGCACGCCTGTTCGATCGCCTGGCCGCGTTCGGCGTCCAGCAATCCCAGTTCGCGGTTGGTGCGGGCGGCGGCGAGCTTCACGGCGGCCAGTCCCCGGACCAGGTGCATGTTGGAGGACAGCGGCTGCCCGGTTATGGGGAAGTTTTCCACGGCGCGGAGCGTGTGGACACCCCAGTAGGCGTTGCCTGGGACGTCGCGGTCACCCAGGAGGTCGTGCTCGGACCGGGTTTCGGGAACGGCATCCACGGCACTCAGGGTGGTGGTCAGGTTGGTCATGGGGGTCCTCACAGGGCTTCGTTGACGGGCGCGGACAGGGTTAGTGCAGGCAGGAAATCTGTGGGCCGCAGCAGGCCCACTTTGTGGCCGCCGCCCAGGACAGGGGCGGTGCCGATGCCGGCGAGCGGCGCAATGTCCACACCGAGGGATTCAAGAACGTGGACGGTGGCGGGCATCCGGGCGCGGTCCCCGCCGTCGGAAATCTTGACGGCAACTGCGCGGCCATCCGGCAGGCCGACGAGCTGCACACCTTCAAAACCGTCCTTCGCCACAGAGCCGGGCAGCAGGCGCATCAGTTCCGTGACGTCCCGGTGATCGCCGGCCACCATGTCAGGGTGCTGCCGCATGGCGAGCCCGACGGCGGCTTCCGCAAGCAGCGGGGCGGTTCCGCCGTCGTCGGAGGTGCTGACGATGGTAATCGCTGTGGCGGCCGCCGCGATGGCGCCAAAAGCGCGGGCCATGCCGCGGAGGGTGAGGGCGAAGAGGGGCGTCCCGCAGCCGTCCGTGCTGCGGGCGAAGGCCTCCTCGCCGGTCAGTTCGGTGACGGTGGCGGCGATCAGCTGCTGCAGCGGGTGGGACGGATCGAGGTAACCCTTGACAGGCCAGCCGTTGATGACGCACGTCGCGGCCATGGCGGCGTGCTTGCCGGAGCAGTTCTGGGTCAGCTGCGTGGCGCGGAAGCCGGTGCGCAGCCAGTCCTCGCGCTCGCCGGTGCCGTAGGGCAGGTCGGTGCTGTTCTCGAGGTCGCCCACAGCAAGTCCGTGCATGGCGAGGATGCGCTGGGTGCCGCCGCGGTGTTTGGCTCCGCCGGAGTGGCTGGCTGCGGTCAGGGCGAGCAGGTCGGCGGGGAGGTTCAGGCCGGCGCGGACCATGGCCACGGCTTGGAGGGGTTTGAGGGAAGAACGCGGGTAGAACGGCGCCAGCGGGTCGCCTGCCGTCGCCAGGATCGAGCCGTCGGCTGCGGTGGCGATGGCCGAGCCGTAGTGGACGCTTTCCACGAGGCCGTCGCGGGTGGCGACCACCAGGGGTGTGTGCCGGGGGAGCGTCCCGGCTTCGGTGCCGGTCAAAAATGCGTGTGCGGCCGTGCCGGGGACAGCGGTTTGGGCAGCAGGAAGGGCAGGGGCAGGCATGGAGTCCTAGGGGTCTTTGTTAGGGAGTTACTTGTTGAGGATGGAGTCGAGGGCGACGCCCACAGCGCGCAGGTGTTCGGCCATGGCTAGGCTTGCGGCCTCGGCGGAACCGGCTTCGATGGCCGCGAGGATCTGCTGGTGCTCGGTGTCCGACGCGTTCTGGCGGTCGGCCACCATGTTCAGGGTTTCCGACTGGAAGGCCAGGGCTCCCCGGATGTCTGCCACCACGCTGGCGAACACCTTGTTGCCGCTGGCGCGGGCGATGGCGGCGTGGAAGCTGGAGTCCAGGGCAACCCAGGATTCCGGGTCCGTTTCCGTGGTCATGGCGGCGACGATGTGCCGCAGTGTCTCGAGTTCCTCGTCCGTCCTGCGCTGGGCGGCCAGTCCTGCTGCCGGAACCTCGATGTGCGGGCGGGCCTCGGTGAGGTCCCGCGCAGAGTAATGCCCCAGGGTCAGGTCATTGGCCACCTTGTTGGCGACCACAAACGTGCCCTTCCCGGTCTTGGTGACAGTCAGGCCCAGGGCGGTGCAGGAGCGGAGCGCCTCGCGGATGACCGAGCGGCTGACCCCGTACTGCTGCGCGAGCATCGCCTCGGAGCTGAGCTTGCCGCCCACGGCCACGGTGCCGGACTCGATATCGGCGCGGATGGCGTTGAAGACAGCTTCCGCCGCGCTGAGACGGGCCAGCGGTCGGGCGTCGAGCCGCTGGGCTCCGGGGGACTGGTGTCCGGAGGGCTTCGCAGGATGCCCTGCTGTCCGGCTGTCTGACAGGTTCACGTTCTCAAATATGGCACGGGTCACAGTGTGTGTCAATGCGGGTACTCGAGGGGCCTGCGGGCCCTGGCCCGAGGAGGTTGAATCCCCGGACCAGGGTCCGCCGGCCGTCAGCTTCGGACCAACAGTTGTGCAAGGTATGCCGCCGCTCAGGGAACTGGTTGCCGGGACCGCGCAATCGCGGATATGAGGGCGTAGAAGGGGGTGCAGCCGCCTCTTGTCCCGGGGGAAATGTTGGAGCGGACCAGCGAAGCGGCCTCAAGCGCCGCAAGGTGGTAGCGGACGTTTTCCCTGGAGGAATTGATGGCGCTGCTGATGTCGGACACCTTGCTCGCTCCGTTACGGGCGAGATGCTCGATGATCCTCGACCGGACGTCGCGGCGGCGGTCCGCATCTTCGGGGACCGTGAGTGAATGAATCATTTTTCGCTTGCCTTTCAGGGCGTGACTCGATCAGTGCATTGCTGGAGCGTGGACGCGGGTCTCTTCTGCGTGAGTCTGGCGGCTGCTGCCCCGGCGGGGATTTTGGGCACAACGATGTGCCCCGGATCGGATGGTGATCGGAGGGACGGGCGGTTGGGGCCTATTTTCTGAGGTTGGCCAGGTGTTAGGGGCTGGGAAGTCCCTGGAGCTGCGGACAAGCCGTCGCGGGGTGTTCTGCTGTCCGGCTGTCCGACAGGTTCACGCCACAAATATGGCACGGGCCATAGTGCGTGTCAATGTTTGTGACGGCGCTGTTCAGGAGTGCGCGGCGTTGCGGCGCTGGGCCTTCAGGAGCCGCAACCCGCTGGCCAGCACGCCCACATGGCTGAAGGCCTGGGGGAAGTTGCCGAGGAATTCCCCGGTGTCCGGATGGATCTGCTCGGGGAGCAGCCCCAGGGGATTCGCGCGGCTGCACAGGGATTCGTACAGTTCGTGCGCCTCGTCCAGCCGCCCTTGCCCGGCCAGGTTGTCCACCAGCCAGAAGCTGCACAGCAGGAAGGCGCCTTCGCCGCCGGGCAGTCCGTCCGGCGATACCTGTGGCAGGTACCGGAACAGCAGCCCGTTGCCGGCATCCAGGTTTGCCGCGATGGCCTGGGTGGTGGAGACCATCCTCGGATCGTTGAATGAAATGACATTCCGGATGGGGAGGGACAGCAGCGCGGCGTCCACACCGCCGGAACCGCCCAGCTGTTCGGTGAAGGTGCGCCGTTCCGGATTCCAGGAGAGGCGGAGTGTGGCGTCGTGTATCTCCCGGGCGGCGGCCTCCCACCGCCTCTTCGGATACGGCAGCCTGTGCTTCCGGGCGATCTGGATTGCCCGGTCCAAGGCCACATGGCACATGGCTGCCGAGTATGTGAAGGGCCGGCCGGCGCTGCGTACCTCCCAGGGGCCGCTGTCGGGTGTTTTCCAGCTGGTGATGGCAGCTTCCACAATGGGGGTCAGTGCCGCCCATAGATGCTTATCCACTGGCTGGCCGCTGTTGGACCACTGGTAGGCGATGTCCACGATTTCACCGTAGACATCATGCTGCAGTTGGTGGATTGCGCCGTTACCCCAGCGCACAGGTGCGGAACCGCGGTAGCCCCGCAGCACCGGATCCTCCACTTCCTCCGGCGGCTGCGAACCGTCCAGTGCGTACATAATGTGCGGGACGCCGTCGCGCTCTACATTGGTCAGCACCCACGCAAGGAACACATCCGCGTCGCTGGGGTCGCCGATCCGTCTAAAGACGTAGTTGGAGAAGGACGCGTCCCGGACCCAGGTGTAGCGGTAGTCCCAATTGCGCGGAGAACCTGGCCATTCGGGCAGGGAAGATGTGGCCGCTGCCATGATGGCGCCGGTCTCCGCATGGTCAAGCAGCTTCAGGGTCAGGGCCGAGCGCTTCATCAGGTCTGCCTGGGAGCCTTCGCAATCCAGGCCCGAGGACCACTCCCGCCAGGCCCGCACGGTCTGGTCGATGAGCTTCCTCGCGTCCGGCCGCTGCCGCAACCGGAAGCGGCCCGACCAGTGCAGGGAGACTGTCAGTGTTTCGCCGGCGCGCAGCGTCAGCTCGGTACTGAGTCCACGCCCGTCGGGCCGGAGCTCCACCGATGACCACAGGTAGACCTCCGCTGTGCCGTTTACCGGCCAGTCGAACCTCCACCCGGATGCAAGCTGGTCAAAGGTTGTGCCAACCTTCGGCGCCAGGCTCACGCGCACCCGGATATCGCCGCCAACTGCCTCCGCGTACCGAAGCAGTTCATGCCGGCCGGCCGGAACAGGTTCGCCGAGGTTGGCGCCGGAACGGAGGGACATGCAGTCCGTCACCTTGAGCATGCCGTGGTCAGATAACAGCGAGGTGACCAGCACCCCGGAATCTTCTGTATACCGCTGGGTGGAGGATACGAGCGGAAGTGGCGTGATCTCAAGGAGGCCGCCGGCATCCGTGTCCAGAATTCCTGCCAGGAAGGGCGGGCTGTCGAATTCGGGCAGGCAGAGCCAGGAGATTCCGCCGTCCCGCCCCACCAGGGCGCAGGTGGAACCATCGCCGATGAGGCCGTGATCCTCGATGGGCAGGAACCCATCGAGTCGCTCCACCGGGCGCGGATACGCCGGAGCATGCATGCCTGCTGGCTCCTTCAGATTCTTTGATCCTGGTACTTAGATTCTCCCGCCGTTCTGCGAGTTGCGCCAGCAATCGGGGCAGGGGACTTCGCGAATTCCTCACGGCAGATCGGTACGAACGTGCCGTTCAGCCCTATGCAGAAGCAAATGCCAAGGCTTAAACTGTCTGCAAGCTGAAATCGGAACGATCGTACCTATTGGAGTTGCTCATGGCCGACGCATTTGGGGATCAGTTGCCTTCAGAGGTCCGCTCCCGCCGCCTGGCGCTGGGCTTGACGCAACAGGACCTCGCAGACATGGCCGGGGTCTCGGAACGCTTCGTCAGGTTCGTTGAGCAGGGAAAGCCCTCTGTCCAGCTGGATTCCCTGTTGGCCGTCCTGGACACGCTGGGCCTGGAGCTCCGGATCACCACCAGGACCGGCAAGGGTGCCCGCGCGCTCGCAGGCCACACCACCGGCCAGGAACCACGGCGATGAAACACCGCGTCGCAGACATCTACAAGGCCGGCGTGCTCGCCGCGCGGCTTGAACGGCACGACGGCGGCACCCGGTTCAGCTACGTGCCGGCGTACCTCGCATCCGGGGGACCTGCCGTCGCCAGTTCCCTGCCGCTCACCGGCGCGCCCGTCGATTCAGCGGCGGGGGCGGCACCGCCCTATTTCACCGGGCTCCTGCCGGAGGGCCGCAGGCTCAACGCGCTGCGGCGGTCCATCAAGACCAGCGCCGACGATGACCTGTCCCTGCTGATCGCCGCCGGCGGGAACCCGGTGGGAGACGTCCAGATCGTGGGCCACGGTGAGCCGCTTGACCCGGACGAGCATGCTGTCCAGCTGGATCCCAAGTTGCCGGTTGACTTCGACAAGTTGCTCGGCGATCCGGACCTGATCGACCCCGTGGCGCTGGCGGGTGTGCAGGACAAGTTGTCCGCCGGCATGATCTCGCTCCCTGTGGCCAGCGCCGGCAGGCGGTTCATCCTCAAACTCAACGCCCCCGAATTCCCGCATGTGGTGGAGAACGAGCAGGTGATGTTCCGGTATGCGGCCAGGCTGCGGATTCCGCTGAGCCGGGTCCGGCTCATCCGGGACGTCGCGGGCCGGCCGGGTCTGCTGGTGGAACGCTTCGATAGGGTGCCCATCCCCGGCGGCGGGCCGGACGACGTCCGGCGCCTGGCGGTGGAGGACGGGGCCCAGGTCCTGAAGCTCTACCCGGCGGACAAGTACAACGTGCCTTATGGCCAGGTCTGCCATGCCCTGGCCGACTACTGCTCGGCGCCGCTCCCGGCCCTGCGGAACCTGGCGGTCCAGGGGGCGTTTGCGTGGCTGAGCGGCAACGGGGACCTGCACGCCAAGAACGTTTCCATGGTCCAGCAGCCGCATGGCGAGTGGACCATCGCCCCGGTCTACGACATTCCCTCCACCGTGGTCTACGGGGACAAGACCCTTGCGCTGACCCTGAACGGGAAACGGAGCGGGATCTCGCGCCGGCACTTTCTTGGCTGGGCCAAGGACCTGGGACTGAGTGACCGCACGGCAGCCCAGGTGCTGGAGCTCGCCCTGAAGGCCTCAGGTCCGCTGATCGCCGACCTGGAGGCGGGCACCGCGTTTGCCGCACTTGGAGGTCCGGCGAAGGACGACGACGGCGGCTCGCCGTTCCCGGGCATGGTCACCAGGGCGTGGGTGAAGGAGCTGAAACACCGGCGGAGGCTGCTGGAAGGCTGAGGCACCCGCGGTGACTGCCGCCGTCGTGCGTTGGTTAGAGGTGCTGGATGCCTGCCCGCTGCATGGCGTCCTTGTAGACGTCCACGCTCTTGGCGAGGAGATCCTCCTGCTTTGCTTCGGAAACAGCAAAGGCCCGCCCGCCGAGCGCGCTGGCCTTGTAGATCTTGATGCCGCTGTTCTTCAGGGAAGAATGGTAGGTCTTCTCGAAGAGGGTGAGGAACGTGGAAGCGTCCGTGCCGTGGGCGATGACTGCGGAGACACGGCGGTTGATCTTCAGGAACTGCCGGAAGGGCCGCAGCCCGTCAGTCTTCTCCTGGACGTTCAGCGCCGACGGAAGCTCTGGATCCCGCACCCACGGGTACGCGTTCCACGGCATCACATAGCGCGGATCAAGCTCGGCAAGTTCGTAAATCTGGGTGGCCCGGCGGGCGGCTTCGTCGTCGTTGAAATGGGAGACGAAGCCGGATTCGGTGCCCTTGCCCGGACTGACGTGGAGGCTGACGATCCGGCATTCGTCCTCGTCGTGCACGGGGTCGATGTACGGGACGACGGACCCTGGCTTCTTTTCCATCAGTTCATCGCAGAGCTGCGTTACCGCCGCGATATTTGGTTCCTGTAGCAGGGCCTTTTTTTCGTCCCAGTCAATCGTCACGATCTCTCCCTCAGCAGCACGGCGTCCAGAAACAGGCGTCTAAGCCCACTCTACGCTTTTGGAGGTTTAGGTGCGCAGTGCAAGTTAGCTCCGGACCGGCGCCAGGCCGGGTAACGTCATGATGATGAACAGGAAAACGCTCAAGTCCGACGGCTTTGCCGGCTTCCGGAGCTTCGACAGCCTTGAGATCATCAGGGTTCCGCAGGGGACCGGGGTGTTCGCCGTTCTTCGGCCGAATGAGTTCGAGCCTCACTTCCTGAAGATCAGCACCGCCGGGACCTTCAAGAAAAAGAATCCCACCCTGCCGGCGGACGCCATATGGGCTGAATGGGTGGACGGCGCGGACATTCTCTACCTTGGCAAAGCCGGGCCCGGCAGCAAGGGCAACCGCGGCCTCCGCATTCAGATCAAAGAGTTCCTGGATTTTGGGCGGGGCAGGCCGCCGGGCCACTGGGACAGCCGGCTGATCTGGCAGCTGACCCACACGGACGAACTGATCCTGGCGTGGAAAGAGCTCCCTGCCGAGGAAGTGAGCCAGGCTGAGGCCGCGTACCACGCTGCCTTCCTCGCGGACCACGGCAAGCTGCCGTTCGCGAATCTCGTGCAGGCCAAGGTGCGGAACTAAGCCAGGCCGCCGTCGTACGTGAAGCGGCCGGCCACCAGCGTCGCCGCAACCGGCATGGCGGCGAATTCCGGGTCCGGCGAGGCCAGCGGATCGGCGTCGAGCACCACCAGGTCCGCCGGGTCCCCGGCCCGGAGCCGGCTCCGGCCCCTCGCTGAAGCGGCAAGTGCCTGCCGCCGGCTGATGCATTCCTGGGGATGCCACGGCCCGCGGGTGTCCTGCCGGGACCTGGTGGTGGCCGCGGACATCGCAGCCCACGGATCCAGCGGCGCAACCGGCGCGTCCGAACCCAGTGCCAACGTGGCGCCTGCATCGAGGAGCGACCTCAGTGGAAAGGCCCGCTGCGTGCGACCGCTCCAGTTGGACTCCGCTGCGTCGCGGTCATCCAGTGCATGTACCGGCTGCACGCTTGCCGTAACCCCCAGACGCCCAAAGCGGGCCAGATCCTCCGTCCGGACAAACTGCGCGTGCTCAATCCGGCCGCCGATGTTGGCACGTTCGAAGGCATCCAGCGCCACCTGGTTGGCGCCATCCCCGATGGCATGGACCGCCGGGACAAAGCCATAATCCCGCGCCCGCCTAAGCAGGGACACCAAGTCGTCAAAGCTGACCGTCAGCAGCCCGTAACCGCCGTCGGGATATGGATCCACACAAAATGCTGTCCGGGTGTTCAGCGAACCGTCAATGAGGACCTTCAGCGGGCCGGCGCGCAGGAGCCCCATGCCGCCGTCGAACTCCAAGCCTGTGCGCATCCCGTCGCGGTGGGCACGCTCCAGGTCCCCGGGGTAAACACCGGCATCCACCCTCAGGCTGCTGAATCCACCGGCGACGCGCCGTAGCCAGACGTCGCGGTTCCAGGTCATTTCAAAATCAACGACGCCCACAATGCCCCGGGCGGATGCTGCTTCTGCAGCGTCGCGGACCCAGCCGTCCACCACTGAATCCGGAAGTTTGCCCAGATCACGGGTCAGTGCAAAGGCAGGTTCCTCCCGGAGCAGGCCACCGTCATCAACCTCCACGCCGTACCGCCCGGCTGCGGCGCTGTTCAGCCAGACACAATGCAGGTCGTGGCTGATCAGGGCTGTGGGCTGGCTGCCGGTGGCGGCGTCGAGCATTTCCAGGCTGGGGACGTCCGCCCACAGGGCGTCGCGGAAGCCCACCCCCACCGTGGTGACCGACAGATCGGCATCGCGAACAGAACGTCCGACGGCGGCGGCAGCCTCCCGCGCGGATGCGGCGGCGGACAGGTCCAGCCTGTTTGAGTGCAGCGCCCACTGGGTCATGTGGACGTGCTCATCCCAAAGGCCTGGAATGACGTGGCGCCCGTCCAGGCTGACCACCCGGGCGCCACGCGGGATTCCGCCGTCGGCACTGATCCTGGCCACCACGCCGTCAACGATGTGCAGGTCCGAGACGGCGTCCTCGCCGGGCTGGCGGACGGAGGTCAGGACGATGTTGTTCACAGTTCCCATTCTGATAGCTCAGCGGGCGAACAGCCTAGGTTGCGGGGCCCTTGAGCCGTTCCATCTCGCGGCGGTCCTTCTTGGTGGGGCGTCCCGCGCCACGGTCGCGCTGCGGGAGGCCCAGCGCCGGCGCCACCGGCCGTGGCGGTGTGTGGTCGGTGAAGCAGTGCGAAGCCACCTCTGCGCCGACCCGTTTGGCGATCAGGCGGCGGACTTCGAGGGTGCGTTCGAAGCCGGACATCCGCACGGTGACGGTGTCGCCCGTGACCAGGGTGGCCGAAGCTTTGGCCGGGCTTCCGTTCAGCCGCACGTGCCCGGCCCTGCACGACGCGGTGGCGGCAGAGCGTGTCTTGTAGGCGCGGATCGCCCACAGCCACGCATCAATGCGGACGCTGGCGGGGGAGGACGGAAGGATGGTCATGGCTGGCACCGAGTATACGGCGTCGGCCTCGCGGAACCAGGTTAGTTGTCCAGGGGCGCTCCGCTCCGCCGTGGGGAAGGAAAATGTGGACGCGTCACCTGGCACTGCAGACGTCTGGTGCTTTTCACAGGCTGTGGAACACACTTGATGTGTGTGTTTCGGTCAACCCCGGTCGCCCTATGGTGCCGGTGAGCCTGCAGGTTAGTTTGGTGGTGGAGGGCACAGCTTTGTTGTCCGCGGGACCGTGGACTGTTGCCTTGAGCACGGATGTCAGATTTGTCGTTTTATCCGCCCTCCCCGGAACGCATGCACCGTGATTCCTGCTGGAATGACTGGGAGGCCGATCCGCCATGGAAGTGATCCACCCGCGGTGCGCGGGTATTGATATTTCGAAGAAGGACGCGAAGGTCTGCGTCCGTATCCAGGGCCGCGGAACCAGGCCCACCGAGGCTATGGTCACCACCTGGGGTGCGATGACCGGACAGATCCTGGATCTGAAGGAGCACCTGCTCAACGAACGGGTAAGTCTGGTGGTGATGGAAGCGACCGCTGATTACTGGCGTCCCTTCTACTACCTGCTCGAGGATGAGGCCCTGAACTTGGTCCTGGTCAACGCCCGAGACGCCAGGAACGTCCCGGGCCGCAAAACCGATGTCTCCGACGCTGCCTGGCTCGCGGACCTCGGCGCCCACGGGCTGGTCCGGGCCTCGTTCGTGCCCCCGCCGCCGATCCGTGAACTCCGCGACCTGACCCGGGCCAGGACCGTCATCACCCGGGAACGGACCCGGGAGATCCAGCGGCTGGAGAAACTCCTCGAGGACGCTTGTATCAAGCTCTCCTCGGTGGCCTCGGACATCACCGGGGTCTCCGGACGGCTGATGCTACAAGCCCTGATCGGGGGCCAGAACGACCCGGTGGTCCTGGCAGACCTCGCCCAGCGCAGGATGCGGTCAAAGATCCCCGAGCTCACCGACGCGCTCACCGGCCGGTTCAGCAGCCACCACCGCTACATGGCGGAACTGTATCTGCACCGGATCGACGCCCACACCGCCGACATCGAGGACCTGAGCGCCAGGATCGAGGAGGCGATGGAGCCCTTTCGTCTCGCCCGGGAACTCCTGATCAGCATCCCGGGATTCAGCACCACCGTCGCGGAAATCTTCATCGCCGAAACCGGCGCCGACATGACGGTGTTCCCCACCGCCGGACACCTGGCGTCCTGGGCCGGCACCTCCCCGGGATCCAACGAATCCGCCGGACGGGTCAAGTCCACCAAAACACGGCCCGGCAACCGCTACCTCAAAGGAGCCCTGGGCATCGCCGCACTCTCGGCAGCACGATCGAAAAACACCTACTTCTCCGCAAAGTACGGGCGCCTCGCCGCCCGGCGCGGACCGTCCAAAGCCCTCGTAGCGATCGAACACGCCATGCTTACCGCGGCCTGGAACATGCTCACCACCGGCGAACTCTACAAAGACCCCGGAGCCGACTACTTCACTCGGCAGGCACCAGCCAAAGCTAAAGCCCGCGCGATCGGACAGCTCGAATCCCTGGGCTACCAAGTCATCCTCGAGCCACTTCAACAGGCCGGATAACGACCCCGGGCAAAGTTGAACCGTCACCGCGACCTGCCCACCTCAATTTTCATGTCAGTGCGGCAGAGCCCTACGCCACCAGGTTCGCGGCGGCGGTGTCCATGTGCTCGCGGATTGTGTTCCGGGCCAGCGAGGCGTCTCCGGTCTCGATGGCGGTGACGATGTCGTAATGACGGTCCACGCTCATGTTCTTCACACCTTTGTCCCTGCCCGCGAACATGATGGACATCCGGATGGACCCTTCCAGGGACTCCCAGGAATGCAGCAGGGTTTCGTTGCCGGTCAGGCGGCATAGGGTCCGATGGAATTCCAGATCCGATTCGATGCGTTCCTGCAGGCTGGCCTTCTCGGCGGCGGCCATGGCTTCAATGGCGGCCCGCAGCGAGGTGATGACGTGCTCCCGGTCCGGGAGTTCGCACAGGGTGCGGGCCGCAAGGGATTCAAGTGCTGCCCGGACGGAGTAGATGTCGCGGATTTCCTTTTCATCCAGGTGCCTGACCGAGAGGCGGCCCCGGGGCCCGGCGGAGAGGAGGCCCTCCTGTTCGAGTTGGCGCAGCGCTTCCCGCAGCGTGCCGCGGCTGATCTGGAGCATTTCCGACAGCTCGGTTTCCACCAGATGCCGCCCCGGCTCCAGCTCGCCGCTGGTGATGGCGGCGCGCAGTGCCGAGAGGGCCTGCTCGCGAAGGCTCTTCTTTTGCAGTCCCAGCAGCGATGCTGTTGCTCCGGCCATCGTGATACTTCCTCAATGTCAGGGGTCAACTGTTTACAGTCGATGTGTTAACTGTCGATGGTACGCCAGAAGCGCGGCGCCGGCCGGGACGGCTCCGCGCTTCCGGCGAAACGCTTCTACTTCAGTTCGGCGAGGACTTTGGCCACGATCTTTTGGACGGTGAGTCCGTAGCGGTCGTGGAGGGTGGGCAGTGCGCCGGCGTCCAGGAACGCGTCCGGCAGTGCTACCGGCACCACCCGCTTGCCAAGGCCTGCGGTGACGACGGCGGAGGCCACCGTTTCGAAGAGGCCGCCGGTGACGCTGTGGTTCTCGAGGGTCACCGCGAGCCGGTCGGTGTTGATTTCGGCCAGCACGGTGGCAGCGTCGAACGGTTTGATGGTGGGGGTGTGGACGACGGCGACGTCCACGTTGTGCTCGGCGAGGGCCTTGGCTGCCTGCAGGGCACGCATGGTCATCAGGCCTGAGGAGATGAAGACCACGTCGTTGCCGCCGCGCAGGACCTTGGCTTTCCCGAGTTCGAACGTGTAGCCGTATTCGTCCAGCACGGTGGGGACGTTGCCGCGGAGCAGGCGCAGGTAGGTGGGGCCTTCGCTGGCTGCCAGCTGCGGTACTGCCTGCTCGATGTCGATCGAGTCGCAGGGGTCCACGATGGTCAGGTTGGGCATGCCGCGGAAGATCGCCATGTCCTCGGTGGCCTGGTGGCTGGGTCCGTAGCCGGTGGTCAGGCCCGGGAGCCCGCCGACGATGTTGACATTGAGGTTGGGTTCGGCGGCGTCGAGGCAGAGGAAGTCGTAGGCGCGGCGGGCGGCGAACACTGAGTAGGTGGACGCGAACGGGATGAGCCCGGTTTCGGCGAGGCCCGCGGCGGCGCCGAAGAGGAGCTGTTCGGCCATGCCCATCTGGAAAAACCGCTCCGGGAAGGCCTGGGCGAAGATGTGCATGTCGGTGTACTTGCCGAGGTCCGCGGTGAGGCCCACGATTTTATCGTTCTCCTGCGCGGCCTTGACCAGGGCGTGCCCGAACGGCGCGGACGCTGTTTTCTGGCCGGGATCGGCAAAGGACGCGATCATGGCCGAGGTCTTCAGCTTCGGCTTGGTGACGGCGGTGGTGCTCACTTGGTCTCTCCTTCGGCGGGTGCGGATCCGGCGGTCAGCTGTTCGCGGCAGGTCTGCCATTCGTGTTCCTCGATGCGCATGAAGTGCGCCTTCTCGCGCTCCTCCAGCAGCGGAACGCCGCGGCCGACCTTGGTGTCGCAGAGGATCACCGAAGGACGTCCGACGGCGGCGGCCTGGGCGGCCGCGTTGTCGAACGCTGCCAGGAGCGCAGCCACGTCGTTCCCGTCCACCCGCTGGGTGTACCAGCCGAACGCTTCCCATTTTTCGGTCACGGGCTCGGTGCGGAGCACGGTGTCCGTTTTGCCGTCGGCCTGCAGGGCGTTGATGTCCACCATGGCGGTGAGGTTCCCGAGCCGGTGGTGGTGGGCGCCCATGGCCGCTTCCCAGGTGGAGCCTTCGTCCAGTTCGCCGTCGGAGAGGAAGTTGTAGACCCTCGCCCCGGAGCCCTGATAGCGCAGGCCCAGGGCCATGCCGACGGCGATGGACAGTCCGTGGCCCAGGGATCCGCCGGAGATTTCCATGCCCGGGGTGTAGGTGGACATTCCGGACATCGGCAGCCGCGAATCGTCCGAGCCGTACGTTTCGAGTTCGGTCACGGGGATGATGCCGGCCTCTGCCAGCGCCGCGTAGTGCCCGATCGCATAGTGGCCGGTGGAGAGCAGGAAACGGTCCCGGGCCTCCCATTCGGGGTCCTCGGCGCGGAAACGGAGCTGGTCCGAGTACACGGCGGCCAGCATGTCCGCGGCGCCGAGGGCCTGGCCCACGTAGCCCTGGCCCTGCACCTCGCCCATGTTCAGGGCATGGTGCCGGATCCGGAACGCCGCGGCGCTGACGCGTTCGAGGCGTTCTGAACCGGTTTCGTGTGACATTCGTTCCTTGTGGGGGAGATCGTGCGTAGGCAGTTCCTGAGTCGCAGTCATCAGACGCTCACTGACTGCGGCGTGCTTTTGGTGGCCTCATCTGCCAGCTGGCGCTCTCGCTTGCCCCAAGTCTCCCGGGTGACCAAGGCGGCCCACAGGCCGATCGCCGCATAGAAGCTGAAGAGGATCGCAGGACCCATCCAGCCCAGGGAAACGAAGAGGAGCGTGGTGACGAAGGGCGTGAACCCGGAGACCATGGCGGAGATCTGGTACGCCAGCGAGGCACCGGAGGAGCGGGTCTTGGCCTGGAACAGTTCGGGGAACCACGCGCCCTGGGCGCCGGCAAGGGAGTTCTGGCAGACGGCGTAGGAGATCACAATCGTGGCGATCACGAAGATGAACATACCGGTGTTGACCATGAGGAACATGGGGATGCCGAACAGGAGCGCAAAGGCTGTGGACCAGATGTACAGGGGCCGGCGGCCGATCCTGTCCGTGAGGCGGGCCCAGGCCATGGTGGCGAAGATGCCGATGAACGAGGCGATGCAGAGGGCCACGAGGGTCTGGGTCTTGTCAGCCAGCTGCTGGGTGTGCAGGTAGGAAATCATGTAGGTGATGGACACGGCGTAGCCGGCGGTCTCGGCGATGCGAAGGCCGATGCCGCGGACGATGCTGCGCCAGTCCGTTTTGATGACCTCGATGATCGGGGACTTGACGATGGAGCCGCTTTCCTTGACCTCGTCGAACACCGGTGATTCCGGGACTTTGGAGCGGATGATCAGGCCGACGGCGACGAGCACGATGCTGGCCAGGAACGGGACGCGCCATGCGAGTTCGCCGCCCAGGTTCACGCTGACCAGGAACACGAGGTTCGCCAGGAGCAGGCCCACGGGGAAGCCGGCCTGGACGATGCCGGTGTACTTGCCCTTGGACTTCCACGGTGCGTGCTCGTAACTCATCAGGATGGCGCCTCCCCATTCAGCGCCGAAGGCCAGGCCCTGGACCACGCGGACGAACACCAGCAGCGCTGGAGCGAGCAGGCCAACCTGCTCGTACGTGGGCAGGAGGCCGATGAGGAACGTGGCCACACCCATCAGGATCAGGGAGGCCACCAGGACGGGCTTGCGGCCTACCTTGTCGCCCAGGTGGCCGCCGATGATGCCGCCGATGGGGCGGGCGGCGAAGCCGACGCCGAGGGTGGCGAAGGCTGCCAGCGTTCCGGTGACGGGATCGCCGGTGGGGAAGAACGCGGTGCCGAAGTACAGTGCAGCGGCGGTGCCGAAGCCGATGAAGTCGTACGTCTCGATAACGGCGCCAACGCCGGAGCCGATCGCGACGCGCTTTGCGTCTTTTGTGCCATGCACGTGGCCGCGCATTTTGAGAGCCTCATTGCTCATTGCTGAATCCCTTTCGAAGAGCGAGGAACGCTTCCGCACCGCCGCTGTCGACTGTTAACAAATGATATGCCAGTGTGACCCGCATCATGCATCACTGTCAACAGTCAATGTTTGAGGTTGACTGTCAACAATAAAATCATCTACAGTGATTCACATCACCACCCACTCGTTCAGAGGATCAACGACGATGTTCAATTCCCGACTCGGCTGCTCGTCCATCAGCTTCAGGCACCAGGACCTGCCGGCGGCTCTGCGGACCATCAGCGGCCTGGGCTTCGACGAAATCGATCTCGGCGCCCTCCCGGGAGTATGCGACCACGTGCCGTACAACCTGGATGCAGCTGCCGTGACGGCCGTGACTGCGGAAGTTGCCGCCTCCGGCCTGCGCGTCCGTTCCGTCAACGGAGATATCGGCGACCTCAACGCAGTGCTCGACGCCGGTGCCCGCGAAGCCCGCGAACGGCACCTCGAGGCGCTGCTCACGCTCGCCGCCAACACCGGGGCGAAGGCGCTGGTCCTGCCGTGCGGGGCGCTGAGCCACGAACCGGTCCGGAGCGTCGACGAGGACCTGGACCTCATTGCCGCCCAACTCACCCACGCCGCCCAGCGCGCGGCGGAGTTCGGCGTCGAGCTCTGGACCGAATCCCTGCACTTCCTGCGGTTCTGCTGGAACCTGGAACGCGCGGAACTGTTGGCCCAGCGGCTGGCGGGTACCGGCGTCGGAATTGTCATGGACTTCAGCCATATTGTCGCCGCCGGCGAAGATCCGCTGGAGTACCTCGAACGTCACGAGGACCGGATCTCCCACGTCCACCTCCGCGACGCTGTGCCGGGCAACATCAACCTCAGCATCGGCAACGGCCGGGCAAACTTCGCCGCCGGGCTCCGCGCCCTCGCGGCGAGCGGCTACACCGGCCACTTCTCCCTCGAGCTCGAAACCCGGGACGTCACCCACGACGAACGCCCAGCGGCCGCCGCCAAGGCAGCAAGCTTCATCACCGACCTCATCTGAACCACCACCAAGTAATCCAAGGAGCATCATGACCACCACCATCCAGCGCACCGCCGTCCTCACCGGAGCCACCTCAGAGCGGGGCATCGGCATCACCACTGCCCGCCGCTACGCCAGCCTGGGCTGGGGCGTGGTGATCCTGGACCTCGACGCCGAGAAGTCCGCAAAGGTCGCCGCCGACATCGGCAATGAATTCAACGTCCCGGCGTTCGGCCACGAGATCGACGTCGCCAACGAAGGCTCCGTCAACACCGCCTACACAGCAGTCAAGGCCGAAATCACCGCCGGCAACCTTCCGCCGGTCGGAGCCCTCGCGAACATCGCCGGAATCACTTCCCCGGTCCCGTTCCTGGAAACCACCCTTGAGCTCTGGCACAAGGTGATGGACGTCAACGCCACCGGAACCTACCTGGTCACCAAGGCGTTCCTGCCGGACATGATCGAAAACGGCTGGGGCCGGATCGTCAACATGTCCTCCGTCTCCGCCCAGCGCGGCGGCGGCGTCTTCGGCAAGGTCCCCTACTCCGCAGCCAAGGCCGCGATCCTGGGCCTCACCAAGGCACTGGCCCGCGAAATCGGCGCCACTGGCGTCACCGTCAACGCCATCACGCCCGGCGCCGTGGACACCAACATCCGCGTGGGCAGCACCGAGGAGCAGGAAGCCGCCATCAACGCCGGCATCCCGCTGGGCCGGAACGCCACCACCGAGGAGATCGCGGCCGTCATCACGTTCCTGTCCTCCGAGGAATCCGCATACCTCACCGGAACCACCATCGACATCAACGGCGGAAGCCACATCCACTAACAGCGCTCCGCCCAGAAGACTAAGTCCACGTCAGAGAGCCCACCATGACCAAGATTTTCAACGATCCCTCCGAATTCGCAGAAGAGGCCCTGGCCGGATTCTGCGACATCCATTCCGGGCTGGTGCGCCAGATCCCCGGCGGCGCCGTGCGGCGCCACCGCCCCGCCAAGCCCAAAGTGGCGGTCCTCGCCGGCGGCGGGTCCGGACACTACCCGGCGTTCGCCGGGCTGATCGGCACCGGACTGGCCGACGGCGCCGTGGTGGGCAACATCTTCACGTCGCCTTCGGCGCAGCAGGCCTACGCCGTGGCCAAGTCCGCGGATTCGGGCGCCGGCGTGGTCTTCACCTACGGCAACTACGCGGGGGACGTGATGAACTTCGGCATGGCCAGCGAACGCCTCGCCGCCGAAGGTGTCCAGGTCGAGAACGTCCTGGTCACCGACGACATCGCCAGCGCGCCGCCGTCGGAATCCGAGAAACGCCGCGGCATCGCCGGTGACTTCACGGTCTTCAAGATCATGGGCGCTGCAGCTGAGGCGGGCGCTGACCTGGCCGACGTCGTCCGCCTGGGCCGGAAGGCCAACAGCCTGACGAGGACCATCGGCAGCGCTTTCCACGGCTGCACGTTTCCCGGCGCCGACGCCCCGCTGTTTACGCTCCCGGACAAGCAGATGGGCCTCGGCCTGGGAATCCACGGCGAACCCGGCCTGTTCGACACCGATTTGCCGTCCGCCAAGGAACTCGGCCAGGAATTTGTGGCCCGGCTGCTGGCCGAAACCCCGCCCGGCGCCGGCGACCGGCTCGCGGTGATCCTCAACGGGCTGGGGTCCACCAAGCATGAGGAGCTCTTTGTCCTCTGGCTGACCGTTGCCCCGCTCCTGCGCGACGCCGGCTACACGCTGGTGATGCCGGAGGTGGGCGAGCTCGTCACCAGCCTCGACATGTCCGGCGTCTCCCTCACCATCACCTGGCTGGACGAGGAGCTGGAACCGCTCTGGACGGCGCCGGCGGAAACCCCTGCGTACCGCCGGGGAACTGCCGCCGTCCAGTCAGGGGACGCCTCCGGCGAGGAAGCGTCCGACGCCGGGACCTCCGATGCGCCATTCGAGGCCGACGCCGACTCCCGCACCTACGCCGTCCAGTGCGTTGCGGCGCTCGAAGCCGCCCGCCAATCGCTGCATGCGGCCGAATCGCGGCTGGGGGACCTCGATGCCGTGGCCGGCGACGGTGATCACGGCCGCGGAATGGTCCGCGGGATCGACGCCGCCGCGACGGCAGGCGCCGCGGCCGGTACCCGCGGTGCCGGGGCGGGCTCGGTCCTGATCGCCGCCGGTGACGCCTGGGCGGACAAGGCCGGCGGCACCTCCGGGGTTCTCTGGGGTGCGGGGCTGCGGGCGTTGGGTGAATCGCTGGGGAACCAGCGGACCCCCGGCGCCGAGGAACTGGCGGCCGGCATAACCGCCTTCGCGGCCAGAATCACTGACCTGGGGAAGGCCGGACCGGGTGACAAGACCATGATGGATGCGCTCCTGCCGTTCACGGAATCCTTCACCCGGCTGGTGCAGGAGGGTGCAGAACCGCGTCAGGCCTGGGCTTCAGCGGGCCTTGAGGCTGTGGCGGCGGCCGAAGCCACGGCCGCACTCCGCCCACTGAAGGGACGGGCGCGGCCACTCGCGGAAAAGAGCCTGGGCACGCCGGACCCCGGAGCGACGTCCCTCGCGATGATTTTCACCGTCATGGGGCCGTTCCTGGCAGGTTCGGTCCAGCCGGGCGCCAGCCAATCAGCCACCACATCCGGCCATCCAGCAGGAGCACTGTCATGACCACCGAACCAGCAACGCCCACTCCGGCAACCCCGGGACTGCGCCTGGTCCTCGGCGCCGATGAGGCGGGCGTCGACTACAAAAACCGCATCCTGGCCGACCTGCAGGACGACCCGAGGATCAGCGAAATCATCGACATCGGGGTCAACCGGAGCGATGCCCCGGCGGACTTCGTCAGGCCCTACCCGTACGTTGGTATTGCGGCGGGAGAGCTGATCCGCGACGGGCGTGCCGACCGCGCCATTCTTTTCTGCGGCACGGGCATCGGTGTGGCGATTGCCGCCAACAAGGTGGACGGAATCCGCGCCACGACGGCCCATGATTCGTTCTCCGTGGAGCGGTCCGTACTGTCCAATGACTGCCAGGTCCTCACCATGGGGCAACGCGTTGTGGGAGTGGAACTGGCCAGCCGGCTGGCCCGCGAATGGATCGGCTACACGTTTGATCCGAGCTCTGCTTCGGCGGACAAGGTCAAGGTGCTCACGGACTTCGAGGGCTGCTGAGCCTGCAGAACCCCCGCCCCAGCCCCGCGCCAGCCCGGAGTTTTTGTCCAGATAGTGGGGCCGTTCGTTTTTCGGCCATTATCTGGACAAAAACTCCAGGACAAGGAGTTCCTAGGCTTCCCGGGTGGCGGGGGACTTGGTCTGCGCCGGATCGCGCTCGGCGAGGGCGCCGATGACGTCGTCGATCTTCTTCATGGTCTGCGGCTCCAGCGTCACACCTGCGGCTGCCACGGTGTCTGCGAGCTGCTCGGGGCGCGACGCCCCGACGATGGCGGAGGCAACGTTCGGGTTCTGCAGCACCCAGGCCACCGCGAGCTGGGGCATGGAGAGCCCGGCCTCCGCGGCGATCGGCTTGAGGTCCTGGACACCGGCGAGGACGTCGTCACGCATCCAGCGCTCGATCATCCTGGCACCGCCCTTGTCATCCGTGGCGCGGCTGCCCGCGGGTGCAGGCTGGCCGGGCAGGTACTTGCCGCTCAGCACGCCCTGCGCCATGGGGGACCAGACAATCTGGGACACCCCCAGTTCTTCCGACGCCGGCACAACCTCGGACTCGATGACGCGCCACAGCATGGAGTACTGGGGCTGGTTGGAGATCAGCTGGAAACCCAGTTCCTTGGACAGCACGTGGCCGTCGCGGAGCTGGTCTGCGGTCCATTCGCTGACGCCGATGTACAGCGCCTTGCCCTGCCGCACAATGTCCGCGAACGCCTGCATGGTCTCTTCCAGCGGCGTCTCGAAGTCGTACCGGTGGGCCTGGTAGAGGTCCACATAGTCCGTCTGGAGCCGGCTGAGCGAGCCGTTGATCGACTCCATGATGTGCTTGCGGGACAGGCCCACATCGTTTTTGCCCTTGGGGCCGGTGGGGCCGTAGACCTTGGTGAAGATTTCCAGTGACTCGCGGCGTTCGCCCTTCAGCGCCTCGCCGAGGACGGTTTCCGCGGCGGTGTTCGCGTAGACATCCGCCGTGTCGAACGTGCTGATGCCGGCGTCGAGCGCTGCCCGTACACACTGGGTGGCGACGTCGTTCTCCACCTGCGAGCCGTGCGTCAGCCAGTTGCCGAACGTGATTTCCGAGACTTTGAAGCCGCTGTTTCCGAGGTATCTGAATTCCATGGTTTCCACGCTAGCGGAGATAGCCGTTGAGGGAAAGGGCTTTCCGCAAACGCGCGACGCCGGCTGGGCGGCCCGCGCGATCAGCGGCGGCGGAGTTCCGCGTACTCCAGGGACGGCACTATCGCCCCGGCGTCGCGTTCCACGAAGGTGGTCCCGGGCGGCACCAGTTCGTCGATCGCATCCAGCACGGACTCCCCCAGGAGGGTGTCCGCTGCCTTGAGGTAGGCCTTGAGATGGTCCTCGGTGCGCGGGCCGATGATCACGCTGCTGACGGCGGGGTGGTTCAGCGCGAACCCGACGGACAGTTCCACGAGCGAGATTTCAAGTTTGTCGGCCAGCCGGGCCAGAGCGTCCGCAGCCAGGAGTTTCCGCTCGCTGGACGGCCCGGAAATGTCATAGCGGCCCGGGAGTGAATGGACTCGGGTTGGCGGTTTGCCGGCATCGAGGACGAACTCGCCGGACAACCAGCCCCCGGCCAGCGGACCGTACGCCAGCACTCCCAGGCCGTACTGCTGCGCGATGGGCAGGACATCGCGTTCGTTGCCGCGGACCAGCATCGAATAGGGGACCTGGTTGGCAACGGGCGGGATCAGGTGGTTCGTGGTGGCCAGCCACTGGGCTTCGACGAGCTGCGCCGGGGTGAACACCGAGGTGCCGTAGTAGAGGATCTTTCCCTGCCGGATGAGGTCGTTCAGGGCGGTGATGGTTTCGAGCACGTCGGTGTTGTAGTCCGGCCGGTGCGCCTGGTACAGATCGATCCGGTCCGTCTGCAGCCGCCGGAGGCTGCCCTCCACCGCCTGCATGATCCAGCGCCGGGAGTTCCCCGAGTGGGCGGGGTTTGCGCTCATCTGGCCGTGGAACTTGGTGGCCAGGAAGACGTCGTCGCGGCGGCCGCGGAGAGCGCGCCCCACCACCTGCTCGGACTGACCCTGGGAGTACACATCGGCCGTGTCCACCGCGCTGATGCCGGCATCCAGAGCGGTCTGGATGATGCGGATGCTTTCATCCGCGCCGGTGGGCGCACCGCCTCCATGGGGGCCGCCGGCTGCGCCGCCCGGCCCTTCGCCAAAGTTCATGGTGCCCAGTGTGAGCGGGCTGATGGGCGTGCCGGACCGCCCGAACACACGAAGTTCGCTGAGGCTCATACCGGCTCCTCACAATCGATTTCCCACGCGGATTGCTGTGGATCGTCACGACGCTACACAAATTCGGGGCCAGCCCGCAGGAAGACGCCGCAGTGCTTCGCTTTTCGTAGCGCGGGGTAACGCGGGCCGGCTCGGTGACGGTTTGTGACGGCCCGGGAGCCGCACGGTCCTCAGCTCCGGTCGGCAGGCAGCTTGGCCTTGAGGACGTTCGCGTGGCCGGACAACGACACCAGCGAGCCCGTGTCCAGCAGGGACAGGGGCGCTGGGGCGGGCGGCTTCGTGAAGGAGCGGGCGGACCCAAGGGCGGCGCTCTCACTGCTGGGGTCGCGGTTGGAATTGTCCCGCGCAGGGTTGTCCTGGTGCAGCGCCGACTCCACCAGAGGGGCCACCGCTTCCACCTTCGCTGCGGGAACGGAAGGGTCGGGAAGATCGCGGACCGAGATCTTGATTTCGGGGGCGGCGGCCCGGGCGCGTGCCATGGCCCGGGCATCCGCTTCGGCCACCGCGGCAGCCCAGCCCTCGGCGAGCACCGGGGGTTCCTTGCGGGCCGCGGTGAGCAGCGGGTGATGCTCCACCGCATGGTGGAAGCGGGGCCGGAGTTCGGAGGGTTTCAGGAAGGTGCGGGCGTCGTGAAGGGCTTTGCGCCAGTCGCGCGGCGCAATCTTGCCGGAAGACGGGGCGGCAGCGCCGTCGTCGTGCGTTTCGTCGGGGGCGCCCGACGGCGGCATGGACTCCCCGGTCAGGCGGACCAGGGGGAGGGTTTCGTGTTTGGGGAGCCGTCCAAGGAGGGCCATTACGGTCAGCGCAAACAGCCGCCCGGCGCCGGCAAGCAGCAAGGTGATGACCACCAGCAGAAACAGGCCCAGGAACATCAGGAGCGCCAGGCCGAGCGTGCCCAAAAAGGTCAGGTTGAGAGCGATCGTCGTTGAATCTCCCACGTCATCTCTCCTCTCTGCCGGCGGCGGAGTCCGTCCCGGCACTCATCACCACGGGCAACAGCCCTCCTCCACCTTACGGACTATTTTTCGGTCCTGCCGCTCCCGGGCGGGGTTCCTCCGAGGTTGTTTCGAAGCTGTTACCGGATATGACAGCACCGGCTGCGGCCTATAGTCGGAAGGGATCCACGAGGCCGCCGGAAAGCGGTCCGGACAACCGCGACAGGAGCACCATGAACGAGAACCCGATCCACGCCGGCCCGTGCGTTTGCCTGTCCGGCGAGGCGTACGAGGCCTGTTGCGGACGGTTCCATAATGGCGGGGCTGAAGCAGCCACGGCGGAGCAGCTGATGCGCTCCCGCTACAGTGCGTTTGTCCTGCGGAACGCCGAATACCTCCGGAAAACCTGGTATCCGGACACCGCGCCGTCGGATCTGGAGCTGGACCCGGCCATGGAGTGGCGCCGCCTGGACATCCTGTCAACGAGCCGCGGCGGCCCGCTGGATACTGAGGGGACCGTGGAGTTCAAGGCCCACTTCCGGCATCACGGCGAACGCGGAGTCCACCACGAGACCAGCCGTTTTGTCCGCGAGAACCGCCGTTGGTACTACGTGGACGCCGTGATGCTCGCCTAGGCCCCGCTGTACGTTTCGTCGGGGGTGAAGCCGGCGCGGTCCACCTTGCGGTGGAAGTGCATGCCCGCCAGGCCGCCTAGGACGGCACCCACCAGCGCGACCAGGGCCACCACAACGGCGGCAATGATGCTGGTGAGCGTCAGTTCGCCTTCGTTGATGGGGATCCGGGGGAAGCTGTTCAGGTTGGCCAGGACGTTGAACTGCTGGCCGGCGATGATGCCCAGCAGAGCAATCACCACCGCGGCGATCAGCGCCCAGATCCACACCATAAAACCCTGCCGGGCGCCGTTGAACCGTGCCATCCGGCCGGCAACGTAGCCGCCCGAGTAGTAGGAGACGAACAGGATCACCAGCAGGACGATGATGCCCGCCAGCCCGACAGCGCCGTTCGTCGTCACCTGGTTAACGGCGTCGTTTACGTCGGTGTTGTTCGCCAGGCCCACCGCGGTTCCGGCCGCGGCCACAAAGGCTGTGAGCAGCACGGCCATGCCGGTGGCTGCGAGCCAGCCGAAAAAGGCCGAGCCAACTTTTATGCCGCCGAATTGTTCCTTCTCCCTGGCTGCGGCCGTCTGCCGGTCGGTCAGGCGGGGATCCGTCAGGCGTGGATCCAGCACCGCAGCGTCGGTCACCGGTGCTTGGGTTGCCGGGGTGTAGCCCTGCTCGGCATAGTCCTTCTCGGCAGAGGGCGCCGGGGTCTGGTCGAAGGCGCGCGTGGGCTCGCCACTGGCGAACGATTGATCACGAGCAGTTTCATTCCGTAGATTCTTGTTCCGCGTCGTGGGCGGAAGTTTGTCCTCTGGGTCCGTTTGGTTGCTCATGGGTCAACTCAACCACTGGTGACCAGCGATAACAAGGATGCTTATGAGTTGCTAGCGGTACTTCCGGTGCAGGTTCCCCTTGGTGGACGCCCCCGGTGTGGCATCGGCGATCCACGGGCCGGTGCCCTCCGACTGATCCAGTACGCCCGCCTCAAGCCAGGTGTAATCCCCGGTCAGGACCTTGCGCGAGAGGATATGGTCGCCGTCGTCGGTGTTCCGCCACAGCTGGTCAAAGTACTCGTCAATCCGGACGCGGGCCTGCTCGCAATAGGCCTCTGCCAGTTCGTAGGCACTGGCTGCACGTTCGGGCGTGGTGCGAAGGATCATCTCTGCCCGGGAACAGCAGGCGGCCATGGCGAACAGCTCGGCGCCGATGTCCACCACCCGGCCCAGGAACGCCTGCTTGTACTCCAGCTTCGCCTGCCAGCGCCCCATGCCGTAGAACGTCTGGCGGGCCAGCCGGCGCGAGGACCGTTCCACAAAGCGCAGCTGCTTGGCCAGCCTGCCGAAGTCGCTGTAGGACCGTGGGTCCATTCCGGCACCGGCCACCAGTTTGGGCAGCCAGCGGGCATAAAAACCTGAAGCCCCGACGGCGGCCCTCGCCTTGTCCTGGAGGCTCGCGTCCACAGACGCAAGGTCGCCCGCAGCGGCCAGGTGGGCGTCCACGGCTTCCCGGGCTATGAGGAGTTTCATGATCTCCGAGGAGCCCTCGAAGATCCGGTTGATCCGGAGGTCGCGCAGCTGCTGCTCGGCCGGAACCGCGCGTTCTCCCCGGGCTTCCAAGGACTCCGCCGTCTCGAAGCCACGGCCGCCGCGGATCTGCACCAGTTCGTCGGCGATCCGATAGCTGATCTCGGAGGACCACAGCTTGGCCAGGGCAGCCTCGATCCGCACGTCCTTCTGCCCGGCGTCGGCGAGTTCCGCGGACAGTTCGAAGACGGCGTCCAGGGCGAAGGCGGACGCGGCGATAAAGGCGATCTTCTTGCCCACGGCCTCGTGCTTGCCCACTGGCTGGCCCCACTGGGTGCGGGCGTTGGACCACTCCCGGGCGATCTTCAGGCTCCAGCGGCCGGACGCGACGCACAACGCCGGCAGGGAAAGCCGGCCCGTGTTCAGCGTGGTGAGTGCGATCTTCAGGCCCTGACCCTCGCGGCCCAGCCTGTTTGCCGCAGGCACCACCACCTGGTGGAAGCGGGTGACGCCGTTTTCGATCCCACGCAGCCCCATAAACGTGTTGCGGTTCTCCACGGTGATGCCGGGGGAGTCCATTTCCACCACAAAGGCGCTGATGCCGCCCTGATGTCCGGTGCCGTCCGCATCGGTGCGGGCCGGCACCACGGCCATCATCACCACCAGCTCGGCGATCACACCGTTGGTGGTCCAAAGTTTCACGCCGTCCAGGACGTAACTCCCGCCGTCGTCCGTGGGAACGGCGGTGCTGCCCATCCGGGCGGGATCGCTGCCCACGTCCGGTTCCGTCAGGAGGAAGGCCGTGATGGCCCCGGCGGCGCAGCGCGGCAGGTACTCGCGTTTCTGGTCCGGCGTGCCAAAGACCTTCACGGGCTCGGGGACGCCGATCGACTGGTGGGCGGAGATCAGGGCGCCGATGCTCGGGTGGACGCTGCCGAGCAGCGCCAGGGCCCGGCCGTAGTAGACCAGGGACAAGCCGAGCCCGCCGTACTCCTGCGGGATTTTCATGCCAAAGACGCCCAGGCCCGCCAGGCCCCGGAGGTACTCGTCCGGGATCCGGGCCTCGCGTTCGATCACGCGCCCGGACATGGTGCGGGCGTACGCGGTGAGGCGCTCCATGAAGGCCTCACCGCGTTCCACGTCATCGGCTTTCGCCTTCGGCCAGGGGTGGATGAGGCTGAGGTCGAAATTCCCCAGGTAGAGTCCCTTGGCGAAGCTGGGCCGGTCCCAGCCGAGCTCGCGGGAGGCTTCAGCAAGTGCCCGGGCGTCCGCCGCGGTGGCTTCGGGCCCGATATTGGCTGCGGCGACGGGGACTTCGGCGTCCGGGGCATCCGTGGCAGGAACTTCGGTGGCAGGTGGGTTCGTGGCGGGACTGTCAGTGGCGAAGCTCATGGGGTATCTCCTCTGACCGGGATGGCCGGTTCAAGCCATGGATCCGCCGGGTGGGAGAACCCTTCAGCTGTCTCCCAACATTACCCGCGGGTAGCTTCCAGTGCTAGGGGATGGCTGGCCCTGGAAGTCCCCCGGGGATCCGGTGGAGGCGTGGTGGACCAGCCTGTCCCAGCCGTGGTTGATCCCATGGACCACCGTCAGCAGCGTGGTGGAGGCGAGGAACCAGGCGAACTTGCCTACCCCAACCATGACCAGGGCCAGGAAGCCCGCTGTCAGGACGAAGGCCACCAGGACCAGGGCAAACACCAGGGTTCCGATGAAAACCATGGTGGCCGTCTCCACTGCACTTAAGTCGAACTGCATTGTTCCCCCTGCTGCGCCGTTGCTTCGGTTGAGATCAGTAGCATGAGCGTAGGGGTGCTTGGGCGTCCCAGCCAGACCTGGCCCGCCGTCACGGCGGGTTGATACGGGATCGCAATGCTACCGGGACGTAGGTCACGGAGCGGTCGCGGAAGTCACTGTCCGCGCTTGCCATTAGTCGTCATCGAACTCCGGGGCGGCCTGGTTCAGGACCGCGAAGTCGGCGCCCAGCCCCACTTCAACCTGGGAACCGTTGTCCAGCCTGACTTCAACCTCGTACGCGACGTTCCCGTCATTTTCCCGTTCCACCTCGGTGACGCTGCCCTGGCCCACCCTGGCCAATGCGGCGTTTGCGGCCTGGTCATGGTCCGCAGTGTTCAGTGGTGCCAGATTGGAATCGTCGTCCCGCTCGGGCCCCGGGACGGTGGACACCGGCGCTGACCGGTCGACGTTGACCCCGATCTTGCTCAAGGGCTGATCTCCGCTGGTTCCGGTGCTCGCGGCGACCGCCACTGTCGCGCCACCCAGAATGACTGCCACAGCCGCCAGGCCGGTGGTCAGTACAGCTTTTTCACGCATGACAAACTCCTCTCAGGTGATCTAAATAGTGTGCTCCCGCGGCCAGCAAGGTACAACGACTATCCGGGCGCGGGGCCTGCGTTAACCTTGTAGTTGGCAGTTTTTCGCGATCCGCGCTGCCCAACCATCCCCCAGCAGCTGAAGGAGAGCGCGTGCCCCGCTCCGCCAGGTCATCCGCTGACGCGATCAGTGCCCGGCTCCGGGACCTCGAACTCCTCACCAAGGGACCCGCCTGGGCCCTGACGCGCTCGGCGCCCTGGGTGATCGCGGTGCTGCAGGCATCCTTCACCCGCACCCGTCCGCAGCTTCCGCTCGAGGAGTTCCACACCGACGTCGACTCCTTCCTTGAGCAGCTCCGGCGCCAGGAGCCCGTGCCGGGTGGTGCCGTCATCGGCACGTCGTCAGGCAGGAATTATGCGGACGAGTGGACGCGCAAGCATTTCCTGACCCGCCGCAACCAGTCGGGGCAGATCGTTTACGAGGTGACGGAGCCGGCCGCCCGCGTGCTTGCCTTCCTGGACAGCCTTTCCAGCGAGCGGTCCACGCTGAACGGTTCCCGGCTGGGCACGCTCCTGGGCGACGTGGAGAAGCTGGCCAATGAGACCAACCCGGACCAGAGTGCCCGGCTGGAGTCCCTTGAGGACGAGATCGGGGAACGGCAGCAGCTGATCCAGGACATCAGTTCCGGCGACTTTGACGGCCTGCTGGACGACGACGAAGCGGTGGAAGCCGCCGGGAACATCCTGGACCTCGCCGCCAGCCTGCCCGCCGACTACAAAAAGATGCGCGACCGCATCGAGGAACTGGTGGGCGAGCTGCGCAACCAGATCATCGAGGAGTCGTTGAGCAAAGGCGCCACCATGGCGCAGGTGCTCGCCGCGGACAAGCGGCTGCGGCAGAGCCCCGAGGGCAGGACCTTCCGCTCCTTCACCGCGTTCCTGGAAGACCCGCAGCAGCAGCTCCGGTTCCGGTCGGCCATCGGCGAAGTCCTCAGCCGGCAGTTCGCCGACGACCTTTCGCCGGAGGATCGCGAGACGCTCAAGAACCTGGTGGCCGAGCTCCGCCACCAGCACAGCCAGATCCAGCGGATTTACGGCAAGCTCAGCGAAAGCCTCAACACCTACGTCCAGAGCGACGACTTCCGCCAGTCGGTCCGCCTCCGGAAGGTCCTGCGCGAGGCCGAGCAGGCTATCAGATCCCTGCCGTATGAACGCGAACGGCCGGGGCTGGTCCGCGGTCCGGTGCTGTTCAACGCCGGGTTCGAATCGCTGGCCATGGTCAAGCTCTACGACCCGGACGAGTTCGCCGTTCCGCCCAAGCTGGCCGACCCCATCGCCTTCAGCGACTCAGACCGGGTGCGCTCGCCGAGGACGGGCAAAGCACGTCCCGACGCCATCCGGGCCGCCGTGGCCGGCGCGTCCACCCTGGCCGAAGCCTGGGGCCAGCTGCCGCCGGAGGAACAGCACATCAACTCCATCCGCGCACTCCTCTCACACGCCCTCCAGGAAGGCGCGGCCTTTGACCGCGACGGCTGGGACGGCCTGGACTACGAACAGATCGACGGCACCACCCGCACGGCGTACCTGCCGGTGGTCACCCTCAAGAAGGACTGACGATGACTGAAGAAATGACGACGGCGGCACCCCCCGTTCAGGAGGCCGCGCCGGCGGTCGAGCCCACAGTTCCGGTGGTTGAGCCTGTCGAAACCCGGCCCTTCGCCGTTGCGCCCCGGGACACGTTTGTGGACGGCGCGGCGCTGTTTCCCGGCGACACCGGCGTCCTCTCGATGAAGGTGCGCCAGGCGCTGGTCAAGCTGCTCAAGGGCCCTTACATTGACGGCGGCCGCGACGAGAAGCTGTGGACCACGCTGCTGGACAACCAGATCATCCTGCGCAGCCGCCTGTCCGAACTGTTCCTGACACTGCAGCTGGACCACGAACGCAAGATCGCTGTCCTGCGCCCGGTGGATCCTGAGGCCATCGGCGGCAGCAGCCGGTCGAGCATCCTGCGCCAACAGCGTGCGCTGAGCCGGGTGGAAACCATCGTGCTGCTGCGCCTGCGCCTGCTGCTGGACCGCCACGTCACGGCCCAAACCGATGCCACTATCACCCGCGAGGAACTCGCCGACCTTGTGGCCCACTACCAGCCCGCCGGCCAGCAGGACGCGCTGAGGGACTCGGACGTGGTCGCCCGGGCCATCACCAAGCTCCTGGCCCGCCAGCTGCTCCTCACCACCGGCCTCGACGACGTCTACACCATCTCCAACGCCCTACCGCTGGCACTCCCCTTCGAAAACATCGGCGATATCCCCGCCCAAATCGAAGCCCTGGTAGCAGCCACCGCAGACCCCACAGGAACAGAACCCCTGATAGAACTCGACGGCGACTCTGGTGCGGAGGACGACGACGCCCGCGGTGACGTACCAAACGACGACGGCGGCGATGCCGCCCCGGGAGTGGCATCGGGCCTGTCGGAGCCGGACGGCCTGCTGCTTGCAGCAGGGCCGTCCGGCGAAGGGGCGGGGGCGGCATCGTCGTCGGCGTCCCCAGCCACAACAACGGAGGAATCCAAGTGAGCATCGCAACCATGCTGCCGATGGGCGAGCTCACGAACCCGGGCCAGATGCGCCTTGCCCTGGTGCAGGTGGTCAACTGGGGCACGTTCCACGGGGCGCACACGATGCACGTGGACAGGAACGGAACCCTGCTGACGGGCAACTCGGGCGTGGGCAAGTCCACGCTGTTTGACGCCATGCTGCGGGTATTCGATGCCCGGCCGCGTTCCAACGAGGCCGCGGCCCAGCGTGCCGGCGGTGCCGTGGAGGACAAGAGGACCACCTTCACCTACATGCGCGGCAAAGTGGGCGACAAGGCGGTGGGCGAGGGCTCGGCCAGCGCGTTCCAGCGCCCCGGTGCCACCTGGTCCGCCGTCGCGCTGACGTTCGATAACGCCGCGGGCACCCGCATCACGGTGTCCGCACTGTTCGACCTGCCCAAAAACGGCACGGAGTCCAGCGTTGGGCGTTTCTACGTGATCGACAGCAAGCCGCTGGACCTGCCGGCCATCGAGGACATCGCGGACAAGCGCTTCACCAAGGCTGCGCTGGAGACGATCTTCGCGGATGCCCAGATCTTCGATGTCCACAAGGCCTTCGCGGAGCGTTTCCGCCGGCTCCTCGGCATCAGTTCGGACCAGGCTCTGCCCCTGCTGCGCGTGATCCAGGCAGGCAAGGGCCTGGGCGGCAGCGTCAATACCTTCTTCCGCGACCAGGTCCTGGACGCCCCCGCTACCCTCGCCGCGGCCGATGACGTGGTGGAGGAATTCAGCAACCTCATGTCCATCCGGCAGCGGCTGGAGGACGTGCGGCAGCAAAGGGACCAGCTGGCCCCAGTGCCCGGCCTGAACAAGGAGTACGCGCAGTCGCTCCTGAACGCAAACCGGCTCCGTGAGCTGTCCGGCGAGGAGTTCGAAGCCTACAAGCAGCAGCTCGCCGTCACGGTGCACCAGAAAACACTGGCGCGGTTCAAGGAGCTGGCCCAGGCGAAAGCCAAGGAGCTGGGCGCGGAACGCTCCGTCCGCGACGGGCTGGCCAAGGATCTGCGCCAGCTGGAGACCGATTACAACAACCAGGGCGGCAACGCGATCTCCGCGATCGAACAGTCGCTGGACAACGCCACGGTGGGTCTGCGGCTCCGCGAGCAGGTGGAGGAAGCGGCCCGCAAGGCCCTGTCCGACGCCGGCCTGCAGCTTGAGTGGACCGCTGACGGTTGGGAACAGGCCCACGAGCAGGCTGCCGCCAGGTCGGCCGAGCTCAAGGACGACTCGCAGGCCCTGCAGGAGCTCCGCTTCGAAGCCTTCGACGGCCACGCCACCAAAAAGCGTGAGCTGGCGGCAGCCCAGCAGGAGCTGCTGTCCCTGAAGACACGCAAGTCCCTGCTGCCGCCGTCGAGCATTGAAAACCGTGCGGCCATCGCCGCGGCCACCGGCGTTCCCGAGGACCGGATGCCGTTCGGCGGCGAGCTGATGGACCTCGCCGAGGGGGAGGAACGCTGGCGGCCGGCCGCGGAGCGTGCCCTCCGGAACCTCGCCACGACGTTGCTGGTCCCCGGCGAACATTTCGCCGCGGTGACCCGCTACCTGAACGACAACAAAGTGCGTGGCGCCCTGCGGGCGGTCGACGTATCCAAGCCACTCGCGGGCGGCGCCCTCGCCGCGGAGGACGCGCGCGACGGCGACCTGCTCACCAAGCTGGACATCCTCGCCAGCGGCGCGGTGGCGGACGCCGGGGAATGGATCCGGGAGCGGATCGCCCTCGATTTCGCCTACCCGTGCGTCGAGGACCCCAACGAGCTGGCCACCCTGGACAAGGGCCTGAGCCTGGGAGGTGTGGTCAAACGCAACCGGCACACGGTGGAGAAGGACGACCGCTTCACCAGCCGCCAGGACTACGTCCTCGGGTTCGACAACGCCGCCAAGCTGGAAGTTGTGGCCGCCCAGGTGGAGGACCTGCAGCAGGAACTCGCCAAGGCCGCCGAACTGGCCCAGAGCCGGGAAGAGTCGCACCAGGGCATGAGCCGGCAGCTCGATGCCCTCCGCCGGATCGCGGAGGACCACCGGCCCTGGGAACAGGTCTCAGCTGCCGTCGCCGCCGATGAACTCGGCAGGATTGAACAGCGGCTCAAGGATGCCCTCGCGGCCCAGGCCGACCTGGAACCGCTGCGGGCCAACATCGAGACCGCGCGGCAGAAACACCAGGCCAGCACCGAAGCAGCAGCAGTCCTGCAAAGCGAATACAAGGCACTGGACCGGCAAATGAGCGCAGCTGATTCGCTGCTGGAAGCCGCACGTGCCCGCCTGGAGCAAGCGCCGCCGTCGGACGCCACAGTGACAGCGCTGGAACCGTACTTCACCGACTTCGGCGACGTCAGCGAAATGCATGAGCTGGATAACCTGGCCAACTGCGTCCGGACGGCGCTGCTCGCGGAGCTGCACGCGGCCGAGACGCGCGGGCAGGCAACCTCCGAGCGGCTGACCCGGATCTTCGAGGGCTTTGTGCGCGAGTGGGGCTCCGCGATCTCGGCGGACCACGGTACCTCCATCGGTGCGGCAGGGGAGTTCGAAGGCCGGTACCACGCCATCATCAGCGACGGACTGCCCGCCCAGGAGTCCGAATTCCGGCAGTTCTTCAACCAGCGCACGCATGAATCATTCAGCACGCTGCTGCACCTGCTGGACGAGGAGCGGCGGTCCATCACCAGCCGCATCCTGCCGCTCAACGGCATCCTGTCCCAGGTCAACTTCCACGAGGGCAGCTTCCTGGAACTGGACATCAAGCAGCCCCTGCCAGCCACGGCCAAGCAGTTCAAGGACGCCATCCAGAACGCGCTGAAGGCCCGGCACACGCGGCCCGCCCGCGCGGGTTCCGGCCCGGAAAACGCTGAAGCCGACGCCGAGCTCACCGCCCGGTACAAGACCCTCGAAACGCTCGTAAAGCGGCTCGGCTCGCCCACCCCGGAAGACCGGCGCTGGCGCGCCGAAGTCCTGGATGTCCGCGGGCACCTGTTCATCCAGTGCAAGGAGCACCGGGAAAACGGCAAGCGGACCGACGTGTACATGCACGCAGACACCGGCTCCATGTCCGGCGGCGAGCGGCAGCGCTTCACGGCGTTCATCATGGCCGCGGCGCTGAGCTACCAGCTCGGCATCGCCGAGCAGGGGTTCACCACTTACGGCACCGTGATGATGGATGAGGCGTTTGTGCTGGCCTCGGAGGAGTTTGCCGGCGCCGGGATCAAGGCGCTGCACGAGTTCGGATTCCAGCTGCTGCTGGCCGCTCCGGAGAACGTGATCGACCTGTCCCGGCACCTGGGCTCCGTGACGGAGATCCTGCGGGACAAGCGCACCAACCGCTCCGGAGTGCTCACCGCCCCGGTCATCCGGCCCAGGCCCGGCGCGGAAGGCCAGTGGCGGTCCGAGGCGAACCCCGTGGACATCGTGCTCCGCTGACCAGTCTCCGATACCCCAACGCGGGGTCACATAACGTCCAAAATTCCCGCAGGGAGGGGTCATATGTGACCCCGCGTTGCTACTGGTTGAGGGCAGCCGTGCAGGCGTCGATCTGGGCCTGGACGATTGCGCCGTAGTGTCCCACCAGCTCGTCAAAGTCCCACCCGTCGAAGAGGCCCAGGGTGCGGACGGACTCGCCGAATCCGGTCATCAGGGCCACCACGGTGGAGGCGAACCGGCGCTCCGGTGTTGTGTCCCCGATCAGGCTCGCGATGGCGGCGAGGTACCTTTCGCGGACATCCGTCCGGGCTGCCTCGAGGTCGGGGGCGTCCAGCACGGCGAACGGGATGATGGCCCACGGCTCCTGCATTCCGCGTTCCCGGCGCATCAACACACGGAACACGAGCGCCCTGCCCAGTTCCGACGTCGGGACCTCCAGTTCGGCGAGCAGCGACTCATCCGGCTGCACGGCAGCATAGAGCTTTTCCTTGGAGACGAAGAGTTTCATCACCAGGGCCGCCGAAACGCCCGCGTCCGCGGCAATGTCCCGCACTGTGACGGCGCGGTAGCCGCGTTCCCCGAAAAGGCGGGCGGCGGCGCTGAAGATCGCGTCGTGGCTGGGGCTGCTCATGCGCTCACCGGCTCCGTGGACTTTTCCTCCACGCGCGGCGCGGCGAGGTCAACAGTGACGGAACGGTTGTCCACCGCGAGTTTCCGTGCCGTGGCCTGGTGTGTCGCCGGATTAACCATGGTCACAACGTAGCGGCCGGCGGCGGGCAGCGGAAACGCGTACGCGCCGTCGTCGTCCGAGACGGTGGTGTCCACGTAGCCGCCGCTTGCCTCAAGGAGCGTCACCACCGCGCCGGCCACAGCCGCGCTGCCGGCCGTGACCAGTCCGCCGATCTCCAGCCGGTCCCGCAGCAGGAAGTCCTGGTGCAGGGTACGTCCGTCGAAGTCGAAAACGTCGGCCGTGGGCGCCCAGCCTGCCGCATTGGTCACGATGAGGTACTTCCCCGCGCCGGGGAGGGCCACCGAATAGTTGCCTTCCGTATCCACCCGGCTCCAGTCCACCGGCTCGCCGGCGGTCTGAAGTACGGTCACGACGGCGGGGGTGACAGGGCGGTGGTCCGGCGCAAGGACGCGTCCCTGCACCACGATTTCGGCGGTGTTGACGGATGCAGCGGTGCCAGCTGCGGATGGGCGGTGGGCCGCCGTGGCCTTCGGGATGACGACCGTGGCCACCACCGATGCTGCCGCTGCCAGCGCGGCCAGCCAGAACACGTCCTTGAAAGCATCGAAGGACGGAAGCCTCGCGGCCCCCACCGTCATGCTGACCGAGGTGAGGACCGCGGCAACCGCGGCGCTCGACGTCGACGTGCCAATGGACCGGACCAGGCTGTTCAGCCCGTTGGCCGAGGCCGTCTCGGTGATCGGCACCACGCCCATGATCAGTGTGGGCATGGCGGCGTAGGCGATGGCAGTGCCCACGCTGACCACGGTTGAACCGATGATGACCCATGCGATGGAGTCGTAGAAGAAGACCCGGCTCACGTAGCCCACAATCATCACGACGGCGCCGGCGATCAGCGCGGACTTGCCGCCGAAGACGCGGATGATACGTCCGGAAACAGGCGCGAAAATCACCATCGCGAGCCCGGACGGGACCATGCACAGCCCTGCGGTGATGACGTTCAGCCCAAAACCGTAGCCCGTGGCCGTCGGCAGCTGGAGCTGCTGGGTAGTGAGGAGCATGTTGGCGAACATGGCGAAGCCGATGAGCAGCGAGGCCACGTTGGTCATCAGCACCGGCCTGCGGCCCGATGTGCGCAGGTCAACCATCGGCTGGCTGACTTTCAGCTCGTACGGGACCCAGGCGGCCAGCAGTATTGCGGCGGTAAGGAACAGCAGCAGCACCGGTTCCGAGCCCCAGCCCCAGGCGCCGCCCTTGGAGATCGCCAGCAGCAGGGCAGCCAGGGCTGCGGAGAGCACCAGCGCTCCCGCGTAATCGAAGCGCCCGGCAGTGCGGACCTTGGATTCCGGGACCACCAGCGCCACGGCAACAAGCAGCAGCGTTCCGGCCGCAGCGGACACCCAGAAGATCGAGGCCCACCCCAGGCTCTCGTACAGCACTCCGGCGAGCGGCAGGCCCATCGCGCTGCCGATTCCCAGTGTGGCGCTCATCAAGGCAACGGCGGAGCCCATCTTCTCCCTGGGCAGCTCGTCGCGCATGATGCTGATGCCCACCGGAATCAGGGCCGAAGCGAACCCTTGGAGCGTCCTGCCGATGACCAGCCACAGGAAGGATCCGCCAACCGCGGCAACCACCGAACCAGCCACCATGATCGCCAGGCAAACCACCATCATCTTGCGCTTGCCGTACATATCCGCGCTGCGGGTCACGATGGGCGTGGCCACGGCGCTGGCGAGCAGCGTGGCGGTCACCAGCCAGGAGGCGTCGTCGGCGGTGATGCCCAGGATCAGGGGGAAATCCGGGAGGAGCGGCACCACCAGGGTTTGCATCAGTGCCACCACCGTGCCGCTGAGGGCAAGTACGGCGGTGATGGCGGACGGGGACGGGCCCCGGGTGTTGTTCAGGGCGTTGGAACGCGGCATCAGGTGCTTTCAGGTGTGGACTTGGGGCGGGGATCGTGCGGTGAACGCGCGTTTACCCCTTAAGAGTGAACCACCGTTCACCCCTGTCGGCAATGACCTGGCGCGATTTGCTGCGTCACATCATTAATTACGCAATACAAAGCTTTTCTAATTCTGAGCAGGCTAGGCTACCCTTACTTAGGTTCGCATCATTCACCTAAGGAGCTCCGTGACTTCCCCCCTCTTCTCCGGCCCGAGCGCCACCCGCCGCACGCTGTTCAAGTCAGCCGGCAAGGCAACGGCCGTTCTGGCCGCCGCGGCACTCACACTGTCCGCCTGCTCCACAGGCCCCGCGTCCTCCACCTCGGACGCCAGCCCCTCCAGCTCCAGCAGCTCGCAATTCCCGGTCACCATCAAGCACGCTTTCGGTGAAACCACCGTCAAGGAACAGCCCACGCGCGTAGTCACCGTTTCCTGGGTCAACGACGACGTTGCCCTTGCCCTCGGCGTTGTCCCGGTTGGCGTCCCCAAGAACGAATGGGGCGGCAACGAGCAGGGCTCCACACCGTGGAAGGACGCGGCACTGAAGGAACTCGGCGCGAGCTTCGGCTCAGACAAGGCTCCGGTCCAGTTCTCCGAGGCCGACGGCATCAACTTCACCGAGATCGCCAAGCTCACCCCGGACGTCATCCTGGCCGCCTACTCCGGCCTTACCGAAGAGGACTACAAAAAGCTCAGCGAGATCGCCCCCGTTGTGGCGCACCCCGAGGTTGCCTACGGAACCTCATGGCAGGATTCCACCTCCATCATCGGCAAGGCGCTGGGCAAGGAGGCTGAGGCTACCAAGCTCATCGCCGCTACTGAGGCCACCGTCAAGACGGAAGCTGCCAAGTACCCGCAGATCGCCGGCAAGAGCTTCATCTACGGCTACGCAGATCCCGCGGACCTCACGTCCACGGGCTTCTACACCGCCAATGACAACCGTCCCAAGTTCCTCTCCGCCATCGGGATGAAGCTGGCACCGGTCGCCGAGAAGGCTTCCGCCGGCTCCAAGGACTTCTTTGCGACGTGGTCCGCCGAGAAGGCCAACGAACTTGAGGCCGACATCTTCCTGAGCTCGGTTGAGGATGCCGCGACCGCTGCGGCCGTCAAGAGCGACCCCCTGCTGGGCCAGATTCCGGCCGTCAAGAACGGCGCGTTCGTTGCCGACGCGGACAAGAGCCTGGTCCTGGCAATCTCTGCCTCCTCGCCGCTCAGCCTGCCGTGGGCGCTGGACACGTTCCTGCCGCAGCTGGCCCGCGCAGCGGACAACGTCACAGCTGCAGTGAAGTAAGTACCGTCCCATGGCGGAAAGTACGACGACGGCACTCGCCGGAGCGCGCGAACTGGCAGATAATGCCCCCAAAACCGCAAAAACACGGCATTATCTGCCAGTTCGCGCCGGGGGGAAGGCCACAACCAGGCAGGCCGCCTGGCTGCTGGCCGCCGTCGTCGTACTTTCTTTGTTAGCCGCCGCTTCCCTGGCCATCGGAGCCCGCGGCCTTTCCCTGGCCACCGTCTGGCAGGCGCTCACCCTGTTCGACCCCGCCAACGGCGACCACGCCGTGGTCCACGCGCGCATCCCGCGCACCGTCCTGGGAATCCTCGTTGGCGGCGCCCTGGGCCTGGCCGGCGCCGCCATGCAGGGCGTAGCCCGCAACCCGCTGGCAGACCCGGGCATCATGGGCGTCAACGCCGGAGCCGCGCTGGCCGTGGTCACCGGCATCTACGTTTTCGGCGTCACCTCCCTGGGCGGCTACATCTGGTTCGCCTTCATCGGCGCCGGAGCCGCCGCCGTCGTGGTTTACCTCATCGCGTCCATGGGCAGGGACGGTGCGACGCCGGTCAAGCTCGCCCTCAGCGGCGCCGCGCTCAGCGCCGGGCTGTATTCCCTGATGAGCGTTATCCTCGTCTCCAGCCAGGACACCCTGGACCGCTTCCGTTTCTGGCAGGTGGGCGGGATCGCCGGCCGCGACTGGGCTGTGGTGCTCCCCGGCCTCCCGTTCCTGGCCGTCGGGGCACTTATTATTCTTGGCACCGGCCGCATCCTCAACAGCCTGGCGTTGGGTGATGACATTGCCCGCGGCCTCGGCCAGCGTGTGGGCCTGACACGTGGGGTGACCGCCCTGGGCATCGTGCTGCTGTGCGGCTCCGCGACGGCATTGGCAGGGCCCATCGGCTTTGTTGGCCTGGTCATTCCGCACGTGGTCCGCTCACTCACCGGCCCCGACTACCGCTGGATCCTGCCGTTCTCCCTGGTCCTCGCGCCGGCACTTTTGCTCGGCGCGGACATCATCGGCCGCGTTGTGCTGCTTCCCGGCGAGGTCCCGGCCGGCATCATGACCGCACTCGTGGGTGCGCCCGTCTTCGTCTGGCTCATCCGCCGTGGCAAGGGGGCCGGACTGTGAACACCTCCACCAGGCGCGAACTGGCAGATAACGCGCCCAAAACCGCCGAAACAGGGGATTATCTGCCGGTTCGCGCATCCTTGCTGAGCCGCACCCTGGTGAACCGGACCGCCGCCCTTGCCCTCGGCGTGGTGGTTATGTTCGCCGTCTACGTGCTCCTGGGCAGCTACACCGTGACCATCCCGGACTTTTTCAAGATCCTCATCGGACACCTGACCGGCGGCGAAAGAATCCCGGGCGCAAGCTTCATTGTTATGGAGAACAAGCTGCCCCGGGCCGTCATCGGTGTGATGATCGGCGCCGCGTTCGGCCTCTCCGGCGGCCTGTTCCAGACCATGCTCCGCAACCCGCTGGCCAGCCCCGACGTGATCGGCATCAGCTACGGCGCCAGCGCGGCCGCGGTCACCGCCATCGTGATCTTCGGTGCCACCGGTCCCGCCGTGTCTGGAGCGGCGCTAGGCGGCGCGCTGGGCATCGCAGCGCTGATCTACGCCATCTCCCGCGGACCGGCCCTTGGCTCAGGCGGCGGCAACCGGGGGAACGCCGCGGGCAACCGGCTGATTCTGGCCGGGGTGGGCATCGCCGCGGCACTGCACGCGGTGGTCAACTTCATGATGACCCGCGCGGACATCCGCACGGCAGCTGACGCACTCGTCTGGCTCAACGGCTCCCTTAACTCCGCCAACTGGGACCGGGCGGGCATGCTCTCCTTGGCGCTGCTGGTCCTGGTCCCCGCCGTCATCGCCCTTGCCGGGCCGCTGCGCATCCTGGAACTCGGCGACGACGCCGCGGCGGGGCTGGGCATCCGCGTCGGGTTCACGCGCCTCGCCGTGGTGGTCACCGCCGTCGCACTCGCCGCGGTGGCGACGGCGGCTGCCGGGCCGGTTTCCTTCGTCGCCTTCCTGGCCGGTCCCATCGCCCTCCGCTTCACCCGTAAAGCCAGCCTCCCGGCGTCGGCCCTGGTGGGTGCGCTGATTGTCCTCACGGCCGACTACGTCGCGGCCAACCTCGCCCCCTTGCTGCTGGACGGCACCGTGCTGCCCGTCGGTGTTATCACCGGCGCGCTCGGTGCCCCGTTCCTGCTGTGGCTTCTGGTCACGGCCAACCGAAAGGATGCCTGACATGGCTGTTCTCAGCGCCCAGGACCTCACGCTGAAATACGACCATCGCTGCGTGGTGGACGGCCTCACGGCGGACATCCCGGAGGGCAAGGTGACCATGATTGTGGGCGCCAACGCCTGCGGCAAGTCCACGCTCCTGCGCGGGCTGTCCCGCCTCCTCAAACCCGCCTCCGGCACGGTGACACTGGACGGCAAGGACATCCACGCCCGCCCCGCCCGGGAACTCGCCCGCACCCTGGGCCTCCTCCCGCAGCATCCCACCGCGCCGGACGGCATCGCTGTCCGCGACCTCGTGGGCCGGGGCCGGTATCCGCACCAGGGCTTCTTCCGCAGCTGGAGTACGGACGACGACGCCGCGGTGCAGCGTGCGCTGGAAGCCACGGAAACGCTGGAACTCGCTGAGCGGAACGTCGACGAACTCTCCGGCGGCCAGCGCCAGCGCGTCTGGATCGCCATGGCGCTGGCCCAGGAGACGGACGTCCTCCTGCTGGACGAGCCCACCACGTACCTGGACCTGGCCCACCAGGTGGAAGTCCTGGACCTGGTCACCGACCTGAACCGCAAACGCGGCACCACGGTGGCCATCGTCCTGCACGACCTGAACCTGGCCGCACGCTACGCAGACCATGTCATCGCCATGAAGGGCGGCGAGATCGTGGCCCTCGGCGACCCCATAACTGTTGTCACCGAAACGCTGGTCCGCAACGTGTTTGGCCTTGAGTCCCGGGTGATTCCGGACCCTGTCTCGGGCACCCCCCTGATCATTCCCATCGGCCGTCACCACACCACCGCCACCGAATTGGAGCTCGTTTCATGAAGACCCGCGACATCGCCGCCACTGAGCCCATGACCCTGGCCTTCGAGGTCACAGTTTCGTCCGTGCAGGAGTTGAGCCCCAACTTCCGGCGGATCACGTTCGGCGGGTACTGCCTGCGTGACTTCGGCGTAAACGGCGACACCCTTGACCTGCGGATCAAGCTGATGATCCCTTCCCTGGCGGAGGACGGCACGCGGCTGCCGCTGCCGGTCTTCGAAATGGCCAAGACCGGCTGGTACCAGGGGTGGCTCGCCATGGACCCCGCCGTGCGGGGCTCCATGCGGACCTACACCGTCCGCGAGTCGCGGCTGGATTCGGTCTACCCCGAGATCGACGTCGATTTTGTGATGCACTTCGACGCCGACGGCCACGGCGGTCCTGCCGCCAACTGGGCCCAGGCGGCCAAGCCGGGTGACGCGATCACCATCATCGGCCCGAACAACCGCGCCGCCCAGTGCTACACCGCTGAGATCTACGGCGGCATCGAATGGCGGCCCGGAATGGCGCAGCGCGTCCTGCTCGCCGGCGACGAAACGGCCGTCCCCGCCATTTCCGCCATTCTCGAAAGCCTCCTGCCGTACATGACCGGCCACGCCTTCCTCGAAGTTCCGGAGGCCGGCGACTTCCTGGATCTCACCTCGCCCGCCGACGTCGAAATCACCTGGCTGGCCCGCGGCGCCGCCATTGGCCGCTCACGCCCGCACGGCGAGCTGCTGCAGCAGGCAGTGCGCACTGCAGTTCCCGTTCCCGGCTGGGTGGGCATCAAAGCGTCCGACGCCGGTGCGGGCCCGGAGCCCGAAGACGTCAATGTGGACGTGGACATCCTCTGGGAGACCCCCGCGCGGATGGAAACAGCCGAAATTGAGGCCACCAAGAACCCCGCCATGCCGGCCGGCGCCATGCCTTTCTACGCCTGGATCGCCGGTGAGGCTGCCGTCATCAAGGACATGCGGCGGTACCTTGTGCGGGACGTGGGGATCGACCGCAAGCAGGTTGCTTTCATGGGGTACTGGCGTCGGGGTAAGACCGAGCTGTAGCCCCCAGCCGGAAGGGGCTGTCTTACTTGTAGACGCGGACCCAGTCGACCTGCATCTGCGAGGGCTTGGTGGCGGAGCCGTCCGGGAACCAATCCAGCTGCAATGTCTGCTTCATTACGGTTGAGGGCTGGTGCGCCGGGTTCGTGTCAGTGAAGGTCTTTACTCCGTCGACGTATCCGCTGATGCCGGCCGGGGTCCACTCCACCGCGTAGTTGTGCCACTGGGTGCCATCGACGGGCGTCGCCGCTGTGGTCTGGAAATCCGCTCCACCACAGGCGTAGTGCAGGAAGAACCTCATCACGGAGGTGACTGAGCTGCCCTCGGCATAATCGATCTCGGCACAGTTCGGGGCAGCGTTGTTGTTAAGGATCAGGACCGGGTGGTATTTCGGGTCCCGTGCATTGGTTTTCATGCGCGTTTCCCAGCGACCATACTTTTGTTCCGCGAACTTTGCCGACATGCCGCCCGTGGTGCCGGCTGCGTCTCCGCTGACGGTGGCCACGCCGTTGGCAACCGACCAGGCCTGGGGACTGCGCACGCCTTTGCCTGCATGCCCTGCACTGTTATAGACACTCCATTTTGTCCGGTCCGGTGCGCCGGTGTTGGAGAATTCGTCGCCCGTCAGGACCGGGCCCCAACCGAAGGCGGTAGCTGCCTGGGCACCGTCACCCGTAGTGGCGAGAGCCTGGCCGGCTGCGGGCCCCGGCTGGGCCGGGGCGGGGGCAGCGGCAAGCGCGGGCGCCGGTGGCGCTACGGCTGCCGCCGCAGAATCGGGGGTCTGGTCGCTGCCCGAAGCCGTAGGCGCCGGTGACGCTGCGGCTGAGGACGCCGTGGCTGCGGCAGTTGGGGCTGGAGTGGCAGGTGCGGACGTACGGCCAGCCGAGGATGGTGCGGACGCCCCATTGGTCGTCGGGGCTAGGCCGCATCCGGTCAGGGACAAAGCACCCATGGTCGTTATGATGGCTATTTTCTTGAACAAGATACCTCCGGGCTAGGACGGGAAGAAACGACTGATGCACTTGAGACGATGACGAGTGCGGAAAGCATCCTTGGGCCCTTTTGGCAGGGCCGGAGCTAGCAGGCGCCGAAGGGGGCGCATCGGGGTCCAGTGATCGGGCGCCCGGGGCCCTGCATTGGGGCCAGCCGCCAACGTTACCTGATCGTGACCATCGGTCGCAATAATGTGACAAGTGCTGAGCGGCTGCCGATGAGCAGAGGCGGCGGCGTGATGGACACCCCTAGCGCCCGGCACTGCAAACCCTCCCTCGTACTCTGCCGCCAGGTCTCAACCCTTCTGCACATCCTGTCGCTGTCCGTTCACCTTGGCGTTTCTTTGGGCGGTTACTTTCAGTGGATGGGTTCTAATCCTTTGCTTTCGGACCGTGGGGGCCGGCGGGTGTTTGTTGCTTTGGGGGACTCGTTTACAGAAGGTGTCGGGGACCGGGATGAGCGGCTGCCCAACGGGGTCCGGGGGTGGGCTGACCGGGTGGCCGAGAAGCTGGCCAAGGCTGAGCCGGGGTGGGAATATGCCAACCTGGCCATCAGGAGCAAGCGCCTGCGCCACGTCGTCACCGAGCAGCTTGAACCGGCGCTGGCCATGAGGCCCACGCTGATCACGCTGTACGCCGGCGGAAACGACATCCTGGACATCGGCACGGACATGGCTGCCCTGATGAACGAGTATGAGGACCTCGTGGCGCGACTCGCCGGGACCGGGGCAACGGTGGTCCTGTTCACCGGCTTCGACGTCAAAGTCTCGGCCGTTCTGGAGCTGCTGAAGAAGCGGAACACGGTCTACAACCAGCGCGTCCGCGAGATCTCTGCGAAGTACGGGACGGTCCTGGTGGATTACTGGTGCCTGGACGCCTTTCATGACCGGCGGATGTGGGACTCGGACCGCCTCCACATGTCCAAAGCGGGCCACAAGTACCTCGCCGGGCAGGTGCTGGACCAGCTCGGGGTGCCCCACAAAATCCGGCTCAAGGACTGGGACCCGCCGGAGCGGCTCAGCCTCCGGGAGTGGGAACAGCGGCAGCGGCGTTGGGTTAACGACTGGGTGCTGCCGCTTTTTGGCCGCAAAATAAGGGGCGTCACCCTCGGGGATGCACTGGCGCCGCGCTGGCCGGAACCCGTCAAGGTGCCGCGGAAGCGCGGGCTGAAGAAGCTGATGGACCGGGACGCGGTGCTCAAGAACAGCCCGAAAGCAAGTGGTTTGTAAACAGCTGTTGACTTGTGTGCAACATCACAGATACTGTTGCGGCACTGACGACGACTCAACGCGTCAGCTCTAGTCCGCTCAGCGCTGTGTGGGCCGTTCGGGGCGTGAACCGCCGCCGTCGGGATGCCAGCGTGAACGCGGAATCCCCAACCTGCCCCTTCGGCACACGGCGTCTTTTGGCGTGCGCCGGGAGGGCCCCAGCCTTGAGAGGCACCACCGCGATGACTGACAGTTCCCTTCATTTTGACCGCAGGAAACTCCTGAAAGCAGCAGCGTTGACCCCATTCGCAGGCCTGGCACTGTCCGGCTGCGGGGCAAAGCCCGCCGATAGCGCGGCAGCCAACAAGACAGTCACGGTCACCTCCTACGGCGGCTCCTACAATGACCAGCTGACCCAGACGATTCTGGACCCCTTCTCCAAGCAGTCGGGGATCCAAACCACGCTGCTGGCCAACACCAGCCTGGCCGCGCTCAAGGCCCAGGTGCAGTCCGGGGACGTGCAGTGGGACCTCGTGGAAATCACCGCCCCGGAGTATGAAACGGCCGTGGCAGAAGGCCTCCTGGAGCCGTTCGATTACGACATCATCAGCGACAAGGGCCTGCCCGGCTACGCCAAGGCGGAGTACGGCATCAAGTACCTGAGCTTCCTGTTCGTAATGGCCTGGGACCAGAAGGCCATCCCCGATGCGCAGGCCCCCAAGGACTGGGCGCAGTTCTTCGACCAGGGCAAGTACGATACCAAGCGCTCGGTCTACAACCAGCTCTCGGACAGCTCCGTGCTGGAGGCCGCACTCCTGGCTGACGGCGTGCCGTTCGACCGGATCTACCCGCTCGACGTCGACCGGGCCCTGCGCGTGCTGGGCCACCACCCCGGCAAGGACCGCCTGCTGTACCACGCGGCGAACCAGGAGCCCATCCAGCAGCTCACCTCGGGCGAGGTCTCGCTGTCCACGAGCTTCAACAACCGCATCAACGCTGCCCGCAACGATGGCGCCAAGCTGAACTTCACCGCGGAAAACGCGGTGCTGGCCGGCGATTACTTCGTGGTGCCGAAGGGGGCCAAGAACAAGGAAGCCGCCTTCAAACTGATGAACTTCATGTCCAACGACGCCGAGGCCGGCGCCGCCTTCGATACGGTCACCAACCTGACCCTGGCCAACACCGCGGCGCTGTCCAAGCTGCCCAAGGAAGTCGCGGACACCCTGCCCACCAGCCCGCGCCTGGCCGACAAGATCCTGGTCCGTGACGACAAGTGGTGGTCGGAGAACCTGAAGAAGACCGAGCAGCAGTTCAAGCTGTGGCAGGCCAGCTGACATGAGCAACGCCACCTTGCAACGCGCGCGTCCGGAGGGACGCGCCCCGGCACCGGAGCAGGAGAAACCCCGACGGCGGCGCACCACCTGGTGGCTGCTGCTGGCCCCGATCCTGGCCTTCGACGTCGTACTGTTCCTCAGCCCGCTGGGCAAACTGGTGGGCTCAAGCTTCACCGGCAACGCCTACCAGCGCGTCCTCGAAGACCCGCTGGTGATCCGCTCGCTGATCAACACCCTGAGCATCAGCCTGGCATCCACCGTCGTCACCGTGGTCCTCGGCTACGTGATCGCCCTGGTGCTGTGGCGATCCGGCACGGTGACCCGCGTGATCCTGTTCGCCGTAGTGCTGCTGCCCTTCTGGACCGGCATCCTGGTGAAGAACTTCGCGTGGGCCGTGCTGCTTCAGGACAACGGCATCGTGAACTCCCTCCTCCAGGCGGTGGGCCTCACCGATGCTCCCCTTGAGCTGCTGCACAACCGGCTGGCAGTGATCATCGGCATGGTTCACTGCCTGCTCCCGTATGCGGTGTTCCCGATTTTCTCCTCGCTGACCTCCATCGATGACCGGCTTGCCCTGGCGGCGCGGTCGCTCGGGGCCAAGGAAGCCTCAATCTTCCGCCGGATCACCCTGCCGCTCAGCACGCCGGGCATCTCCGCGGCAGGCTTGCTCGTGTTCATCATCAGCACCGGATTCTTCATCACCCCGGTGGTCATGGGCGGACCCGGCGACATGATGATCGCCAACCAGATCGACTACTACGCGCGCCAGCTCACCGACTTTTCCGGGGCCGCGGCCCTGGCCGTGATCCTGACAGTGCTGGTCAGCATCCTCGTTGCCATCTACCAGCGAGTGCTCAAGGCGGGAGGCCAACATGCAGACAACTAATCCCCGGCAGCGACTGCTGACGCTGCTTTCCCTTCCGGTGTTCCTGTTCCTGGTGGTCCCGACGGCGATTGTGGTGCCTGTTGCCCTTAACGACAGCCGCTACATCACGTTCCCGCCCGAAGGAATCTCGTTCGCCGCCGTCGCTGGCTTCTTCGCTGACAAGGCCTGGACCTCGGCCCTGACGGCGAGCCTCCAGTCTGCAGCGATCGCCGTCGTGATCGGTGTGATTCTCGGCGCGACCGCGGCGATTGGCCTGCATGGACGCAAGTTCCCGGGCCAGCAGGCTGTCGTCGGGCTGATCCTGGCGCCGATGATCGTCCCCACCGTGGTGCTGGCGCTGGCGTTCTACCAGTTCTTCATTTCGCTAGGCGTGCTGGGCAGCATCCTCCCCATCGGCCTCGCGCATGCCGTCATCGCCACCCCGTACGTGTACTTGACCACGCGTGCCAGCCTTGCCGGACTGAACCCGGCGCTGGTCAATTCGGCGCAGAGCCTGGGTGCCGGGTGGCTGTCCGTGTTCCGGCACGTCTACCTGCCGGTCATCTTGCCCGGGCTGGTTTCCGGGGCGCTGTTCGCCTTCTCGGTCTCTATCGACGAGACCGTGATGTCGCTGTTTATGCAGTCGCCCAGCGCCACCACCCTGCCCGTGAAGATGTTCACCGACATCCAGTTCAACCTGACCCCCAAGATCGCGGTGTCCTCGGCCCTTTTGGTCACTGTGGCCACGCTGGGGCTGTTGTTCCAGGTCATGTTCGTTCTCAAGCGGCGTTCCACCGCCAGGATGCTGCCGCTGGCCGTGTCCGCACCAAACTAAGGAAGGCCCATGACTACTTCAGTGATTTCCGCGGCAGCAAGCACCAGGACGACGGCGTCCGCGCAGGGTTCCATTGAACTCCGGCAGGTCCGCAAGACGTACGGCGACGTCGTTGCCGTCGACGAGCTGGACCTGGTGGTGGAACCCGGCGAATTCGTCACCCTGCTGGGACCGAGCGGATCGGGCAAGACCACCACCATGATGATGGTGGCCGGATTCGAGGAGCACACGTCCGGGAGCGTCCTGATCGACGGCAAGCCCGTGGATTCGCTCCCGCCCCGGGACCGGAACCTGGGCGTCGTGTTCCAGAACTACGCCCTCTTCCCACACATGAGCGCCCGCGAAAACGTGGAGTTCGCGCTCCGGATGCGCAAGGTGCCCAAGGCCGAACGGCGTCAACGCGCCGATAGCGCGCTGGAACGCGTGGGGCTGGGCAAGATGGGCGACCGCAAGCCCCGCCAGCTCTCCGGCGGGCAGCAGCAGCGCGTGGCCCTGGCCCGCGCACTGGTGTTCAACCCGGCCGCGCTGCTCCTGGACGAGCCCATGGCCGCCCTTGACAAGCGGCTCCGCGAACACATGCAGGAAGAGATCAAGATGCTGCAGAAGAGCCTGGGCATCTCCGTCCTTTTCGTCACGCATGACCAGGACGAGGCGATGGCCATGTCCGACCGTATCGTGGTCATGAAGGACGGCAGGATCGTTCAGTCGGGCCCGCCCGAAGAGGTCTACAACCACCCGCTCACGGACTGGGTGGCCAGCTTCCTGGGCGACACCAACCTCATCCCGTGCACCGTCCTGGAACGCAGGGACGGCGAGGCGCTGGTTGACCTCGGCGGCCTGGGCCTGGGCCGTGTACGCGACCGAGGCGTCACCGGCGAGAACTACGCCGTGTCCATCCGTCCCGAACACCTCAAGTTCAGCTCCAAGGCAGGCACGGACAACTGCGGCAAGGCGGCGCTGGTCTCCTCGACCAACCTGGGCGCCACCGTGCGCCACCGCCTCACGGCCGGCGGCCACGAGCTCCAGGTGCGCGAACTCAGTTCAGATGCGACGGGTCGGCCCGCGCCAGGCGCGGAGCTGTTCGTGACCTGGGAGCCGGACAAGGCCCAGCTGCTGGTTGTGGAGCAGTAGGTCCGCCCGGGGAACTGCCGGGGTTGCCGGGCAGTTCCCCGGAGCCTGCTGGCGCGGGGCCGGGGGCTTACGTGTCCAGCAGGTTTTCGTAGCCCTCCGCCACGGTTGTGGCAGTGAATTCGATGACCTCGAACTCGGCCACACCGTTGCTGTAGAAGGGGTCCTTGGCCAGCGCAGCATCCAGTGTGGTTCGGTCGGCCTTGGACAACAGCACCCCGCCCACAGCGGGAACCTGGCGTCCGGACGCAAGGAACACGCCGTCGTCGAACGCCTGCTTAACCCACGCCATATGCGCAGGACGGTGATAGTCCACGATGTCTTCGGGCACCTTGTAGGTCAGTGATACAACAAACATAGAGTCAGCCTACCCGGATGGGTCCACGGGAACTGGTGCGTCACTTGAACGCTCAACCACGCTCTGCTTCTAGAATGGACGCATGACCGAACCGCGCTGGCTCAACGCCGACGAACGCCGTGCCTGGCTGGCACTCCTGAGCATCAACACGCTCCTGCCGGCTGCCCTGGACAACCAGCTCCACACCGCTGGCAAGGTGTCCCTGTTCGATTACAACGTCATGGCCATGCTGTCCGAAGCCGAGGGCCGCTTCCTGCCGATGAGCCAGCTGGCCGCCCGCACGAGTTCGTCGCTGTCCCGGCTCTCCCATGTTGTTGCCAAGCTGGAGAAGCGCGGATGGCTGGAGCGGCGTCCGCACCCCAGCGATGCACGGGTCACCACCGCACACCTGTCCGACGTCGGGATGGCCACTTTGGAGGCACTCGCACCGGGGCACGTGGAGGCGGTGCGCACCAAGTTCCTGGACGCGCTGACGGAACGCGACGTCAACGACCTCGCCCGCATCGGCGAAAAGATCGTGGCCCGGCTGGACGATGACCACTGGATCCTCCGCGAGACCGGAAGCCGGCCTTAAGCCGCAGCTCTGACGGCCACCCTCCGGGCGGGCCTCGTCTTGGTTGCTCCCGGCAACAGATGAAAGACTGACGCCATGGACTTTTCCGCACGGTATGTAGCGCTCGGCGACTCCTTCACGGAAGGGGTCGGGGATGACGATCCCGGCCGCCCCAACGGCGTGCGCGGCTGGGCGGACCGCGTGGCGGAGCAGCTGGGCGCGGCTGATCCCGGCTTCGGCTACGCCAACCTGGCCATCCGCGGCAGGAAGCTCCGCCAGATCATTGCAGAACAGGTGGACGCTGCCGTCGACCTTAATCCCACCTTGGTGACCATTTATGCAGGTGCCAACGACATTCTGCGGCCCAGGATCGACATCGACGATCTGCTGGCGGAGTACGACGCCGGCATCCGCAAGCTGGCGGCCACCGGCGCCACGGTGGTGATGTTCACAGGCTTCGACGCGCGCGGTTCGAAGGTCTTCAGCACCATGCGCGGCCGCACCGCCATCTACAACGAACTGGTCCGCGGCATTGCCGGGGACCATGGAGCGTTGCTGGTGGATTACTGGCGCTTTAACGAGTACTACGACTGGGGCATGTGGGCCCAGGACCGGATGCACATGTCTGCTGCCGGGCACGCCAACATGGCCAAACGCGTCCTTACCGTCCTGGAGCACGACCACTCGATCGAGGTCCCGCCCATGACCCCGGTGCCCGAGCTGAACCGGGCCGAAGCCCTCCGCGCCAACGCCCGCTGGGTCCGCGAATTCGCCGGCCCGTGGGTGGTCCGCCGCGTCACCGGCAAATCCTCCGGCGATGGCCTGGAGCCCAAATACGCCCAGCTCACGCGCCTCTGAAGCAGCGCCCCCTTATACACCGTCCGAGCACGGATTGGTCTTTAATTGCATGAACTCGTAGACTTGGTGAGCGCTAAGTGCGCGGAGCGTGCGCAATTGCTCCGGTGGCCCGGTAATTTTCTCCAGGGTAGCCGGTAGTTAGGGGCTCAAGTTGCGTGACTAACCGTTCACCCTGATCACTTTGGGTCGCACTTAGCCGCATGATCCTGCAGCAGATATGCGGATCATTACATTCAATTCTTGAGGAGAAGTCATGGCAGCACACTGCCAAGTGACCGGAGCCGAGCCGGGCTTTGGGCACAGCATTTCGCACTCGCACCGTCGCAACAAGCGTCGGTTCGATCCGAACATCCAGAAGAAGCGCTACTGGGTTCCGTCCCTGCGCCGTAACGTCACTCTGCAGCTTTCTGCAAAGGGCATCAAGACCATCGACGTACGCGGCATCGACGTAGTCGTCGCCGCCATCCTTGCTCGGGGAGTGAAGCTCTAATGGCTAAGGACAAGGACGTACGTCCGATCATCAAGCTCAAGTCGACTGCGGGCACGGGTTACACCTACGTGACGCGGAAGAACCGTCGTAACGACCCGGACCGCATGGTTCTGAAGAAGTACGATCCCAAGATCCGTCAGCACGTCGAATTCCGAGAGGAGCGCTAAACACATGGCTAAGAAGTCAATGATCGCAAAGAACGAACAGCGTAAAGTCATCGTTGAGCGTTACGCTGCAAAGCGCCTCGAACTGAAGAAGGCTCTGGTTGACCCCAACTCGACCGACGAAGTTCGCGAAGCAGCACGCCTCGGCCTGCAGAAGCTTCCCCGCAACGCGTCGCCCGTCCGTCTGCGTAACCGCGACATCATCGACGGCCGTCCGCGCGGTACCTTCCAGAAGTTCGGTATCTCCCGTGTTCGCTTCCGCGACATGGCTCACCGTGGTGAGCTCCCGGGCATCACCAAGTCTTCCTGGTAATTCAGTACCGCTGATTCCAGCTGCTTGAGAAGGGCCGGCAACCGTTTGGTTGCCGGCCCTTCTGCGTTTAAGGCTTGCCGTAATCGAGCTTGTCGGTGATCGAGCCCCCTCCGTTGTGCTGCAGCACACAGAAGTGAAGTACGACGGCGGCGCCCGAATTTGGGTGCCGATGCCGGCTTTGGGCCCCGAACGGCGGGGTTAGGTCCCGTTGTGGGGGTGGATTTGCGGTGGGGGTTGGGTGGGTGTATTGTTTTCTAAGTCGCCGCGAGGGGAACAGCGAAGAGCTGGTTACCGCGGGCGGCCAAACCCCCTAATTCAAGACCAAATGTTGGTTGTTCTTTTGAGCGCCTTTGTTTGGTGGGGATGTGTTTTCTGCTGGTGTGGGTCCTGGAATATGGATTTGCATCGGGGCGGGAAACCGGGTAAGTTTGAAAAGTTGCTCCGGAGCGATCCACGGCCGATTGAATTGGTTGTGGTGGTGCCGGGTGTGTCTGTTGTTTGAGAACTCAATAGTGTGCCAAGTTTGTTGATACCAATTTATTGTATTGAATTGGTTGAATTGACTGGATTATGCCACCCCGTGGTGTGGTCTGGTTTTTACAGCTGGTT